>CANQNB010000093.1 GCA_947625065.1 uncultured Clostridia bacterium | reverse complement strand
GATGTGCGGGTACTGCTCCTGAGGGACGCTGTAGATCTCGACGTTCCTGAGCTTGGCGCTGTCTCTGAACGCGACCGAGCCCGAGGCAAGGCTGATGACCTTGACGGTCGAAGGAATGCTGATGGATTCGAGGTTGGGCATGCTCGAGAAGTCGGAGACCTCGGTCACGAGCTTGCCGTTGTGCATGTAGGGGATACGGAGGCTGACGACGGAGTTGGCGGTCGCCGCGTTCTTGGATACGCGGAAGCCCGCATTCTGCCCGCTCTTGATCTCTTCCCACGAGAAGGCGACGCCGAAGTTCGCATAGACGGTGATGTCCTGCAAGAGCTTGTAGGGCTCCCCGTTGCCCGTGTAATCGGTGATGGCGAGGCCGCTGCCGTTGGGCTGGTCGTACCAACCGAGGAAGACCTGGTCGTTGACGATCGTGTCGGGCGTGCCGAGAGAAACGGGCTGTTCGTAGTAGACGGTCGCCGCCGGGATGGGTGCGGCGTAATTTTCGTCGACGACGAAGGTCACCGTGAAGGCACGGGGCGTCCAGTGCGCATAGAGGGTGAGGTCGGAGGTCTGCTCAAAGACGGTGTCGTTGTAGACGTCCCCGTTCTCCTCCTGCGTGTACCAGTTGACGAAGTCGTAGCCGACGCGGGTCGTGACAAAGTCCGCCATCGAGATGGAATCGCCGTAGACCATGTACACGGTCTCGACGAGCGTGGTGTCGTGTCCCGTGCCGACGTTGAAGTAGATCGCGTAGGCGGTCACGGTGAGTTCTGCCCACTCGCTCTGGGTGCCGTTCGCCCTGCGGGCGGCAATGCGGAGGGTGTGATCCCCGCTCGCATCGAAGGTGATGCCCTCGAGACGGTTGGCGGGCGTCGACTGCTCGTCGCCGTCGATCTGGATGAGGTAGGTGTTGGCGCCCCACATGGCATCCCAAGAGAGGACGCCGTTGCGGTAGGCGACGTTTTCGATGGTCCCCGTGTGCACGACGACCGTGTCGCTCTGGAGGGAATTGCCCGCCGCCGTGTCTGCGATCGCGCGGACGCTGAAATTATATTCGGTCTGCCCTTCGACGATGTAGCTGTCCATCAGTTCGAAGCGCTCGTCTTCGATGTCGTAGTACGTCATCCCGTTGAAGGTGACTTCGTACTTCGTTGCGCCGTCGACGGGATCCCACGTGACATGGGAGCCCTGCACGACGATGTTCGTGGGCGCAGAGAGGCGCGCCTTGTCGAAGGTCGCCTCCGACGCGGCGGGAGAACGCCACCCGTGTGCTTTGGGGGTGACGGTGACCGTGTAGGAACCGCGGACGAGACCTTTGAGGTCGTAGCCGGGATCGGTCACGTTGACGGGGAAGCCTTCGAGCGACTTGCCGTTCTGTTGGACGTCGACGGTGTAAGAGGTCGCACCGGGGACGGCGGTCCAGACGGCGGACTCCTTCTCGGCGTCATAGGAGAGGTCGGAGGCGGCGGGAAGGGATCTGTCGAAGGAGAAACTTGCCTCGGAGGAGACATGCCCCTCTGCGGCTGCCGTCACGTTGAAGACGAAGCCGCCCTCGGGCATCTCGCATGCGGAGAAGTCATAGGAAGCCTCGGCGCACTCGATGGCGGTGTGGTCGTGCCCGGAGGCGCACTTGTAGGAGAGGATATACTTCTCCGCGCCGGGGACCTCGTTCCACTGCAGCATGCAGCCGGTGACTTCGAACACGCTCACACGCGCGAGCGCCTTATTCATATAATATGCGCGCGTCGTCTTTCCGTTGAGGGTGACTTCGCCCGTGTACTCGCCCTCGGGCGCGTCGGCGAAGTTGAAGTCGTAGGAGGTCGCGCTGCTCTCGCTCATCTCGATGGTGGCGCCGTCGGGGTCGGTGAGCTTGAACCTGAAGTTGTTGTTGAGACCGCTCGCGCTCCAGCTCATGCCCTTCTCGGTGATGGAGACGAGGGGCGCGGAGCTCTCCCAGACGGCATAGAGCGTCGTATTCTCGAAGAGCTGCCGTCCGTCGTATTGATAGGTCAATTTGTCCGCACTGCCGCTGTGGCTCACCCACCAGCCGGCGAATTTGTCCCCCTCGAGGGTGGGCGTCGGGAGCTCGTAGAGCTTGCCGCCCGCCGTCTGGACGGGGTCGAAAGTCTCCGCACCGCCGTTCACATCGAAGGTGACCGTGAACTCGGGATCGAGCTTTTCGACGAACATCGCATACAGGTGCAGATCCCCTCTCACGGGCTGGCTGAAATCGTAGGCACTGCGCAGCTCGGCATCGGTGTACCATGCGACGAAGACATAGCCCTCCTTGACGGGATTCTCGGGCTTTGCGACCGGCTTGCCGTTGACCACGGTGGCATTGGGGACCGTGCCGTTGCCGTTCGTATCGAACACAACGGTGTAGTCGATCTTTTTGAGGAACTGGTAGGTCACGCTCTCATAGGTCAGGGTGACCGTGTCGCCCTTGAGCGTCGCCGCGATCTCCCCCTCCTTGGAAATGAGGGTGAGGGCTTCCCCTTCGAGCTCGTAACTGCCGCTACGCTCATCGGAGCCGATGGTCAGCGTGAAGGAGCAGTTCTCGCCGAGGACGAGGGTATCCTCCGTCCCCTGGTTCTCGCAGTAGTATGTGCCTGCTTCGTCCCCGGATTCACGGTTCGGATCGACACAGGCGACCAAGACCGCGAACGCCGACACGATGACAAGAAGGACACTGAGGAACATCATCATTCTGCGTTTCATAAGAAGTTCGTACATCTCCTTTTCAAAATAATATCACAATTATATCATAATTTTTTGTGGGGCGTCAATCAAACATGCCCCACAAATCTTATAAAAACCCCAAAATCATTTATAATTTTTTCTTATACCAACTATAAGAAAAACCTATTTTACGCAAAATTCACAGTTTTTGTTTGCCATTTTCTTTTTTTGCGCCATTCTTGTTTCTTTGGTTAAAAAGGGGGAATTGCGGCAAAAACTGCCCGAAACCGCCCCTTTCGCGCCCGTCTGCCCCCTCCGCATCAGAGAGCGGCGCCTTTTCTCCCCTTCCGCCGCGCGGCGATGCATAAACTCACGGACATATACACAATTTATGCGGTCCCGCGCCCGTTTGCTCCCCCATGGCGCATAGTTTCGCTTGAATTTTGCGCGGCGAATACCTCTGCGAACGCAAAAGAAAAAACGGGCAAAGTTTTCTCCCGTTTTTGCATATGAGACGTGATCGGAGGGGGGCATGTCCGAGGGTCCCCCTCACGTAAGCCTTTGAGAGCATGAAAAAACCCCGGGCGCAGAGGCGTTCGGGGCGATGCCGCAGAGCGGTCACTTTTTCTCTTCGCGGACGATGCGGATGTGCACTTCGTCGAGTTGTTTCTGTTCCACGGGGGAGGGCGCGTTCATCATGAGGTCGCGCGCCTTGGCATTCATCGGGAAGGCGATGACCTCGCGGATGTTCACCGTGTCGCAGATGAGCATGACCATGCGGTCGACGCCGGGAGCCACGCCCGCATGCGGGGGCGCGCCGTATTCAAATGCGTTGTAGAGGGCGGGGAACTTGGCGCGGACCTCCTCTTCGCCGATGCCGACGAGCGAAAACGCCTTGAGCATGATCGCGGGGTCGTGGTTGCGCACCGCGCCCGAGGAGAGCTCCACGCCGTTGCAGACGATGTCGTATTGGTAGGCGAGGATGTCGAGCGGATCCTTCGTTTCGAGCGCTTCGAGCCCCCCTTGCGGCATGGAGAAGGGGTTGTGGCAGAATTCGAGCTGCCCGCTCTCCTCGCCGATCTCGTACATGGGGAAGTCGACGATCCAGCAGAAGCGGAAGACGTTCTTTTCGAGCAAATCGAGCCCTGTGCCGAGCATGGTGCGCAGGATCCCCGCGCGCTTTTGCGCGTCCTGCAGCTTGTCCTCGGCGACGAGGGCGACGAAGCAGTCCTTCTCTGAGCCGAGCGCCTCCTTCCACCCGTCGAGCGCAGGGGCGACGAACTTGGCGATCCCGCCCGCGGGCGCGCCGTTCTCATCGAGCTTGAACCAATACATCTTGCCGCCTTCCGTCCTGACGGTGAACTCCTCGCCCGTCTTGTCGATCCACTTTCTGGGCACGTTCACCCCGCTCACCGCGATCGCCTTGACGTGTTTGAGCATGACGGGGTCGAACCCGCAATTCACGGTGAGTTTCGTCACATCTTTGATGATGAGAGGGTTGCGGAGGTCTGGTTTGTCGGTGCCGTAATCTTCGAGCGCGGTGAGGTAAGGGACGCGTTTGAAGGGGGGCATGTCCGCGTTCCACCCCGAGTATTTGGCAAAAACGGGGGGAAGGACGCGCTCCAATACAGCGAAGACATCCTCCTGCGTCGCAAACGCCATCTCGATGTCGAGCTGGTAGAATTCGCCCGGGGAACGGTCTGCCCTCGCGTCCTCGTCGCGGAAGCAGGGAGCGATCTGGAAGTACTTGTCGAACCCCGAGCACATGAGCAGCTGTTTATACTGCTGCGGGGCTTGGGGCAGGGCATAAAACTCGCCCGGATAGAGGCGGCTCGGCACGATGTAGTCGCGCGCGCCCTCGGGAGAAGAGGAGGTGAGGATGGGCGTGGAGATCTCCAAAAATCCCTCCTCCGTCATGAGGCGGCGAAGATCGGCGATGATGTTGGAGCGGAGGACGATCTTGTCGCGCACGGCGGGGTTGCGCAGGTCGAGGAAGCGGTACCGGAGGCGGGCGTCTTCCCCCGCATCGGTGGAGTGGGAGATCTCAAAGGGCAGGGCGTTCGTGAGCCGTCTGCCGAGCACTTCCACCCTCTCGGGCACGATCTCGATGAGCCCCGTGGGGAGCTTCTCGTTGGGGGAGGAACGGAGCACGACCGTCCCCTCCACGCTCACGGTGGACTCGGTAGGGATGTCGCGGAAGGCGGACAGGCAGGGCTCCTCCGAGCAGACGACCTGCGTCGTGCCGTAGAAGTCGCGGATGACGGCGAAGAGCAGCCCGCCCTTGTCGCGCTTGCTGTCGAGCCAGCCCGAAATCTTCACCTTTTGCCCCGCGTGTTCGGCGCGGAGCTCGTTGCAGTTGTGTGTTCTGTAATACATAATTGCCTCACGGGACTTGATTTTTTCTTTATTGTAAACTTTCCTGCGGAGAATGTCAACAAAATGCGCGCCCAACCGCGCAAGGAAATGCAAAAAGAAAAACCACCGCGGCGGTCTGCGGGGCGATTCAACGGATGATGACGAGCTTCTTTTTGGCGCGGGTGATGGCGGTGTACAGCCACGACGCTCCCTCCTCGAACAGGCGGCTCTCGTCGAAGACGACGACCGCGTCATATTCCGAGCCCTGCGCCTTGTGGCAGGTGATGGCATAGGCGAATTCGAAGCGGCAGATGGTGTCTTCCCGCTTGACGCGCATGCGGCGGAGCGCCGCGAAGTTGCCCTCATGCACGAGCTTTCCGCTCCCGAGGAGGCACGCCTTCGCACCGTAATCATGAAAGTAGGCGCCCCGCGTAAAGATGCCCACGTCGAAGGGCAGATCGGGAACGCGCACGGGGAGGAAGTCGGGCAAAAAATCGAGCTGGGCGAGCCCGTCCTCCTGCTCACGGATGTTGAAACAGGTGCCGATGATGCCGTTGACGAGGTGGAAATCCCCCTCTTCGTCGAGGGG
>CANQNB010000092.1 GCA_947625065.1 uncultured Clostridia bacterium | reverse complement strand
GCAGCATCGGCGCAACGACCAATGTGGACGGCTCGGTCTCGGTCACGGTCGAATACACCGACGTCTCCCTTCCGCCCTATGTCTTCTCCATTCCCTGCGGCAGGTACATCA
The DNA here is from genome assembly GCA_947625065.1 of uncultured Clostridia bacterium. Classification (GTDB taxonomy): domain Bacteria; phylum Bacillota; class Clostridia; order Christensenellales; family Borkfalkiaceae; genus Gallimonas. The sequence continues at coordinate 5,527 of CANQNB010000092.1, read as the reverse complement.
CGGACATCTCCTCCGAGACCGATCCCGAGACCAACATCGTGACGGTGACCGTCTCCTATTCGGACGGCAGCGACCCCGCCGTCTTCACCCTCCTGCCCGGGAGGGACGGCATCGACGGCGACAAGATCTCCCGCATCGAATGGAACGAAAACGAGGAGACGGGGGACATCGAGGTCCACGTCTTCTACCTGCGGTTCAACGCCGCAGAGGGGACCTGGGAGGAATATGAACTCGAGGACAGCACGATCACCATTCCGCGGGGGAGGGGGATCGAGGAGATCCGATGCGAAGACGACACCTCCGAGGACAGTTTCACCCTCCGCGTCTTTTTCAGCGACGGCGGCTCGCAGGAGCTCAAAATCGGGCGGGTCAACCGTTGGTTCGTCGGCGAGGGACAGCCGGGCGGCTCCTCCTACCATGTCGGAGATTTCTATTTCGACTCGGCGGCGTACCGCATCTACCATAAGATCGACGCGCTTGAGTGGGAGATCATTGCCGACTTCTCGCGCTTCGTCCTCCAATACCACACCGTGACCTTCCACACCTCGGACGGCATCTACCTCCCCGTGAGAATCGAGCATGGCTACAACTTCGCCTCCTCTGAGGATCTGACCATTCCGCAGGCAGAGCCGCGCGAGGGGTTCCGCTTCCTCGGCTGGTACACCAAACCCGTCGGCGACGGGGAGGAGCCTGACCCCAATTCGGGGCACTTCACCGACCTCACCCCCGTCCTTTCCGACCTCGATCTCTACCCCCGCTGGGAGCCCATTCTCTGAGCAAAAAGGAGACGCTATGCGAAACAGAGCCAAATTTTCCATCGTTGCGGTCTTCTCCTGCTGCGCGGTGATGAGCATGGGGTTCGCGAACTGGATCATCACTCAGCAGGGACCGCTCTATGAGTCGCTCACGGGCGGCATCGAGGCAGAGCGCGCCGATTTCAGCAACGAATATATCTTCATCGAAGAGGAATCGCGCGACATCTCCCCCCTTGTCTATACCCCCGAGGGGTTCGCCGTTCTCGATGGGGACGAGGTCATAAAGACGAGCTACGAGGGTACCATGTCCGTGACCTTCACCGCAGATCTCGAAAAATGCTCCCGTTTGGGCGGGGATGGAGCCCTCCGCGTCACCGTCTCGCTCAGGCTCACGGGGACGGAGAATTTTGCGCCGCTCGCATCCATCCGCTCGGTCGCTTGCGCAGATGCGCACATATCGGAGCTGCAATTTGCCCTCTCGGAGGAAGGGGACGTCTTCACCGCGGATCTGACCCTCACACCCCCCGCGAAAACAGGGACCGCCGCCTTCACCCTCCGATACACCTTTGTCTCTTCCGAAGGAAGCTACTTAAGCGACATCTACGAGGTCTTTTACGATTCCGCCAACGGGAAGGAGCGGGGGGCAGCCTTTTCCTTCGGCGTCTCCATCAGGACCTGACCTTCTCTTTCAGGAGATCACCGTGAACAAGAAGAAATACATCGCGATCCTTGTCCTTTTGCTGCTGGGCATGCTGTGCATGGCCGGCGCTTCGGCGTGGATCATCGCAGACCCGTTCACCGTTCTGCCTCTCTGGCACGATGCCAAGCCCAAATTCTATGTCCAAAAGACGGTGGAGTTCGCCCTCGACGGCGCCCCGCCCACCTTGGGAGACATCAAAAGAGCGCTCGTCTTTTTGAATGAGGACGGAGAGGACATTTCCTCCTCGGTCGGCGGGGTCTACATCACGACCTTTACGGACGGAGAGACGACCTATTCCAATACCGACGCCACGACCGTTGACCTCGGTACGACCTACCGCTTTCAGATCTCTCTGAACGATCCGCCCGCGGAGTACACGTTCGGCGGTACCTATGAGAGCTACGATGGAGACGCAAAGAGCTTTTCTGGCATCGAAAGGGGAGAAACGAACCTCCTCTTCAAATACAAGACCGTGCGATTGAACGGCGAGTTTTATACCGCGGAGGATGCGCTCAGCCGCATGCCCGACGCCGTCACCGAGGAGAGCGCGGAGACCGTCGCCATCGTCGAACACGATACTGCCTTTGCGCATCCCGACGTTGCAAGGGCGGCGGGCTATCTCCATGCGGGCGAACAGGCATACCCTGTCCGCGGCACCCTGCTCGTTCCCTACGCGCAGACCGCCGTGGGCTACATGAGCACGGGACTGATGGATTCGGAGCCTGTGGATGACCCCGGAACATCAGACGACGACGCGAAGAAATTCGATCCCGTCATCCGCGCCAACGCCAAGACTTTCACGGAAGATTACGACAAAACCGAGCCCCCTGCGCCCCATGAAAAAGAGCCCTATGTGACGTTGACGCTGCCCAAGGGGGTCGAGCTCTCCGTGACGGGGAGATTGGTCGTCAATGCCGCCATCTCGTCGAGCAACGGGAACACATCGCGCGCCAACGGCGATTACTACGGCGAGCTGAACGTGGAGGCGGGGGCGCATGTCTCGTTCGAGTGTGGCTCCACCTTCGACTGCATGGGCTTTGCCCGCGGCGAGGGCGAGCTCATTGCGAGGAAGGGGGCAAACGTTTTCGAGCCCTTCAACATCGTCGGCTGGAAGGGCGGCGGCAATACGCTCAAAGTTTTTTCGGCGGGCATCTTTCCGCTCTCCCAATATACCGTTTCGAGCATCGTGGCAAGGACCGTCTTTGAAAAGGGCGCTGTCTACAGTTTGCGGGGATTTGTCGGGGCAGATTCAAGTATGGGGAGTGGCGAACCGAATATTAAATATGCCACTGCCGAGGTCAAGTTCATCTCGGCGGGGAAAAAGTCCGAGGGGGACGTCGCTCCCTTCTTGCAGATCGACAGGGGCACCGTCACCAAGGAGATCAACGAAAGCAACGGTAAGCTGCATTTCATCGCAGACGGTGACATCCACGTCAACAACCTCGGGCTGGGCGTGATGGGCATCCAAGTCTCGACCTTGGGCAGGGATGTGCCCGTTCCCGGACATCTCGAAATGGTCATCAACTCGGGCACGACGACCATCCCCGAGGATGTCAGCCTCAAAATGCTCCCGGGGGCGCATGTCCGCATCGAAAAGGGCGCGACACTCGTCGTCGCCGGCAAGGCGCTCTCCTATGGGGCGATGAACGGCACGGACGCAGAGGGCAACCCCGCGCAGGGGGACTTCCAAGACGGATCGCTCGGCTACCCCATCTCCCGCCTCATCGACGTCTATCGCGTCAAGCCCGATTTGGGCTACGATGCCAAGACGCCCGCCCGTGTCGTCGTCAATGGCAGGCTCACCGTAGAGAACACGGCGACGGTCGCCGCCGAGATCGAGAGCGAAGGGGGCGGCGTTGCAGACATCGACGCTTCCGCGACACTCTCCTGCGAGATCAACGAGTACGATTCCAAACAATATACCGTTCCGCTCACGAGCAAGTGGTGGCACGGCGACGGTGAAACGGACGATGTCAGAGTCGGTCAATGGAAATATATTGACAATCAATGGATCGGTCCCTCCTCGTACACCGTGCGCTATCATTTGGGCGGCGGCAGGCTGAATGGCGAGGAGGATCAGGACATGGTGACGAGGGAGGTCACCGATGACGTCTGGTCGGGGCAGATGAATACGTTCACCCCCGCCGTTCCAACATGGAAATATCATTACTTCGAGGGCTGGTATCTCGATGAAGAATATTCGCTCGAAAAGCGCGTCGAGGGCAAGGCGGAGGTGAAGAGCGGGCAGACAATCGACCTCTATGCCAAGTGGAGCCCGATCGTCTATACCGTGTACGGGATCATAGGGGAAGAGGACCCGATCCAAATCGGCACATGGCAAGACGGGGAGGAGCAGAAGAGTTTGGATATTCCCGAAGCGCCGGAGGGCGAATTATTCCTCGGGTGGTATGTGGACCAATCGACGACGGGAGCACGGTTGGAGGCGATCGACGGGACGGTCGTCGACCGACTCGCAGACGGCACGCAGGAGGGCGCCGCCGTCACCATTTACCTCTACGGTCGGTACGCAAGGGAGGACGAGATCGTCACGGTCGCGTTCGAGTATGTGCCTCCCGCGGGCAATTACCCCGACATAAAGAACGTGACGGAGGAGGGGATCTCCCTCGGCTGGACGTTCGCGCAGGCAGGCATGCCCGCGACCGACCTTCACAAATACGATGACGACCTGTCCTGCGAGTTCTATTTCGGAGGCTGGCTTGCGGAGAACGGCGCCGTGATCACGTCCGAAACGAAGGTCGACCGCTCTATGGATACAGACAGCGATGGCACGATCACCGTGACCGCCCAATGGCACCGAAAGTTCCGCCTGTCGATTACGTTGGCAATGCAAAACAACGGCAACCTTAAACTGTATGCTTATTTGCCCGGATTTGAATTGACCTGCGGCGAAGTTACGCAAAGAGAAGTTTATGACAGTCAAGTTGACCGTACAGACGGCAATCTATATTCGCAAGAGTATACTTTCTGGATCAAGCCCGGGGAATCGTTCACTCTCAGATTCTTCTACATGGGCGGCACCTATCCGTATACGGAGGAAACTCCGCAACCGGACGGTGAGTTTACGATCGAAAGCATCGACGGGAATTACTCTTATACCTACACTGCGACATTTGTGCTCCAATATGATATGTTTACCAGGAACCATCAGCAAACATTGACGGGCGGAAAGGACGAGGACGGAACGGAAGACGGCTAAAGAGAAGACGGCTAAAGAGAAGACGGCGGAGCGCATAAACTCCTCGCTGTCCCCTTTGGGGGAGCCGAGAGGACGCGTTCCCTGCCTCCCCTCTTGGGTATGAGGGGGGAGGCAATGCTCCTAACCCCGCTTCAAAACCTTACCGCAAGGCAGGTGTTCTATGAAATTATTGTTCGAGGACAGACGCATCGCATGGAATGACTCCTTCGACGTCTTCGATGAGATCGGAAGGAGGCTTTTCCGCATTGAAGCGAGAAAGGACGGGACGCAGAAGCGGCTCAAAGTCTACGCCTCCTATCTGCACAATAAGAGCGTCGCGACCCTCAGGGAGAGCCTCGATGAAGCCCCTGCCGTCGAGATCAAGCACGGCACGCGTTTTGTCTCCGTCGTGCGCCATCTGAAGAAGCGTAGTTTTTTCGACCTCGGCTTTATGGGATGGTATGCCGCAGGCGATTTTGAGCAGGGGGAATTTTGCCTCTACGACGCCAATGACCGCATGATCGCCTCCATCGGAAGGCAGGGGGACGTGCGCGTCATCGACACGCTCCCCGAGCACACCCTTCACTCCCTCTCTTTTACGCTCGCCGTGGACGTCCAGCTCTCGGGCGCGGGCGCGACCATCCTCCCGACCCCGAACAAAGTTTACGTGTCATCTTGAGGCATCCCCGTGGCACCTCCCTTCCTCATTCCGACGACGCGAAGCGGCGCACGAGCCACAGGCGAAGTACCGAGCGTAGCGAGGGAGCGAATCTTTAAGATACACTCGGCTTCGCCTCGGTATGAGGTTCGGTTTTCCCCTGCCTCCCCCCCTTATACTTGAGGGGGGAGGATGTCGCGGCTTCGCCTCGGTATGAG
>CANQNB010000091.1 GCA_947625065.1 uncultured Clostridia bacterium | reverse complement strand
CAGGTCCTCTCTGACGAGACGTTCAACCCCACGACCAAACTCGAAACGGCGCAGGTCGAGACAAAGAAGATGACCTATTCGTACAACGACGGGGAATTCTACTACTTCATGGACGACGAGTTCAACATGACCCCGCTCAACCAGGATCAGGTCGCAGACGCTCTCAAATATATCCGTGAAAACGACGTCGTGACCGTGCGTTTCCTCTATGACAAGGCGTTCTCCGTCGAACCCGAGAACTTCGTCGAACTCAAAGTCATCGAGGCGGAGCCGGGCGTCAAGGGCAACACGGCGACCAACGTCACCAAGGCTGCCAAAGTCGAGACGGGCGCGACCTTCCAGGTCCCGATGTTCGTCGAAGAGGGCGACACCATCCGCATCGACACCCGCACCGGCGAGTATATGTCGAGAGTCTGACCCATGAGATTGGTCGCACAGCGTGTGCTCCGTGCGGCGCTTTCCGTAGACGATGTGCCCGTCTCCGAGATCGGATACGGGCTTGTCGTTTATTTCGGCGTCGGGGCGGGGGACACCGTCGCACAGGCGGAAAAGTGCATGCAAAAGGTCGCCGATCTCCGCATTTTCGAGGACGAGGCGGGCAAGATGAACCGCTCGGTCAAGGATGTCGGCGGCGAAGTCTTGCTCGTTTCGCAGTTCACCCTGTACGGGGATGCGAAGAAGGGCAACCGCCCGAGTTTTTCGGGGGCGGAGCGCCCGGAGAGGGCGAACGAACTGTACGAATACGCGCTCTCCTTCCTCCGCGGGCTCGGCGTCCCCGCAAAGCAGGGCGTTTTCGGCGCAGATATGCGCATCGAGCAGGTGAACAGCGGACCTGTCACCATCATCTACGAAATCTGAAAGGGTCCCTTGGGGGACGGAGGCGAGGCATGCGCGTGCAGTATCTCGGAACGGGAGCGGCAGAGGGGATCCCTGCGGCATTTTGCAACTGCGAATTTTGCAGGGACGCCAGACGGAGCGGAAAGATCAGGACGCGCTCGCAGGTCCTTCTCGACGGCGAGCTCTCCATCGACTTCCCGCCCGATGCCTATTTTCATTCGGTAAGGCACGGAACAGACCTCTCGGCGATCAAATGGATCCTCGTCACCCATGCACATATGGACCACTTTTATGCGAGCGATCTGATCCTTCGCGGCTATAAATATGCGCGCGATATGACGGAGCCCAAGCTTCTCATCTTCGGGAACGCGGAGACGGAGGAGGTCTTCCGAGAGGGCACCGTGCGGGAGTTCAAACCCGACGTCGAAGAGAACATCCGCTTTTCCGTCATCGCGCCGTTCACTAAGATCTGCTTCGGCGGATGGCGGGTATGGACGCTGCGCGCACAGCATTCCTCCCGCGAGCCCCTTCTCTTTCTGATCGAGAAAAACGCAAAGCGGGTGCTCCATCTCTGCGATACGGGCGCGCTCACCGAGGAATCGGAGAGGTACCTTGCGGAGATCGGCGGACCGCCGTGCGACCTCGTCACCCTCGACTGCACCTTTTTGTTCTCCGCGACGGCGGCGGGCGCCCGCCACATGGGGCTGGACGCCGATGCCGAGACGCTCGGAAAGCTCGTGCGGATCGGGCTGGCAGACGGTCACACCAAAGCCGTCATCACCCATTTTTCGCACAACGCCGCCCCGACGGAGGAGGCGCTCGCGCGGGCAGAGCGGGAATACGGCTTTCTCGCCGCGTACGACGGCATGCAGCTCGAACTATAGACAGAAATCTTTTCTTTTGTATCAAAACAGTGTAAGATAAAGTGGAAATTGGCGCAAAACAGGGTATGGAATGGGACTGATAGCATGGTTGAAAGAATGGTTCGCCCGCAGAAGGCGCAAGCCCGTGCTCGGGATCGCGCTCGGCAGCGGCGGAGCCAAGGGATTGGCTCACCTCGGCGCGCTCAAAGCGTTTGAAGAGGAGGGCATCTCCTTTTCGGTCGTCACGGGGGCGAGCGTCGGTGCGATCGTCGGCGCGCTCTACGCAAAGGGGTATTCCTCTGCCGACATGGTCGCGATCGTCGAGGGGCTGAACAGGAGAGAATTTTCCAAGAACCTCCGCCCGTTTGCCGACCTTACCTTTGCTGAAAAATTTCTCGCGCAGTATCTCGACGGGGACATCTCCTCCCTGCCCAAGCCCTTTGCGGCGTGGGTGACCGAGGGGAAGACCAACTGCGGCGTTGCCATCGAGGAGGGGAACATCGCGCGTGTCCTCACGGCGTCTGCGGCGATCCCTCCCTATTTCCGTTCGGTCGAGATCGGCGGGAAGAAATATTACGACGGAGCTTTTTCCAACGCCGTTCCCGCCGACGTCTGCAAACGGCTTGGGGCAGATCTCGTCATCGGTATCGACCTCGCCGCATTCCTGCGGACGGAGGAGGAAAAGAGCGTCATCAGCAGGCTGGTGGGGAGCGCATTGAGCTACGTCTCTCCCGTCAAATACACCGAGGATTGCCGTTCGCGCGGATATGCCGCCGCCGACGTGATGCTCCGTCCCAATCTTCACGACTATACTGCGACGGACATCTCCGCAGCGGCGATGAACGAGATGTTCGAGATCGGCTATCGCGAAGCCAAGCAGCGCATGCCCGAGATCAAGCGGGCGATCGAGGAGGCGACCCGCCGTGTCCGGAAAAAGAAGGTTAAACAGACAAGAAAGGGCGATCAGAAGAAAGAAGGATCTCGATTATAGGGAATTCGTCTACCGCAGCATCGTGCTCGCGGTCTCCGTCCTTCTCGTCCTTTCCATCGCGCTGTTCGAGTACTTTCTTCCCTTCGAGACACTGCTCCCCGCGGCAAAGATCGCCCGGCGGCAAGAGGGGGAACTTCGCATCCACTTTCTCGACGTCGGACAGGGAGACATGACGGTCGTGGAATTCCCCGAGGGCGATCTGCTCGTGGTGGACGCGGGCGACGGCGCATTCGAGGCGAGCAACAAGGCATACCGCTTCCTCAAAGGCCTCTCCTTCCGCTCCCTCTCCATCGCCGTGACCCATCCCGACGCCGACCACTGCGGCGGTGTGGAGGACATCTTGCGCAGAATGGGAGCAGACAGGCTCTATCTTCCCGCCGTCGGCACGGAGGACCGCTTCTACCAATCGATGCTCGAAGAGGCGGAGAGGATCCAATGCCCCATCGGGCAGCTCACCCGCTACAGCGTCATCGCACAGCCCTGCGGCGCCTATGTCGTCTGCCTCTCGCCCTATTCGCAGGAGGAGAGCTCGGACAACGATTGTTCCACGGTGCTCTATCTCCGCTACGGCGAGACCTGCGTTCTGCTGACGGGGGACATCTCTTCGGCGAGAGAGCGCCTTCTGATGCGGGAATACGCGCTCGACAACACGATCTTCGACAAGGGCGTCTACTCCGTCCGTCTCGAGGACGTGGACATCCTGAAAGTGGCGCACCACGGCTCCTCGGGGTCCTCCTGCGAGGAGTGGCTCGAACTTCTCGATGCGGAGACGGCGGTCATCTCCTGCGGTGCGGACAACCCCTACGGGCACCCGCATGCGGCGACGGTCGCGCGGCTCACTGAACACGTTGAAAACATCTACAGGACGGATGAACTTGGCGACATCGTCGTCAGGATCACACCGCAGGAATACACAGTAGCTACGGAGTGACATATGCGCATAACGACAGGCGGAGAATCGCACGGCAAAGTCTTGATCGCGTTGATCGAGGGGCTCCCCGCGGGGCTCTCTCTGGATACCGGCAAGATCGACGCCGCCTTAAAGAGGAGGCAGTCGGGCTACGGGCGGGGACCCCGCCAGAAGATCGAGGACGACCGCGCCGAAATTCTCTCCGGCGTCAGAAACGGCGTGACGCTCGGCAGTCCAATCGCCGTCGTCGTCCGGAACAGCGACTACGAGAATTGGAAGACTTCCATGGCGCCCGAGGGGTGCGACACGGAGGAGAGAAAGGTCACGCGCGTCCGCCCCGGGCACGCCGATCTTGCGGGGATGCTCAAATACGGGCAGGACGATGCCCGCAATGTCCTTGAGCGCGCCTCCGCACGGGAAACGGCGGTCCGCGTCGCCGCAGGTGAGATCTGCAGGCAGTTTCTTTCCGCGCTCGGCATTGAGATCGCGGGATATGTGCGTGCGGTCGGAGGGGTTTCGGAGGAACGCACGCCCTCCTTTTCGCAAATTTCGGAGAAAGAGCCCACACTCGGCATGCTTGACGAAGAAGTCGCGGCGCGCGCACGGGTGGAGATCGACCGTGCCAAAGCGGAGGGGGATACCCTCGGCGGTGTCTGCGAGATCCGTGTCCGCGGTCTCAAGAGCGGCTTCGGCAGCTGTATGACCTATTCCGAAAAGCTCGACGCTCGTCTCGCCGCCGCCATGATGAGCGTGCAGGCAGTCAAAGGGGTGGAAGTCGGGCTTGGCTTTTCCGCCGCAGGGCTGCGCGGGAGCGCGGTGCACGACGAGATCTTTTACGGGAGCGGACGCGGTTACTACCGCAAGACCAACCGCGCAGGGGGGATCGAGGGCGGCATGTCGAACGGAGAGGAACTCGTCCTCCGTGCGGCGATGAAGCCCATTCCCACCCTCGGGCGGGGGCTGGGTACCGTCGACGTTGCAACGGGGGAGCGCGCGGTCTCCGCGGCGGAGAGGAGCGACGTCTGCGCGGTCACGGCATGCGAAGTCGTGCTCGAGGCGGCAATCGCCTGCGCCCTTGCGGAGGCGGTGTGCGACCGGCTCGGCGGGGATACGCTCGCCGAGGTCGTCGAACGGTACGGGAGGCTGCCCCAATGAAGACTTTGCGCATCGTCTATCGGGGGGAGAGGGAGGAGAGCACGATCGTCTGCCGCAAGCACGTCGTTTCCTCCGTGCTCTCTCCCATGCGCGAGGAGCTCCTCGGGGGCGGCGGGCTCGTCTTTACCGATTCCAACGTCTGCCGCCTCTATGGAAGGCAGCTCGGGCGCGCCCTCGGCGGCGTACCGCTCTTCGTCATGGAAGCGGGGGAGGAGCACAAGAACGAGGGCACCCTCTTCGCCCTCCTGCACGCCATGGCAGAGGCGGGGCTCCGACGCAACTCGGTGCTCATCGCGCTCGGCGGCGGCGTCGTGGGGGACATCGGCGGGCTCGCTGCCTCTCTCTATATGCGCGGGATCGGATGCATCCAGATCCCGACGACCCTTCTCGCACAGGTGGACAGTTCGGTCGGCGGAAAGACCGCGATCGATCTTTGCGGGGTCAAAAACCTCGTCGGCGCCTTCCATCAGCCCCGCTGCGTCTATGTCGACCCCGCCTTTCTCAAAACGCTGCCGCCGCGCGAGCTCCGCTGCGGGCTCGGGGAGATCGTCAAGCACGGCGTCCTCCTCCCCACGCTCTTCGATACCCTCTGCCGGCATCGGGAAGATCTGCTCGACCCCGTCTTTTTGTCGGAGATCGTGCCCGAAAATATTGCATTCAAGGCGGACGTGGTGCGCAGGGATCCGCACGAGAAGGATGTGCGCAGGTGCCTCAATCTCGGTCACACGACGGCGCATGCGCTCGAACTCTCGGGCGCGGGGCTCTCCCATGGGGAGTGCGTGCTCGTCGGGCTGGTGTACGAAGCGCATCTCGCTGCGGCGCACTGCGGCGGGGAGAAGGGCTTTGCCGAGAAACTCGGCATGCTCGCGGAGAGCATCCTCGGCTGCAGCGTTAAAGAGTTCGATGTTGCGGCTGCCGCGCGG
>CANQNB010000090.1 GCA_947625065.1 uncultured Clostridia bacterium | reverse complement strand
ATCCCCTCACAATTCTTAGACGAATCCGGCATTGCAGATTTAGAAGTTAAAATCGAAACCTCCTGGAAATTAGGCGGTGATCCCGTTTCCGATGAGATCACATTTGACTTTAAGAAATAACAGGGAGAAGAGCAATGATATTCTTGATCGCATGTATTTTGGAACTGGTCATCTGCATCGCATCGATTTTTATCCCCACGGTCTATACCCAGGATTATTCGTGGATAAAGATCAAAGACGTTTGCTCCCTTTATAAAAAGGAATCCGCAAGCCAACTTACGCTCTTGAGCTACTTTGATTATATCTATATCGTTATCATTTCGATCGTCGTTTTGGCAATGATCGTATACCTGATATGTTATTTTACGAAACACAGCAACCTCATTCCCAAGACTGTGTTGGAAGTGGTATTTGCGATGCCGATCGTATTGATGATAGCCGCCGAGATCATGTCTGTAACGCGCAGTACCGCAAGCGGCGGCGGCATCTTTGCCGGTACGGGGACGCAAAGCGGATTGACGGTCTATGGATGGCTCCTGTTTGCCGCCTTTATTGCCGTGCTGATTTTATTGAATGTCGGGCTGGTCCTTCAAAGAAAAAAGCTGGCAGAAGACAAGGAAACGACGGTCAAAGAACTAAAAACCAAAGGAAAAAAGCCGGGCAACGACAGCGACATCGACCCGGATGATTGGAAGTAGGGCGACTCCAAAATATCGCTCATCATCAAAAGGGGACGGCATTGCCGTCCCTTTTTCGCGTCCCGTTCTTCCGTCCCGTTCTTCTGCCAAATTCCTCTCATAAAAACTTTCCCGCATGCGGCGGGGGAAAATAACGGCGGCGGTTTGGTTGACAATATCTGCCTTTTATGATATAATGACGGTATCAACCGCGCCCTGCCGCGGCAGGGTTTCCGGGAGGAACATGCAAGAAGCCGCAAACGACAGCATCTACATCGTCTTTTCCAACACCCCCTACAAGATGGGGAGCTTTATCCGTGCGGTCACGCGCGGGGCATATAACCACGTTTCGGTCGCCCTCGACGGGGCGCTTCCCGAGATGTACTCCTTTGCGCGTCTCAAGCGTGATACCCCCTTTTGCGGCGGCTTTGTCCACGAGGGGGCGGAGCGGTACAGGGTGGGGGAGCGGACTGCCGACATCTGCGGCGTTCATGTGGGGGAAGAGGGCGTCGAGCGGGTGCGGAGCCAAATCAGGAGCATGGAGGAGAAAAGCGACGCCTACGTGTACAATCTGATCTCCGCCATGCTGGTGCCGATACATAAAAAAGCGCGTGCGCGCGACAGTTTCACCTGCGTGGAATTTGCCTCCGCGATGTTGAAGACGGCGGGGGTGGACCTGCCCTGCGAGTGCTATTCCGCCTCCGAACTCTACACGCAGCTGCACGATTGCGAGGTGTACCGGGGAGGATTCCCCGACAGCGCGTCGGTCGTGGATGAGAGCTACGGCGAGCGGATCCCGATCCCGCGGCGCATCGGCAGCTCGGTAAAGCAGTTCGGGCGGCTTTTGCATCGTCTTTTCGTGTAAAATTTGATTTTTTCTTCATCCAAGGGAGCCCGCCGCGGCTCCTTTTTTGTTTGGAGGGGAAGGAGGCAGGCAGGGGAACGCAGTGACAGGGGTGGGGCATTCTGATCGCGTCATAATGCCCGCGCTCCCAATCACGTCACCCTGCCCGCGCTTCTGAATTACGTCATGTTGAGCTTGTCGAAACATGTCCTATTATAAAAAATGCGGACACCTTTCGACTTCGCTACTTCGCCCTTGGGGGCTCGTGTCGACTTAGTCTTCCGTCCCCCTGCCCTCCCCCTTATACTTGAGGGGGAGGGATGCCGTAAGGCAGGGAGGGGGTGCGCTCTATTTTTATAATGCGGTGACCCTTCGACAGGCTCAGGGTGACGTAATTTAGAGCGCACGCCCTTCCCTCTGCAACAAAAAGTGAGCCCCCGCGGTGCGGGGGCTCTGTCGGTCAAACCGTATCGGAGTTGGGGCAATTTTGCCGCCATAAAGTAGCTTTGCCGCCCTCAGGCTTTGGTCTTGATGTACTTGGCGAGCTCCTTCTCATAGCTCTTCAAGTCGGTCGTCGTGAAGGTCGAAAGGTCGCTGTTGTCGCCGAAGAATGCCGTCTTGTCCTCCGCCGAGATGGTCTTCTCGAACAGGAAGCGAAGTCCGCGCATCTTCGTGATGAGGGCGTTGAGCCCCTCGACGTCCTGCGTTGCGAGCTTGGAGAAGTCGTATTTGTAGGTGTTGAGCAGCGTCTTGCTCCTGCAGGGAGACAGCGTCTCATTGAGGGAGGTGAGCTCTGCCTTGATCTTGTCGCCGAGCACAGAGAAGATCTGCTTCGACGTCTCGCCGAGGAAGAACCCTTTGCGCGCCGCCATGGCTGCGTCGATCTCTGTTTGAAGGGTCGCCTTCGAGCTCTCCTGCAAGCTGTCGAGGATCTTGCTCGTCCATGCGCCGCCCCATGTCTGCTGGACTGCGGTGGCTTCCCAATAGTTCCAGCCCTCATACCACGAGTAGAGCACGCAGAGTTCTTGGAGAAGGGGGATGAGCTCGTCGACCGTGGCGGTATCCTTTGCGAGGAGGGCATCCACACTGCTTTGCAGGGCGGCATATCTCTGCGTGATGACCTGCAGATTTGCCTTGGCGACGGCGATGGCATAGGCGTCATAGGCGTCCGCGACGAGCGGCTTCTTGCTCTCGGCGATCCCGCCGTATTCGGCGAGGAGCACCTGTGTGAGATCGGTGAGCGCCTCTTGCAGCTCGGCGTCGGTCGACTTCGTCTTGAACTCCTCTGCTTTTTGTTGGACCTTCGCGAGGAGCGCCTTTGCGGCGGCTTCCTCAACGCTGTCTCTTGCCGTAAGATACTTCGCGATGCGGTCCTCCCCGATCGCCTTGATCATGGGCTCGCTGTCCCCGACGGCGGGGACGTCGATGCTCTTCGTGTCGTAAATCGGCATGCCGAGGAATTCCCCCGTCTGTACCTGCCAGCTGACCTTGCCCGCATTGTCATAGAGGGCATTGAGCGCGGTCCACTGCTTCTCGGTGAATTCCGTGTAGTCGTCGTTTGCGGGCAGAAGCCCAAGGAACTCGTCCACGCGGGCGCGCAGCGCCTTTTGGGTGGTGATGAGCCCGATGTGCGTGCCGTCCGAGAACTCCGTCTCGTCGAACACGGAGATGTTGGAGATGAGGGACTTCACGTTCTCGGGGAGTTCGTCGACTTCCGCTTTGAGCGCCGTGACCTTCTCCTCATAGCCCGCCATGCCGGCTTCGGTGAGGTCGACGTTGTCGATGAGGTCCTGGATGCGAGCGACGTAGGCGGTCGCCTGCACGTTGAGTGCCTGCAGTTCCTTGAATGCCTTGTCCGAAGCGAGATCCTCGCGTTCCGTATCCGTGAGCGCCCGCTCGTCGGTGACGCTCAGCCCGAAGAGACGGGCATCGGTCTCATCGTTATATGTTCCCTTGACCGCGAGGTCGAAGGTGAGCTTGCCTTCCTCCGTCTTCCCGAGGAAGAGTTCGACGCCGGTGATCGTCGCTTTGAGATAGGAGTTCAAAAAGCCCTTCACGACGTTCCCCATGACGCCGCCGCCCGCGCCCTCAGCCGCCTTTGCGACCAAAGAGTCGATGAGATCGTTGTAAGCCTTGTCGAGTGCGGCGACGGCAAGTTCGCCGGGGATCAGCGTGATGCCCTTCTCGTTCACATCGATCGTGAACTGGGAGAGCATGGGGGTGACCGAAGAGAGATCCGTGTCCCCGAGGGAGGGGAGCCCCTGCTGCATGAGCGTCTCCATGAGGTCGATCTGCATGACGGAGATGGGAAGCCCGCTCTCACTGTAGAAGCCGAGGGTGAGGATGCCGTCGCCCGTGTAGAAGAGGTCGAGGCTGCGCATCGCACTGATGTACGCAGGGACCTGCTCGATCTTCAGCTCCGCGATCATATTGAGCAGGGAGTCGGCGGAGCTCAGATCGAGGTGGAGTGCGAGCTTCGCGAGCGCAAAGTAGTCGCCCGACAGGATCGCCGTGGGATCGAGGCGGACCTGCATGTCGCCCGTGATCGGACTCTTGAGCATTCCG
Organism: uncultured Clostridia bacterium; assembly: GCA_947625065.1. Lineage (GTDB taxonomy): Bacteria > Bacillota > Clostridia > Christensenellales > Borkfalkiaceae > Gallimonas. The sequence goes on along the minus strand of CANQNB010000090.1, from coordinate 1,616 downwards.
TTGATCAGCTTGGTATCGATGCTCACGCCGACCATCTCGCCCTTGGTGAGGTTCTCTGCGGGGGTGCCGCTCACGGTGACGGTGATGCCCGTCGTCTTATCGAGCCCCGCGAGGTCGACGGTGATGCCCGTAAGGCTCACGCCGAGGAGGGAGCGGATCAAGCCGCGCGTCTCCCCGAGGGAAGTTTCGAGCTCTGCAAGCGCGCCGTCAAGGGCGCCGTTGAGCATTTGCACGACTTCCTCCTTGAGGGCGATGCGGTAGCCCGTTGCCGTCTTTTCTACGGTGAGGAAGCTGCCGATGAGTTCGGGCAGGGAAGTTTCGCTCTGAGGCACGGCAAGGGTGCTCATGTCCAAAGCATAGGTCAAAAGGGTGGTCTCCGAAGTCTCCGTCCTGTTGCCGAGCATGAGAAGGAGAACGCCGTCACCGGGGTAGCGCACCGTGAGCGTGTTCACAAGCTGCGAGAGGAGGGGCACCTCGGAGAGATCGAGGTCGAGGCGGAGGTTGAACGCATCGGAGAAGTTCCCCGCCGCGAGCGTTTCCGCCTTGACTTTGAAGAACAGATCCCCGTCGATCGCAATGGGCGAAGGGGTGCCGAAGGCGTCGATGCCCACGGAGATGGAGAGGGAGAGGGCGAGCGTCTCATCCATCGCGCCGCCGAGGGCGGAGACGACATCCAAGGCGGGCTGCAACTTGACGAGATCCTCCGAGGGGGTGCCGTTCACCGTAATGGTGATGCCCGTCGTCCTGTCGAGCCCCGCAAGGTCGACGCTGATGCCCGTAAAGTCCACGCCGACGAGGGAGCGGATCATGCCGCCCGTCTCCCCGAGGGAGGTCTCGAGCTGCGAAAGGGCGCCGTCAAAGGCGATGTTGAGCATTTCAACAACTTCCTCTTTGAGGGCGATGCGGTAGCCCGTCTCCGTCCTTTCCACGGAGAGCACGTTGTCGATGAGTTCGGGCAGGGAGGAGGTGTCGACCGCGGGCAGCGAGAGGGAGCTCAGGTCGGCGGCGTAGGTCAGAAGGGTGGTCTCGGAGTTCCCCGTCCTGTTGCCGAGTACGAGCAGGAGGACGCCGTCGCCGGGATAGCGCACCGTGAGACGGTTCGCGATGCCCGAAATGAGGGGAACTCCGGAGAGATCGAGATCCAAACGAAGAGTGAACGCATCGGAGAAACTCTCCCCCGCGAGCGCTTCCTCGTTGAGCTTGAGGGTCAAATCCCCGTCAACGGCGACGGGCGAAGGGGTGCCGAAGGCATCGATGCCGACGGAGAGGGGCATGGAGAGGGCGTGCGCCTCATCCATCGCGCCGCCGAGGGCGGAGGCGACATCCACGAGCGGGTTGCTCTCCCCCTGCGAGGGCTTGACCTCGGAGGGCGCGGTGCCGAGTTTGTCGTTGAATGCCTGCGCGTCGGGAATGGCGACGTTCCCGTTGACCTCCGAATAGGTGGAGACGATCGTCTGTTCCACCGTCATGCTGAATACCTTCTTGGCTTCATAAGAGCAGGTGGAGGTGTAGGAGACGGGCGTCCAGTCCTTCTTGATGGTGAGGCGCAGGTCGACGTCCGAGTAGGCGGGCAGGTTGTCCAAGGAGCCGTAAGCCTTGGATTGCAGGCGGATGGC
>CANQNB010000089.1 GCA_947625065.1 uncultured Clostridia bacterium | reverse complement strand
CGAGCCGCTCGGGTTCGAGATCTCCGATAGATACTTAAAGCGCGCCGGGCTCGACTATTGGCAGTTCGTCGACGTGCGCGTGCATGCGAATTGGTCCGAAGCGGAGGCTGCCCTGCGCGGCGTTCCCTTCTACTTTTTTACGACCAAGGCGAGAAAGTGCTACACCGACATCCCCTACGAGGACGGGTGCGCGCTCGTCTTCGGAAGGGAGACGGCAGGGCTCCCCGAAGAGCTGCTCAAAGAGCACGCTGCAAATTGCGTCCGCATCCCCATGCTCGGGGAGAGACGGTCGCTCAATCTCTCCAACTGCGTCGCGGTCGCCGTCTATGAGGGGCTGCGCCAACGCGGCTTCGAGGGGCTCGGCAAGGAGGGGGCGCTGCACCGCTTGTCATGGGACGACTGAAAAAATTTCTGCCCGCGGTGCTTGCGTTCTGCCTCGCGGTCCTATGCCTGCTCGCGATGGGCTTTCCTCTTCCCGAGGCCCTCGCAAAGGGGGAAGCGCAGATCGTCTGCCGCTGGGAGGACGGATCGGTCTCCGCCCTCACCCATGCCGGGGCGCTCCCCCTTCTTCGCGGGATCGGGGAGGAGGGGGACATCCTTCTCTCGGACGGGAACCGGCAGGGAAGGGTGGAGACAAGCGCCGCCATGCGCACCGCCTGTGCCGTCCTTTCGGGAGGGTCGCTTGCGGACATGGTAGCCCTCGACACCGCGGCGCTCGGCAGTTTTGAGCGCACTGCCCTCTTCTGCGCCTATGCGCAGACGGTGTGGTACGCCGGCGAGGCGTTCGGCTTCGACGGAAGGCGGGTCGTCCCCAAGACGGCGGAGAGCGCAGCGGCAGTGGTCCTCCTGCAGGGGAATCTCCCGGCGGGTTTTCTTTCCTCCGTCCGTGCGGAAAAACTGCACATCTTCGGCGGGGCGGAACTCTCCGCTTCCGCGCTCACGGGCAGCCATGTCGCGCAGGTGACGGCGGAGGCGCCCTACTGTTTCTATGACGGCGGCATCTATTTGGATACTCCGGGCGGGCGGCGGCTCGTTGCCGCGCTTCCCGACCTCACCGAGCTCACCGTGTCGGGCTGTCAGTTTGCCGACCGCGGTGCGCTCCTTCCCTGTGCCAAGCTCCAAATGCTTACCATCCCCTTTGCGGGGAGCAGTTTAAGCGGTGCGGAGAGCGGGGCTTCGGGGGAGTTCGGTTGGCTCTTCCGGACATCATCGGGGGATACCATGCCCGAGACTCTGACCTCCGTGACCGTCTCGGGAGGGAAACTTACGGCGTACTGTTTTTATGGCGCCGACTGCCTTGAAACCATCGACGCCTGCAAGGTCGCGCCCGAGGACATCGAGCGCCAGGCATTCCTCGGGGCGCCCGATCTGCGCTTTGTTCATTCGCCCCGCAGCGACATTTTTCTCGGCGAGGGATTCTCCTCCCGCACGGCGGAATGCGGCTGCACGGTGTTCGAACGAGCCCAAGGGTGAGAATCCCACGGGGCGCGCGGTTTACTGCACGGAAATACGGGAAATACAGATAAAAAAGGAAAAACGCACATGAAGAACAGGAAGATCAAGAAGGTATTCAGCCGGTTCCCTCTCGTCGCACTGACGATCATTTTGCTGTTCCTCCTCTTTTTTACGGCGATCCTGTCGGGCGTGCTCGTCGTCAACGGGCTGCTCATCTACGCCTTCCCCGACATGGAGCGATACATCCTGTGGGCATTCAACTTTCTGTCGTGGCTCATCGTCGTCATCACAGTTCAGCACGCCGCCAACCGCGACATGGTGCCCGAGACCAAGATCCCGTGGATCATCTGCATCATCGCGCTCAACCTCTTCGGGGTCGCGATCTACGCCACCTTCTCCTCCAACAAGCTCTCGGCGAAGACGCGCAAACTGCACGAACGTCTCCGCAGGGAGACCGCGGCGTTTGAGGAGCGCACCCTCACGAAGGAGGCGGTCCGCCTCGAACTCGGGAACTGGGAGGCGGTGAGCGAATCGCTCTCCACCGTCAACCCGTCCGCCGTGCTGCACGGCGGCACCAAGACGGAGTACTTCGCCTCGGGGGAGGAGATGATGCCGAGTCTGCTCGCCGACCTCGAGCGCGCAGAGCATTACATCTTCATCGAATATTTCATCATCGAGACGGGGATCTTCTGGGATTCCGTCCTCGGCATCCTCGAGCGCAAGGTGCAGGAGGGGGTCGAGGTGCGCGTGATGTACGACGACATCGGCAGCATGGGCAAGGTGCGCTTCAACTACTATAAGAAGCTGCAGCGGAAGGGGATCGACTGCGTCAAGTTCAACCCCTTCGTGCCCGTCGTCACCAACGTCCACAACTGCCGCGACCACCGCAAGATCGTCGTCATCGACGGGAAGGTCGGCTACACGGGCGGGCTCAACCTCGCCGACGAGTACATCAACGAGATCCACCCCTTCGGCTATTGGAAGGACACGGCGGTGCGCCTCGAGGGCATGGGGGTGAAGAACCTCCTCATGACCTTCTTGCGCCTCTTCAACATGCAGAAGAAGAGGACGGAGGATGTCTCGCGCTACCTTCCCGAGAAGTATGAGTTCGCGGCGGGGGAGGGATATGTGCAGCCCTACGGCGACGGACCCTATCCCCTGTACGAGCGGCACCTCGGCGAGGACGTCTACATCAACATGCTGGGCTGTGCCCGCCGCTATGTGTGGATCACGACGCCCTACCTCATCATCGACTACCGCATGCGCGAGGAGCTCATCCTCGCCGCGCGGCGGGGGGTGGACGTGCGCATCCTCACCCCGCACATCCCCGACAAAAAGCTCGCCTTCTCACTCACCCGTTCCAACTACATGGCGCTCATCAAGGGCGGGGTCAAGATCTATGAATATACCCCCGGTTTTGTCCACGCGAAGATGTGCCTTTCCGATGACGAGGCGGCGGTGATCGGGACGATCAACCTCGACTACCGCTCCTTCCTCTACCACTTCGAAAACGCCGTGTTCATGTACCGCACGAAGGCGATCCAGGCGATGAAGGCGGACATGGTATCCGTCTTTGCGGTCAGTAGGCTGCAAACGGAGGAGGACGCGAAGAAGAACGTGGTCTGGCGTTGGCTGTGTGAACTCGCCAAACTTTTTGCCCCGCTGTTCTGAAAAAGGAGAAACTATGATCCATTCCCTCTCGGGCGGCGTACTTGCCGACAACACCCCGAAACTCTTTGCCAAAGTGGAGATGGGCGGCGCGCCCTGCTGGTATCTCTCCCCCTTCCAAGTGGAGGCGGGGGACCGCGTTCTCGCGCCCTTCGGCAGGGAGGGAACGCTCGCGGAGGGCACCGTTCTCAAAACGGAGCTCTGCACGCCGCAGACGGCGCCCGTCCCCATGAAGAGGGCACGGCAGATCGAACGGGTCCTCTCCAAATAAACGGCAGCCGCGCGGAATAGGATAGAGATATGGAAGTTTGGGAACTGCTCCTCATCGGCGTCGCGCTCGCGATGGACGCCTTCGCCGTCGGCATGACGGACGGCATGGTCGAGCCGAAGATGAAATGGTACAAGGCGCTCCTCATCGCAGGGGTCTTCGCCTTTTCCCAGAGCATGATGCCCGCGGCGGGCTTTCTCTGCGGCTATGCCTTTTCCTTCGTCGTTGAAAAGATCGCCCCGTGGCTCTCCTTTGCGCTGCTCGTCTTCATTGGCGGGAAGATGCTCGTCGACTGTTTTTTGGAATCGCGCAAAAAGAAGAAGGGGGAGCAGACCGAGCGGAGACCTCTCGGCGTGGGGAAACTGCTGTTGCAGGCGGTCGCGACCTCCCTCGACGCACTCGCCGTCGGGGTCACCCTCCTTGCCATGAAGACATCGGGCGGGCTACCCATGTCCGAGGTCTGGTGCTTCGTCATCATCGGAGCCATCACGTTTGGGCTCGTCACGCCCGCCGTCTTTATCGGGAAGAAGGCGGGGGACCGCTTCTCGGACAAGGCGGAAATTCTCGGCGGCATCATCCTCATCGCGATCGGCATCAAGATCCTTTTGGAAGGAATTCTCTGAAAAATAGATGGGTCAACTTCTTGACAACCCATGTTACGCATGATATAATTTGATTCGATAAGTCAACATTCGCAGCGAACGTTGTTACTGTACGACCGGAGAAGAATATGGCAAAAATCAAGCACTACGATTTTTCGCGGCGCCCCCAAAAACCGAGCAAATTCTGGATGTGGATCGCACGCACATTCGGGATCTTGCCCCGCAGGGCAGGGCGAAAGATCACCATCGAAAAGATCAATATGGAGGGGATCGAGCCGCCCTATCTGCTCCTTGCGACCCATCAGAGCATGCTCGATTTCCCCGTGGAATATGCCGCCATTGCCCCCTACGATGCCAACAACGTCGTCTCGCTCGACGTGTTCCGCGATGTCGGCGACTACATCATGCGTTCGATCGGGAGCATCCCCAAGCGCCGGTTCACCAAGGATTATCACCTCATCCGCCATATGAAGTACTGTATCGAGCACGACAAGGCGATCGTGTGCATGTACCCCGAGAGCGGCTTCGGCTACGACGGCACGACGGGCTACATCCCCAAGGCGCTCGCCAAGATGGCGAAACTTCTGAAGGTGCCCGTCGTCTGTCTCCGCATCAAGGGCGCCTTCGTCTCCGCCCCCCAGTGGAACAAGACCGAACATCGCATCCCCCTGCGCGGAGAGCTCGAGTGCATCGCGACCGCCGAGGAGATCCGCACTCTCCCGTGGCAGGAGATCGACGCCCGCATCCAAAAGGGCATGTGGAAGGACGACTACGCCTACATGCTCGAAAACGGCTACAAAATTCCCTACCCCAACCGCGCCTACGGGCTGCACAACATCCTCTACCAGTGCCCCCATTGCGGCAAGGAGTTCGAAATGTATTCCGCGGGGACCAAACTGTGGTGCAACGCCTGCGGCAAGGTGTGGAACATGCTCGATACCTATCAGCTCGAGGCGGAGGACGGCGACACCGAGTTTTCGCACATTCCCGATTGGACGAGGTGGGAGCGTGCAAACGTCCGCGAAGAGGTCCGCAGCGGAAAGTACCGCTTCGAAGCCGATGTCCACGTCAGGACCCTCCCGAACGCCAAGCGGTTCTACGATCAGGGCATGGGCAAGCTCGTGCAGACCTGTGAGAGCACCCATCTCGAATGCACGGCGTATGGGGAGCGCGTCTCCCTCACCTGGGCGGGCACCGAGCTCGACGGCGTCCACGTCGAGTACGATTACCCGTGGCGGAAGTTCAAATATTGGCAGAATATCTTCGGCGACTGCGTGGTCCTCTCCACGCCCGATGAATCCTACTGGCTGCACCCCGAGGGGCTGCGCGACCGCCTGACGAAGATCGTGTACGCAACGCTGGAGATCCACGAGCTCGCCATGGAGAACGTGCACAAGGAGAAGGAAGCCCTGCGTGAAAAGAGCGCCTGAGTTTTGAAAAGTGCAAGAAAACACCAGAAAGAATATCATTTAAGAGGAAGAATGAGCGCCGCGCGGCAGTTGCCGCGCGGCGCTTTTCGCATCGAACGACGGAGGCATGTCCGAAACCTATGCCTCGATTTTGTTTGATCGGCACCCGCTCTCCCTTTTCCGAGGGGTAGGGCGCTTCAAGCCTTCCCCCCATCGGGGGGAAGGTGTCACGAAGTGACGGATGGGGGGCAGGGGCGCGCGACCATGGCGCCTCCGTGGGAGGAGCTGTCACATAGTGACTGAGGTGGGGCGTGTTC
>CANQNB010000088.1 GCA_947625065.1 uncultured Clostridia bacterium | reverse complement strand
CCATGTCTCCCGTGCCCGTCGTGTTGTGGGTGTGGAGATGGATCTTGGTCTCGGGGCGGAGCGCCTTGCGGAGAGCGAGGACGAGTTCGTAGGCATCGAAGGGCAGAAGGAGGTTCGCCATATCCTTGATACAGATGTTGTCCGCCCCCATGCCCTCGTAGGTCTTGGCGAGGTCAACGAAGTACTGCATCGTATAGACGGGACCGGAGGTGTAGGAGATCGCCGCCTCGCAGATGCCGCGCTTGGGGTCGGAAGCGTGCAGCTGTCCGCCGTACTTTTTGATCGCCTTCATCGAGGCTTCGATGTTGCGGGGATCGTTGAGCGCGTCGAACACGCGGATGACCCCGATGCCGTTCTCAAAGCACTTTTCGACGAGTTTGTCGACAAGGTCGTCGGCATAGTTGCGGTACCCGAGAAGATTCTGCCCGCGCAGAAGCATCTGGATGGGCGTCTTTTTGAGGTATTTGCGGAGAGTTCTGAGCCGCTCCCACGGGTCCTCGTTGAGAAAGCGCATGCACGTATCGAATGTGGCGCCTCCCCACCCCTCTAAGGAGTAATAGCCGATCTCGTCGAGCTGGGCGAGCACGGGGAGCATCTGTTCGGTGCGCATGCGCGTCGCGGCGTGCGATTGGTGCGCGTCGCGCAAAATGGTATCCATGATCATTACTTTGTGTGACATAGTATTCCTCCTTACATGGGCGCTACCAAGGGATAGATAGCAGAATGCCCGCGGCGAGCGCAGACCCGATGACGCCCGCAACGTTGGGCCCCATCGCGTGCATCAGAAGGTGGTTGGACGGATCGGTCTCCCGCCCGACATCCTCCGAGATGCGCGCCGCCATGGGGACGGCGGAGACGCCGGCAGAGCCGATGAGCGGATTGATCTGCCCCTTCGTCAGCTTGCACATGAGTTTTGCGGTGAGAAGTCCGCCGATCGTCCCGCAATAGAAGGCGAGGATGCCGATCGCCATGATCTCGAGCGTCTGCAGCGAGAGGAAGATCTCCCCCTTCGCCTTGCATCCGACCGCGATCCCCAAAAAGATGGTGACTGTGTTGATGAGCCCGTTCTGTGCCTGCGACGAGAGCCGTTCGACGACGCCCGATTCCCTGAAAAGGTTGCCGAGCATGAGCATGCCGAGAAGCGGGATGGCGTCGGGGAGCAGGAGCCCCACGACGAGCGTGACGATGATCGGGAACATGATCCTCTCGACCTTCGAGACCCTGCGGAGCGGCTTCATGCGGATGGCGCGCTCCTTCTTCGTGGTGAGCAGCCGCATGACGGGCTTCTGGATGAACGGGATGAGCGCCATATACGAATAGGCGGCGATGGCGATGGTCGGGACGAGATTCTCGGAGAGCTTTTTGGCGACATAGATGGCGGTGGGACCGTCTGCGCCGCCGATGATGGCGATGGCTGCCGCCTCCGCCCCCGAAAAACCGAGCAGGATCGCACCGAAGAGCGCGATGAAGATGCCGAGTTGGGCGCCCGCGCCGATGAACATGCTCTTGGGGTTGGCGATGAGCGGACCGAAATCTGTCATCGCGCCGATGCCGAGGAAGATGAGCGGCGGATAGATGACCTTATCCACGCCGAAGTAGAGATACCACAAAAGCCCCCGTGAAGCAGGTTCCACCGCATCATAGGTGTGCTCTACCCCTTCGGGATAGACGCCCCACAAGATCTTCTCCGCACCCGGGATGTTGATGAGGAACATGCCGAACGCGATGGGAAGGAGGAGCATGGGTTCCGCCTTCTTGAAGATGGCGAGGAAGAAGAGCACACCCGCGATGAGGAGCATGACGTAGTTCTGCCATGTCCCCTGCGACAGCCCCATGCTTTCCCACAGATCGGAGAAGATCTTTCCGAAATCAATGAGTAAATTCTGCATTTCTATCTCCGGTTATCCGATGACGGCGAGCACGGCGTCCGATTCGACATTGACGCCCTTTGCAACGTGGAAGGTGACCGTCCCGTCGCAGGGAGCGGTGATGTCGTTGTCCATCTTCATCGCTTCGAGCACGAGGATGGGCTGGTCCTTTTTGACGGACGCGCCGTCGGCAACGAGCAAGTTCTTGATGAGTCCGGGGAAGGGCGAGACGACCTTTGTCCCCTTGCCGGAAATGGCTTTGGGCGCCGCCTGCGGGGCGGGCGCGGAAGCTGCGACGGGCGCAGAGGGAGCGCTTTGGGGCGAACCCACCTCTTCGACCCCGACTTCATACTGTTTTCCGTCGACCGTGACAATAAAATTGCGCATGATAGATTCTCCTTAATATGTCGATTAAATTCTTTTGATCCTGCGTACCACAAAGTCGCATTTCTGCCTTTCCCCCTCGGTGCAGACGGCGATCGCTGCCGTGATGGCGGCGACGACCTCGGGAGGGATCTCCTCCTCTGCGGAAGGGACAGGCATTTTCGGCGTTTCCTGTTCCTCTTTTTGCTTCTTTTTGGACTTGCGCCCGTCGATCTTCTTCATGACGAACCCAAGCGCGGTGAAAAAGAGGATGAGGAGCAGGATGCCCGCGAAGACGAAGACAAAGCCGAACAACGCGTAGAACGCGCCCTCGCCGATGCCGAACTTGAACCAGCTGTCGAGCAAACTTTCCATCGGGTCACCTCGAAAGCATCTGCAGGGACGCGACGAGATACTGCTTGGCGAACTGCGGCTCGATGATGTCGTCGAGATAGCCGCCCTTTGCCGCATTGACGGGGTCGGCATTCTCGTCGGCATAGCGCGCGGCGAGCTCCTCCCCTCCCTGTCCGCCGAATTCGATCTGCGCGCCCGCAGCCGATCCGAACAGCGCGATCCGCGCCGTTGCAAAGGCGAAAGTGTAGTCAAACCCCGCCGACTTGGCGGCGAACAGGCTATAACCCAGCCCGATCGCACTGCCCGTGACGACGGCGATCTTGGGGGAGAGCGCGGAATCGAGCACGGAGAGGTACTCGCCGATCTCCCCGAGGAGGGCGCTGTTTGCGGCGGAAAGGGTCGCCTCCGCCCCGAGACAGTCGACAAACGTGACAAGGGGAAGCCCGTAGCAGGAGGCGAATTCGGCAAACGATCTGATCTTGCGGACATTTGCTTCGTTGAGCCTGACGCCGTTCATGACGACTGCGGCGACCGCGATGCCGCCCAGCCTTGCGAGCACCGTCCTGACCTCGGGATGACAGTTCGCCCCGAGTTCGATGGGATCCTCGAGGAGGGAAAGGACGGTCTCCGCGCTCTGATCATTGTCGAGGGCGGGCAGAGGCTCGTTGAGTTCCGCGTCCATCTCCGGGATCCTGACGAGGTCGGAGACGGCGAGGATTTTCGAGGCGGCGTCCCTCATGTCCTTGACGGGCAGGGCGGGAAGAAGGGCGTTCGTGAGCGCCTGATACCCCCCGACCTCCTCGGGACGGAGGTTCTTCCCCGCCTTTGCGGAGAGCACGAAGGGGGAATCGAGCGAGAGCACCGAGCCCTCCGTGAAGAGCACGACGTCGCACACCGAGGCGAGGACGGCGTTGGTGCCGTAGACTTCCCCGCAGAGAACGGCGAACTGGAGGACCGTTCCCTTGAGCTGCATCGCCCTCATGAGGAGGCGGGAAAGTCCCTCTAAAACCTCCGTTCCCTCGCCGACGCGCACCCCGTACGACTGCAGCAGATAGATGACGGGCGTGTTCTGCTTTTCGGCGGTGTCGAGCGTACGTGCGATCTTTTCGCAGGCGGCTTTGGACAGACCGCCCTTGAACAGCTCGAAATTCTGCGCCACAATGTAAAACGGGAACCCGCCGACCGTAGCGAATCCCGTGACGACGCCCTCTCCGTGCGCATTTTCGCCGAAGAGCGCGTCCTTCGAGAAAGCGAATGCGCTCTGCTCGACGAAGCTGTCTTCGTCGACCAGCGCAGCGATCTGCGCCCGAACGGTCTTACCCGCCCCGCGGAGCGCCTCCTTCCTCTCTCTGAGCTGTTGAATTTTATCCATGATTACCTCTGTACGGTGCTGAAAACACCAATTTCTACCAAGTACCATTATACTGTGACCGCGTAAAAAAAGCAAGCGTTCCGAGCCACAATTTTGCGGCGATTTTCCCTTTTGCCCAAAAGAAAAGGCTCCCGCGGCGCACCACGGAGCCAAATCCTTCATTTCTTTGTATCGGGGTCCCTTTTCTTGACCCCCTTCGTGACGAGCGCACCATCGGGACCGACGACGTCGAGACGGAATTCGTCCTTTTTCGGCTTCTCTCCGATCCTTGTCACACGGCGGAACTTCCGCTCGAACCATGCAAGGATGGCGTCCGATTTCTTGTACAGAAAGACGAAGAGCACGATCACGGCGGAGATGAGCACTCCCCAGATGAGCAGCCCCCACCATGTATCGAAGGGAATGAGGGTGATGGAGTAGCTCGTCGTAAAGATCGCGAGGACGCGGGAGATCAGGATGACGGCGAGAAAGTACCAGACGGACATCGAGGAGATGCCCGCAACGAAGCAGAGAACGTCATCGGGGAAGACGGGCAGAAGGAACATCGCCGTGAGCAGGAGTTTGTCTTTACCCTTGATCTTGGCGAGCCACTTTTCGAGCGTCTCCTTGCCCACGAGCCACGAAACGACCCGCTGACCCGCGTATCTCCCCACCAGAAAGGCGACCAGTGAGCCGATGACGATGCCGAGAAGGCTCAACAGGCTCCCCTTCAGGGGACCGAAGAGCGCCGCCCCGGCAGCAACGGTGACCGTGCTCGGGATGGGAAGGATGACGACCTGCAAAAACTGCAGCAGCGTGAAGACGAACCCCATCCAGCCGCCCGCCCGTTCGAGATAGGCTTCGAGCGCCTCCTTATCGCGTGCGATCTCCAAAAATCCCGTCCTGAGCAGAGCGTACCCCACGGCGAGGAAGAAGATCGCCATCACATATCCCGTGATGCACGCCTTGTAGAGGACCTGCTTTCCGAGAAAATAAAAGACAAGGTCGGCGGCGAGGATGCCGAGATCGAGAAGGCTCCCGGCGCCCAGTGCGAGCCACCACAGCGCAGCGTGCCATTCCCCGCGGAATTGCATAAGGCAGAGAACGAGGAAGACCTCCGTCACTGCCGCCGCGAGGGTCATGCAAACGACATGCGCCACTCTCCATGCGATTTGCTTTTTTCTTTCGGTCATACCGTAATAGTATATACCTTTTTGCCGCGAATTATTTGCAGCAGCCTCAGCCTTCCCCCGCGGGATTTGAAGAAGGTCCCGGGGCAGGCTTGGGGATGGCGGCGCGGGCGAGCTCGTCGCAGCGGTTGTTGAGTTCGTCGTCCGCGTGCCCTTTGACCTTGTGGAAGGTGACCTTGTGTGTGCGCGTGAGCGAGAGGAGCCTCTTCCACAGATCGTCGTTCAGAACGGGCTTGTTGTCCGCCTTGCGCCAGCCGCTCCTCTCCCAGCCGTAGATCCAGCCCTCGTCGAAGCCGCGGACCGTATAGGCGGAATCAGAGTAGACGTCCACTTCGCACGGATATTTGAGCCGTTCGAGCCCGGAGATGACGGCAAGCAGCTCCATCCGGTTGTTCGTCGTCTCCTCTTCGCCGCCCGAGAGCTCAAGGCGATGGTCGCCGTACATCAAAATACAGCCCCAGCCCCCTCCTCCGGGATTGCCCGAGCATGCGCCGTCCGTATAAAGCGTCACCTTTTTCATACCCATTCTGCTCCGCTGCCCAACGAAAATCGCCGCAACTGCTGTTGCGGCGATTTTGGCAGGGGAGACGCGACTCGAACACGCA
>CANQNB010000087.1 GCA_947625065.1 uncultured Clostridia bacterium | reverse complement strand
ACGGCGTGGAGACCGCTCCCGCAGTCGTGCTCGACTTCGGCATCGTGATCTCCGCGATCATCACCTTCCTGCTCACCGCCTTTGTGCTCTTTGTCATCGTGTACACGGTCAATCACATCCGTGCAGGTGCGGAAAAGCTCAAAAAGTCCAAACAGGAAGAGGCGCCCGCGCAGCCCGAAACTCCTCCCGCACCTCCCGCTCCCACGACGGAAGAGCTGCTCACGGAGATCCGCGACCTGCTCAAAGAGAAAAAAGAATAACTCTCCGAAAGACCTTCCCGCACGGGAAGGTCTTTTGGGCTGAATCTTGGCTCCACCTCTGGGGGAGCTGTCCGCATTGCGGACTGAGGGGGTCCTCGGCTCCACCTTTGGGTGCGTTATCCTCATTCCGAGGGCGAAGCCCGAGTGAATCTTAAAGATACACTCCCCGCTCGGCTATGCCTCGGGGCGGTATGAGGAAGAGCGAGCCCCAACCCTCTCGTATCTGTCACAAAAGTGTCCTCTTTGCGATACAATGGAATGTATGCGCATTTGTTTTGTGACGAGCGGATCTCTCGATGACTATGCAAGGAAGTACGCCGACCCCACGGCAGACGTCGTCTGTCTCGGCTTTCAGGCGCTCGGCGAAGTGAGCTATGAGCGGGAACTCCGCGGGGAGACGGGGCTGTTCGAGGACGTTGCGATCCTCTCCAAGGAGCAGGGCGGCGTGGTCGTCTGCGGATGTTTCACCGACGCCCGCGGCATCCGCCGAAAGTCGGTCGTCGTCGCAGAGAAGGGGAAGATCCTCGGCGTGTCGGACATGTGTTTCCGCATCGACGGAGGGGACTTCCGCTGCGGCGCAGGCATCAAGATCTTCGAGACGGGGGCGGGGAAGCTCGGGATCGTCGTCGCGGAGGATCTGTACTTTCCGCGCGTGTTCGAGACCCTCTCCGCCTGCGGCGCCGAACTCGCCCTCTGCGTTTTCGAACAGCTCGACGGCAGTCTCGAACAGACGCTCATGCGCGCCCATGCGTTTTTGTACGGTGTTCCCGTGTGCATCTGTTCCTACGGTTATGCGCAGGCGGCGGACATCGGCGGGAAACTCCGCTTCGCCTCCCCCAAGAACGCCTGCCTCTACGACTTCACGCGGGAGCAGGAATATCACCTCGTCGAGATCCGCCAGCGCGGCTTTTACCGCCGGAAGAAGAGCGGATTTTAGGGGGAAAACGCAATTTTCTGCACAAAAAAGCCCGACCGTGCGGTCGGGCTTTGCCATATGAGATCAGTTGAGAACGCGCGTACAGGCGACGGCGAGTGCGCCCGGTCCGATGTTGCAGGAGACGGAGAGGGAGAGGGGATCGCAGTAGGTCACGGGGATGTTCGGGAACATCGCCGCAAGTTCTCCGCGGAAAAGCTCCGCTTCCTCGTCGTTGGCGGTGTGCGCGACCGCGAGGGTCATCTCTCCCGCCTTCACATAGTCCGAAAACCGTGTCTCGAGGTCGTGTCTGATCGCACTGACCATCGTCTCCTTGGCTTGTTTGAGGGTGTGCACCTTTTTGTAGGCGTCGAGCTTCTCCCCTTGGATCTGCAGCACGGGCTTGATGCGCAGAAGGGTCCCCACGAGCGCGGCAGCAGGGGTGAGGCGCCCTCCTTTTTTGAGGTATTTGAGGGTGTCGAGGGAGATGTAGATGCTGCTGTCGAACTTGGTCTTAATGAGATAGTCCTTGATCTCGGCGGCAGAATAGCCCCGCTTTGCGAGGAGGAGGGCGTCGATGACGCTCGCCTTCTGCGTGATGGAGATGCGCTGGTTGTCGACGACCTGCACCCGTCCGCCGTAGTCCTTGGAAAGCGATTCTGCCGTGTGGCAGGACTCGGAGAGCCCGCTCGACATCGGGATGTGCACGATCTCGCTGCCGTCTGCGAGCAATTTCTCCCAGAGCTCGCTGACGCTCGATATGGCAGGCTGCGAGGTGGAGACCTGCGCATCGCCCTTTAAGTGTTCGTAAAATTGTTCTTGTGTCAGGTCAATGTCTTCAAAGTGTTCTTCACCGTTGATCAAAAAGGGCATCGGGATGACGAAGACTCCCAGTTTCTTCGCTTCCGCTTGCGTGATGCCGCTGTTCGAGTCGGTGACGATCTGTACGTTCGCCATAAAACTCTCCAAATGTTTAGTTTACATTATCTACATTATACCTGCTTTCCGTGCCCTTGTCAAGGGAATTGTATGCGAACGGAGAAGAATTTCAGAATGTGTGTTGTTGACAAATCCTGTTCCGAACGGTATAATGACAGGTATGTACAAGATCTTAAAGAAGAGAATGCTCAACCGCACGACGGTCCTTTTGACGGTGGAGGCGCCGCTCGCCGCGCGCAAGGCGCGTGCGGGGCAGTTCGTCATCCTCCGTGCCGACGGGCGGGGAGAGAGGATCCCGCTCACGATCGCAGACTTCGACCGCGAGGCAGGCACCGTCGGCGTCATCTTCCAAGTGGTCGGGGGTGCGACGATGACGCTCGCCTCCAAACAGGAGGGGGAGGAGATCGCCGACCTCGTCGGACCGCTCGGTATCCCCACACAGACGGCGGGGCTCAGAAATGTCGCGGTGGTGGGCGGCGGCGTCGGCTGTGCGATCGCCCTTCCCGTCGCGCGGCGGCTCATGGAAGAGGGGGCGAAGGTCACGGCGATCGCGGGGTTCCGCACGGCGGAGATGGTCATCCTCGAAGAGGAACTGCGCGCTGCTTCCCATCTGTTCGTCCTCACCACGGACGACGGCTCCTATGGACAAAGGGGCAATGTGTGCGCCCCGCTCTCCCGCATGCTCGGGGAGGGGGAGCCTTTCGATGAGGTCTTCACGGTGGGACCTCTCCCCATGATGAAGGCGGTCGCCGAGACGACGCGCCCCCGGGGCATCAGGACGGTCGCGAGCATGAACCCCATCATGATCGACGGCACGGGGATGTGCGGCTGCTGCCGTGTGACGGTGGGGGGAGAGCGAAAATTCGCCTGCGTCGACGGACCCGAATTCGACGCGCACCTCATCGATTTCGACGAGGCGATGGTGCGGCTCCGCACCTATTCCGCCTTCGAGGCGAAGTCGCGTGAGAAGCACTGCAATCTGTTCCGCATGGGGAGCAGGGAGGGGGAGTGATGGCAGATCTTCAAGTAAAAACCAGAAACCCCATGCCCCTGCGGGATGCCGCAGAGCGCACGGCGGATTTCCGGGAGGTCGCCCTCGGGTACGACGATGAGACGGCGATCGCCGAGGCGAGCCGCTGCATGGGCTGCAAGACGCGTCCGTGCGTCTCGGGCTGCCCCGTCGGCGTGCCCATCCCAGAATTTCTCCGTCTCGCCGCCCAAGGGGACTTTGAGGGGGCGTACCAAAAGATCGGCGAGGCATCCTCCCTTCCCGCCGTGTGCGGGAGGGTTTGCCCGCAGGAGAGGCAGTGCGAGGCAAAGTGCATGCGCGGCATCAAGGGGGAACCCGTCGCGATCGGCGCCGTCGAGCTCTTTGTCGCCGACCGCCATATGCAGCAGGGCGGGTCGAAAATTTCACTTCCCAAGCCCAACGGGCAGAGGGTCGCCGTCGTCGGGTCGGGCCCCGCAGGGCTCGCCTGTGCGGGGGACCTCGCCAAAATGGGTTACCGCGTCACCGTGTTCGAGGCGCTCCACCTCGCGGGCGGCGTGCTCGTCTATGGGATCCCCGAATTCCGCCTCCCCAAGCACATCGTCCGCCGCGAGATCGACGAACTGTGCGCCATGGGGGTGGAGATCGTGACGAACGCCGTCGCCGGCAGTTCCTTCACCGTCTCCGAACTCCTCTCGGAGATGGGCTTCGAAGCGGTCTTCCTCGGCACGGGCGCCGGGCTCCCCAAATTCATGGACATCCCCGGGGAGAACGCGCGGGGGGTCTTTTCGGCAAACGAATATCTGACGCGCGTCAACCTCATGCGCGCATATGAGCAGGACAGCGAGACGCCCGTCTTCCGTGCGAAGCGGGTCGCGGTGGTGGGCGGCGGCAACGTCGCCATGGATGCCGCCCGCTGCGCGAGAAGATTGGGCGGGGAGGAGGTCTTTGTCGTCTACCGCCGTTCGGAGGAGGAACTTCCCGCGAGGCGGGAGGAGGTGCAGCACGCGAAGGAGGAGGGGATCCGCTTCGAGTTCCTCACCAACCCCGTCGAGATCCTGACGGACGGGGAACAGAACGTCACGGGGCTCCGCTGCGTCAGGATGCAGCTGGGCGAGGCGGGCGCAGACGGGCGAAGGAGACCGACCGCGGTCGCGGGGAGCGAATTTTCTCTCGCCGCCGACTGCGTCATCATGGCGCTCGGCACCTCCCCCAACCCGCTCCTCGGGCGGACGACGGAGGGGCTCGTTGCGAGGGCGCACGGGGAGATCGATGCCGACGGAGACGGGCGGCCCTCTCTTGCCGGGGTGTTCGCAGGCGGGGATGCCGTCACGGGCTCAGCGACCGTCATCCTTGCGATGGGCGCGGGGAAACGGGCGGCGCGGGCGATCGACGCCTATCTTCGCGGCTTGCACAAATAGCCTATGCAAGATGTGAAAAGGGAGCGGCGCAGACCACTGTCTGCGCCGCTCCCTTTTCTGCTCTTTTCCCGCTTTGTTTTCCTTCTATTTCCCGCGCGGCGCGCATACAATACGCTATGATTTTCCTCTATAAGCATCGCGTCGTCCTCGGGTTTTTATGCCTTGCCCTCGCGGTCGCCGTCACCTTCGGCATGTGCTTTTTCGCGCTTGCGCGCACCGCCGCACAGAGCATGCAGTTTACCGTCGTCATCGACGCGGGGCACGGCGGCATCGACGGCGGCGTGGTCGGGACGCAGACGGGCACCAAGGAGAGCGACATCAACTTAGCGCTCGCGCGGGAATTGCAGCTGCAATTCGAGGAAGCGGGCTTTCTCGTCGTGCAGACCCGTCCCACCGAGGCAGGGCTCTACGGCGTAGCGACGGCGGGCTACAAGCGGCGGGACATGCAGCGCCGTGCCGACATCATCAAGTCGAGCGCCCCCGTCGCCGTCATCTCCGTCCATCAGAATTTCTTCTCCCAATCCTACCGCCGCGGGGCGCAGGTGTTCTTCCGGGAGGATGTCTCCCTCTCCAGGACGCTCGCCTGCTCCATTCAGACGGCGCTCAACGAAATGCCAGAATGCGTCAAGAAGTCGGAGGCGCTCGCGGGCGATTACTTTGTCCTCAACTGTTCGGAGGCTCCCGCCGTCATCGTCGAGTGCGGTTTTCTCTCCAATCCCGAGGACGAAGCGCTGCTCATAACGCCTTCCTACCGCGAAAAATTGGCAAAGACGATCGCCGCAGGAACGATCGCCTTTCTCGCCGCGGGCGCAAGCGGGCAATAACAGTTGACAAGGGTCTGAAAATGTGATACACTCATAGCTATGAGTGAATACGCGAATTTCAAAACATACGAACTTCGGTATACCGATTTCGATTTCAAGGACGAGCTCAAACTCTCCTCCCTTCTCGGCATCATTCAGGAATCCGCCTGTGTGAGTGCAGACGAACTCGGGTTCGGCTACGACGCGTTGAGACCCACGCACTTCGGCTTCATCACCGTCAATACCTACTGCGAATTTGTCCGTCCCGTCGTCTTCGGCGACGTGCTGACGGTGGAGACGTGGCCCCTTCCGCCCCGCTATGTCATCTTCGAACGCGACTACCGCGTGACGGACGGCAAGGGGGAACGGGTCGCGAACGTGGCGTCCCGCTGGTGCCTCGTCGACCTCGAGGGCTTTCGGGTGCTCACCCCCGATGTCCTCGGCGAGGTGCACGCAAACTGCCCGTACCGCGCCGAAAAGGCGGTGGAGGTCCCGGCGTGGAAGATCCCCAAGCTCGA
>CANQNB010000086.1 GCA_947625065.1 uncultured Clostridia bacterium | reverse complement strand
CCTCACGCAGTGCTCAGAAAGTACGGTATCTGCCGTATCTGTTTCAGAGAGCTTGCCTACAAGGGACAGATCCCCGGCGTGAAGAAGTCGAGCTGGTAAGGAGGCAAAGAATGACAGATCCTATCGCAGATATGCTCACAAGAATCAGGAACGCCCTCATGGTCAGAAAGGAGACGGTGGAGATCCCCGCTTCCAACATGAAAAAGGCGATCGCGAACATTCTTCTCGATGAGGGGTATGTTTCGGGCGTGGAATTCAAAGAAAACGAGCACGAGGGCGTGATCGTCGTCACGCTCAAATACAACAACGGGAAATCGGTCATCGGCGGACTTCAGCGTGTGTCGAAGCCCGGTCTCCGCACTTACAGCGGCGCACAGAAGATGCCCAAGGTCCTCGGCGGCTACGGGACGGCGATCGTCTCCACCAACAAGGGCGTCATGACGGATAAGCAGGCAAAGGCGCAGAACGTCGGCGGCGAAGTGCTCTGCTACGTCTGGTAAGGAGGGAAATATGTCGAGAATCGGTAAAAAGGTCATCGCAGTTCCCGCAGGCGTCACCGTTTCCTTCGAGAACGGCGTCGTCACAGTCAAAGGTCCCAAGGGCACGCTCACGCGCGAGATCCTTGGCAACATCGACGTGAAGAACGAAGGCGCAGAAGTGCATGTCGTCGCATGCGACGAACTCAAAGAGACGAATGCCCGCCACGGCCTCTACCGCGCACTCATCGCGGACATGGTCAAGGGCGTTTCCGAGGGTTTCGTGCGTGCGCTCGAGATCAAGGGCGTCGGCTGGAAGGCACAGATGCAGGGCAATAAGCTCGTCATGAACATCGGCTTTTCGCACCCCGTCGAATACACCGCACCCGCGGGCATCACACTGGAATGCCCCACGGCGACGGACATCACCGTCAGCGGGATCGACAAGGTCCTCGTCGGGCAGGTCGCGGCAGACCTTCGCGCATACAGAACGCCCGAGCCTTACCACGGCTACGGCATCCGCTACAAGGGCGAACAGGTCGAGCACAAGGAAGGCAAGACTTCCGGTAAGGGCAAGAAGTAAAGGAGCGTGAATCATGATAACAAGAATTGATAAAAATGCGGTCAGACAGCGCCGTCACGAGCGCGTCCGGAAGCTCATCTCCGGCACGCCCGAGCGTCCCCGTCTCTCCGTCTATAAGAGCTTGAAGAATATCTACGTTCAGTTCATCGACGACGTCAACGGTGTCACCCTTGCCTCCGCTTCCACCCTCGAAAAGAGCGTGAAGGGGGAAGTCGCAGGGAAGACCAAGACGCAGGCAGCGAAGATCGTCGGCAAGATCGCAGGCGAGCGCGCGAAGGAGAAAGGGATCTCCTCAGTCGTGTTCGACCGCGGCGGCTACAACTACACGGGCCGCGTGCAGGCGATCGCAGACGGCGCTCGCGAAGCCGGACTTGAATTCTGATAGGAGAGAGGGTTATGGCAAGAGAAAACAGACCTCAGAGAAGACAGGAAGAAAACGACGGGCTCATCAAGAAGACCATCCAGATCAACCGCGTGAGCAAGACGGTCAAGGGCGGCAAGAACATGCGCTTTGCGGCGCTTGTCGTCGTCGGTGACGGCGCGGGCAGGGTCGGCTACGGCACGGGCAAGTCGAAGGAAGTTCCCGAAGCGATCGAAAAAGCCACCCAGGCTGCAAAGAAGGCGATGTTCAGGGTCGCCGTCGTCGATACGACGATCCCTCACGAAGTGCTCGGCAAGTTCGGTAAGGGCGCGGTGCTCATGCTCCCCGCCGCCGAAGGTACCGGCGTCATCGCGGGCGGTCCCGTGCGTGCCGTCATGGAGTGCGCGGGCATCAAGAACATCAGAACGAAGTCGCACGGCACGCAGAACCCGATCAACTGCATCAAGGCAACGGTCGCGGGGCTTGCAGAGCTCAAAACTGCCGAGGAGATCGCGGCGCTTCGCGGCAAGTCCGTCGAAGAGATCGTAGGCTAAGGAGGTAGAGCATGGTAAAGGTCACGCTTGTGAAGAGCCCGATCGGCGAAGTCAAGGCCGTCAAGGAGACGGTCGCCGCACTCGGTCTCAAAAAGATCCGCTCCACCAAGACCTTTGAGGACAGCGCCACATTGCAGGGTCAACTCAAAAAGGTCGCGCACCTTGTCAAGGTCGAGATCGAATAAGGAGTAAGCAGAATGAGAATTGATACGATTTCTCCCGCAGAGGGAGCAAGAACATCGAAGAAGCGCTTGGGCAGAGGGATCGGTTCCGGTCTCGGCAAGACGAGCGGCAAGGGTCACAAAGGTCAGTGGGCGCGTTCGGGCGGCGGGGTGAGACCCGGGTTCGAAGGCGGTCAGATGCCGATCGCGCGCAGGGTACCGAAGCGCGGATTCCATAACAAGTGGGCGAAGGAGTACGTGATCGTCAACGTCTCCCGCCTCGACGACCTTCCCGACGGCACCGTGGTCGACTACAAGTTCGTCCTCGCGAACGGGCTCGCAAAGGAAGTCAAGAACAACGTGGGGCTCAAGGTCCTCGGCGACGGCGAACTCGATGCCGCGCTCACCGTGAGAGCGGCAAAGTTCTCCGCAGCAGCCAAGGCTGCGATCGAGGCAGCGGGCGGAACGGCGGAAGTCATCGAATGACTCCCGTCATTCGCACATTCGGCGATAGAAAGGAGAAAACATGATCGAAACATTGAAAAACGCCTTTCGTAACCCGGACATCAGAAAGAAGCTCCTTATGACGCTTCTCATCCTCTTCGTTTTCCGCCTCGGGTGTTACATCCCCGTACCCGGTCTTGCGAGAGCCACGTTCGAAACGGCGATTTTACAGAACGATTTCCTGACGCTGATGAGCGGTATCACGGGCAACGCGCTTGCCAACGGTACCCTCTTCGCGCTCGGGATCGGACCTTACATCAACGCATCCATTATCATCCAGCTCCTGACGGTCGGCATCCCTTATCTTGAGAATCTGTCCAAGCAAGGGGAAGAGGGGAGAAAGAAGATCACGCTCTACACGCGCATCCACACCATCGTCCTCGCCGTCATCCAATCGGTCGGCATCATCGTCAACTTCGCCAACCAGACGGTCACGCTTGACGACGGAACGACCGCCCACGCGATCCAGGAAAGCCTCTTCATGAGCGACGTGATCGGCAATACCGGCGCGCTCTGGCTCGCGGGCGTCTACATGACCATCGTGTACACGGCAGGCTCCTGCCTCGTCATGTGGCTCGGCGAACGCATCACCGACTACGGTGTCGGCAACGGCATCTCGATGATCATCTTCGTCGGTATCATCTCTTCGGGCGGCATGGCGATCTTCGAGGAGATCAAGCTCATCTTCACGGATAGCCCCATGCACCTTCTCGCCATCGGCATCTTCATCGTGCTGTCGGTGATCATCTTCTTCGCGATCGTCTATGTCGACCTCGCGGAACGCAAGATCCCCGTGCAGTACGCAAAACAGGTGCGCGGCACGAGGATGTACGGCGGTCAGAGCTCCATCATCCCCATGAAGATCACGGGAAGCGGCGTCATGCCCCTCATCTTCGCGTTTGCGATCCTGTCCTTCCCGTCCATGCTCATCAGCTTGTTCTGGCCCAACACGCCGGCAGCGACCAACCTTGCCATCTGGTTCTCCGGTTCCTCGCCGCAGTGGTACGGGCGCGTGATCTACTCTGTCGCCCTCGCGATCCTCATCTTCGCATTCGCATTCTTCTATGCGCAGATCGAGTTCAACCCCGACGACGTCGCAAAGCAGATCCAGAGCAACGGCGGCTTTATCCAGGGTATCCGCCCCGGCAAGCCCACGGCTGCATACCTCAAAAAGATCAACAACCGCATCACGCTGTTCGGTGCGATCTTCCTCACCCTCGTCGCCTTTATCCCGTCCGTCATGTTCAGTTGGACGACGGTGGTCAGCGGCACGGCAAACCTCGTCAACGTCTTCTCGACGACGGGGATCCTCATCGTCGTCTCGGTCGCGCTTGAATTCGATAAGCAGCTGCAATCGCAGATCATGATGAAGAATTACAAAGGGTTCTTGAAGTAAAGAGGGAAGCCCTGCCCCCTGCGGGGGGTGCGAGGCGGGCAAAAGCCCCTGTAAGGAGTTTTTTATGAATTTGATTCTTCTCGGCGCGCCCGGCGCAGGCAAGGGCACGCAGGCAACCAAGATCTCCGACCGCTACGGTCTCGTCCACATCTCCACGGGGGACATCTTCAGGGCGAATCTCAAAAACGGCACCAAGATCGGGCTCATCGCCAAGTCCTATATGGACAGGGGCGAGCTCGTTCCCGACGAGGTGACCTGCGAGATCGTCAAGGACCGTCTGACGTGGGAGGATTGCAGACATGGGTACCTCCTCGACGGTTTCCCCCGCAATCTGTTTCAGGCGGAGGAGCTCGACAAATTCGCCCAAATCGACGGCGTCGTCAATATCAACATCGACCAGAAGCTCCTTCTCGACCGTCTGTGCGGCAGAAGAGTATGCAAGGAGTGCGGCGAGAGCTACCATGTCTCCACTTTGGGCGGCGCAACGACGTGCGCCCGCTGCGGCGGCGAGCTCTACCAGCGCAAGGACGATAATCCCGAGACGGTGGCGTCCCGCCTGAGCGTCTACAACGAGCAGACGGCGCCCCTCATCGACTACTACACGAAAAAGGGCATCATTCTCAACTTCACAGGCACCGAGGCGCCCGCCGAAGTGCTCTTCGAAGAGGTGAAAGCGACGCTCGACAAGCTCCTCAAATAGACATGATATTCGTCAAGAACGAAAAAGAGATCGAACTCATGAGGGAGCCCAACGCGATCGTGCGCGACTGCTTGCAGTTCGTGGGCGAACGCATCGGGGCAGGCATGACGACGAAGGAGGTCGACAAGCTCGTCTATGACTTCATCAAGGCGAGCGGCGCGGAGCCGAGCTGTCTCGGTTACTGCGGCTACCCCGCCTCTGCCTGCGTCTCCGTCAACGAGGTCGTCGTCCACGGCATCCCGGATGGCCGGGAGCTCTGCGAGGGGGACATCGTGAGCGTCGATCTGTGCGCCTACAAAAACGGTTACCACGGCGACGGCGCGCGCACCTTCTGTATCGGGGAGGTGAGCGAGGAGAAGAAAAAGCTTGTCCGCGTCACCGAGGAGTGCTTCTTCAAGGGCATCGAAGGTCTCAGGGCAGGCACACCGCTCTACGACATCGGCTACCGCGTCCAACAGCACGCAGAGGAAAACGGTTTCTCCGTCATCCGCGCGTACACGGGGCACGGCATCGGCAGAGAAATGCACGAGGATCCCTCCGTGCCCAATGTGGGCAGAAGGGGGACGGGCGTCCGCCTCCAGGCGGGGACGGTTTTGTGCATCGAGCCGATGATCGCCGCAGGCAACTGGCGGGTGCGGGTGCTCCCCGACGGCTGGACAGCCGTCATGCTCGACGGGAGACCTGCCGCGCACTATGAGAACACCGTCGTTGTCCGAGAGGACGGCGTAGAAATCTTGACTTTGTAGGAGGGGAAGCATGTCGAAGGACGATGTCATCGAAACAGAGGGCAGGGTGATCGAAGCCCTTCCCAACGCAGCATTCAAAGTGCGGCTCTCCAACGGGCACGTGATCACCGCGTACATCTCGGGGAAGCTCCGCATGAACTATATCCGCATCATCGAAGGGGACGCGGTCAAGCTCGAAATGAGCCCGTACGACCTCACGAAGGGCAGGATCACGTGGAGAAGTAAGAATTAAAGTTCACGAGATTTTGTCTTCTCCCCCGACGTCATCCTGAGCCGCACGGTACGTGCGTGTCGAAGGATCTCGAGGTACGGAGTCCGAAGACAAAATCTTCGTGAGCGAATGAGCCCTTGTGCTTGAAAAGCCCCGCTCCGATTTGCTGTTCCATCCGACAATAAGCGCAAAGGGTTGCGCAAATTGGGTGCGTAACCCTTTGCGCAACCC
>CANQNB010000085.1 GCA_947625065.1 uncultured Clostridia bacterium | reverse complement strand
GGCGTCGGCTTTTTGCGCAGCTACCTCGGCTGCGAAAGGGTCGTCTGCTTCGGCGACACCTCCAACGACTCCGACATGTTCGACGTCTGCGAGGAGAAGTACGCCGTCATGAACGCCGATCTCTGGCTCAAAGAAAAGGCGACGGGCGTCATCGGCTATTGCGAGGAAGACGGCGTCGCCAAGTGGCTCGAAGCAAATTTCCGCGGCTGAGTCACAGAAACAGCCAGATGCTTCGGTATCCCATATAAAAGCACCACACATTGAACACGGCGAGGAGGGGCATCGTCACCATGAGCAGGAAGCTCGAGAGGCGATACCGCATGGCGAACATGCTCGCATAGACGGCGATCGCGCCCCCGAGAAAGGCGGCGAGAAAGAGCTTTCCGTCTCCCCCCGTCGGCTCGCCCGCATCGGCATTGTCCCGCTGGATCCGTACGAAGCGGTAGCCGTAAAAGTTGACGGCGAGGATGTAGACGGTCAAGAGCACATAGAGAAAGGTCATACCGTCCGCAGTATGCGCGGTGTGCGGAAAAATAGTACACAGGGTGAAATATGGAAGGGAAAAAGAGGGCATACATCAGCGTGTATGACAAGACGGGGATCGTGGAATTCTGCCGCTATCTCACGGAGTACGGCTACGAGCTCGTCGCCACGGAGGGAACGGCAAAGGCGCTCGCGGAGGGCGGGATCCCCGTTCTGTCCGCGCACGGCCTCACGGGCTACCCCGAGCCCCTCGGCGGAAAGGTCCGCGCGGTGCACCCCGCGATCTACACGGGCATCATCGCGGGCGGGCTCACCCCTGCGCAGCTCGGCGAACTCGACGAGGAGGACATCTATCCCATCCACCTCGTCGTCGTCAATCTCTATCCATTTAAGGAGGACATGGAGGCGGGGCTCTCCTTTGAGGAAGCGGCTTCCCATATCGACGCGGGCGGCGTCGCCCTGCTCGATGCGGCGGCGAAGAATCTGCACAGCGCGGTCACGGTGTGCGATCCCGACGACTATGCGCGCGTCCTCTGCGACCTCGCCGCGGGCGAGATCCCCGAGGATGAGCGCAAATACTTCATGTATAAGGCGTTCTCCTATACGGCGGCTTACGATGCCCTCGTTGCACAGTACCTCTCCCGCGAACTCTCCATTCCCTTCCCCAAGACCTTTACCTACACCTGCGAAAAGGCGCAGGAGGTGCGCTACGGCGAGAACCCGCAACAGCGCGCCGCCGTCTACCGCGAACCCCTCCTCAAAGAGGGATCGCTCGCCCGCGCCCGCCAGATCGCAGGTCCCGAGCTCACCTATAACTGCGTAGGGGACGCCAACGCTGCCCTCGAACTCGTCAAGGAATTCGGCGGTCCCGCGGTCGCCTGCTGCAAGCACAGGACGGTCGCCGCCGTCGGCGCGGGGGAGAGCGTCTATGAGGCGTTCGTCCATGCGGCGGAGGCGGCGGACCTCAAGGGGACGATCGCTGCCGTCAACGGCGTGGTGGATGCCCGCGTCGCGACCTTTTTCCGCGACCTCGGGCTCGAAGCGGTGCTCGCCGTCGGATTCACCCCCGAGGCGATGGAAGCGCTCGCCTACCGCAGGGACATCGTCCTCCTCGAGAGCCCCAACATCCGCAGCAAGGTGCAGTTCTCCGCCTACGACATGACGAAGATCTACGGAGGGCTCCTCGTGCAGACGTACGACACCTCCCTCAGCGGCGGCGCCTTCGGATGCGTCACACAGCGTAAGCCGACGGAGGAGGAGCTTTCCGCCCTCGACCTCTGTTACAAGACGGCGAAGCATGCGCTGTCGAGCGCCGTCGTCATCGGCACCTCCCGCAGCACGGTCGGCATCGGCACGGGGCAGGTCAACCGCACGCTCGCGCTCTCCTTTGCGCTTGCGCTCGCGGGGGAGAGGGCGAAGGGGGCGGTTCTCGCCTCGGAAGCGGAGTTCGGCTGCACCGAATACGTCCGTCTCTGTGCGGAGGCGGGCATCACGGCAGTCGTCTGTGCGGGGAGACCGTCGGACGATGTCATCGCCGCCCTCGACAGGGAGGGGATGGCGCTCGTTGTGAGCGGCTTCCGCCACTTCAAAAATTGACAATAAGAAAAAAGGGGGGAACTATGGAATCACTGAGAGAGCTGTATAAGATCGGCAGGGGACCTTCGAGTTCGCACACGATGGGTCCCGAATGTGCGGTCAAGGACTTCATGCACACCTACCCGCGGGCGGCGCGTTTCCGTGCCGTGCTCTACGGTTCGCTCGCCCTCACGGGCAGGGGGCACCTCACCGACGAGATCATCGTCAGGACTTTTGCGCCCAAGCCCTGCGGGGTCGTCTTCGACGAAAAGAAGACCGATCTTCCCCATCCGAACACCCTCGAGCTCGAGGCGTTCAACGACGTCGGTGTCCTCCTCGGGAGGCAGGTCTACCTCTCGGTGGGCGGCGGCACCGTGCGGAAGGCGGAGGAGGCGGAAGCCGAAGTGCGGCACGTCTATCCCTTCCGCACCTTCGACGACATCCTCGCCTACTGCCGTGAGAAGAATTGCAGACCCGAGCAGGTCGTCTATGACTTCGAGGGGAAGGAGATGTTCGACTTCCTTTCTCACATCTGGACGACCATGCAGGACACGATCCGCCGCGGGCTCATCGCGGAGGGGGTGCTCCCGGGCACGCTGCAGGTCGTGCGCAAGGCGAAGACGCTGTTCGACGCGAGCTTTGAGGGGGAGGAACCCGAGGCGCGCGAGAAGCGGCTCCTCTGTGCCTACGCCTTTGCGACGGCGGAGGAAAACGCGAGCGGAGGGGAGGTCGTCACCGCGCCCACCTGCGGCTCGAGCGGCATCCTTCCCGCAGTCATCTATTATATGACGGAGCGGCACAGCCTCTCCGACAGACGCATCGTCGCCGCACTTGCGACGGCGGGGCTCGTCGGGGTGACCGTCAAACAGAACGCATCCATCAGCGGCGCGGAGGCGGGCTGTCAGGCGGAGGTCGGAACGGCGACCTCGATGGCGGCGGCGGCAGTTGCCCGCCTGTTCAGCAGACCGCTCGAGGAGATCGAATACGCCGCGGAGATCGCCCTCGAACACCAGCTCGGGCTCACCTGCGACCCCGTCGGCGGGTATGTGCAGATCCCCTGCATCGAGCGCAATGCCGTTGCGGCGCAGCGCGCACTCGTCGCCGCCGAGCTTTCAAGAGTGCTCTCGGGCACCCGCAAGATCTCCTTCGACACCGTCGTGCGGACGATGTACGAGACGGGACGGGACATGTCTGCCCGCTACCGCGAGACGTCGGAGGGCGGGCTTGCCGTCAACTACAAACGCGCGTGCGACTGACTGCACAAGACAGCATAAGTGCAAAATCAGCAAGAGGAGCGCCGCCCCGAACCGGGGCGGCGCTCCTCTTGTGTCCGCAATTTATTTCGCCGTTTGTTTTGCCGAAAGATAGGGTTCGAGCGCGATGGCGAGCTGATCGGGGCAGGAGGTATTCTGCCGGCAACGGATCCCGCGCAGAAGGGGCACGACTTCGTCGGGCGTCTTCCCCTCGACGAGGCGGGAGATGCCCTGCAAGTTCCCGCTGCATCCTCCGATAAATTTTACGCCGTGGATGCGGTTTTCGCTATCCAATTCAAAAATGATTTGCTTGGAGCAAGTTCCCTTGGTGGCATAGGTGACCATAATCAATTTCCTCCTTTAATCGACTAACGTCTCATAGACGACGGAATACAGCTCGGCAGCCTTGTCCGCCCATTTTTCGTAGATCATCTTCGCCGTCTTCTTGTCGGGGACGACGAATTTGAGTTCGAGCATCGGCTGGACGGGGGCGAGGATCTTGAGGAAGACGGTGTAGGAGCCGTCCTTGTTCTGAAAGTAATCGGACCTGCATTCCTGCCGCATACGGTACTTCGCGCTGTTGTTCTTGACGAAGCGGGAGATGTCCTCGCGCACGCTCCGGGGGATCTTGATGTAGAAGTTTGCGAGCGTCTCCCTTCCTTCGGGGGTGATGGTGTAGAGGGGCTCGTCCCCGCCGGGGATCTCGCAGGTGAAGTTGTCGGCAAGCAGTTTTTTGATCAGTTCCCTGCAATCCCAATAGTTGACCCACTCATTGGGCTCGGAGCACATATCGACGATGGTGCTCTCCGAGAGCGGACTCTCCATCTTGTCGAAGAGAAAGAGGAGAATGAGCTTATTGACCGATGTTTCACCTTTTATCTGCATGAGAAATCCTTGGTAACGTCAGTGGGAGACGCAAATAAGTCGCTTAAAGATCTTAAGCGACTTCGGTTGCTTTTTTCGCCCTATGGATCCGCCCGCGGGCGGAGATGTCAAGCCGCAAACTTCGCGAGTTTTGCGAGAAGGTCGTCGCACTCGTCGCTGTAAATTTCGACGGTCACGGGCTTGGACGTGTCGAGGCTGAAAAGACCGAGGATGGATTTGGCATCGACGACATAGTGCCCGCTCTTGATGACGATCTCATAATCGTAGCTCTGCGTGATATTGACAAACTCCTTGACGCTGGAAGCCATTTCGAGAGAGATGGTGATAGATTTCATAATACATTCCTCCAAGAACGAATATTTGCCCCCATTATACATGAAAATTCCGACAAAAGCAAGATATTTCTGAAATTTTCTTTTACTTTTTTTCGCGGGCATGATATAATGTCAAAAAAGGCACGGAGGAGAAGACATGGAAGAGAGATACGAACAGGTCCGCCGCTTCCTCGGCATTTGCGGCGAGCTTGCAGACGGGAAATACAACGAAGCCGGCGCGAAGATCTCCCTCTTGCTCGCATCGATCGCGCGCAGCAGGGAACTCACCGGGCTGTTCACCGCCGTCACGCGGGGGTTCGACTACCCCAAGGCGTGTGAGACCTACCTCCGCTTCCCCGCATCCCACGGCGCGGCGCACGGGGCAGCCTTCCTTCCGGGGGACCGCGGCGACATGCTCGCCTTCGTCTTTTGCCTGCTCGTCGAGCTCGATTCGGGTTCGCGCAAGCTCGACGACTTCCTCCTCCGCTATTTCTATGTCGACGGAAGCTACACGGCGAGCTACGCGCGGTTCGCCGACCGCGTCATCCGCCCCTTCGGCGAGATCGTGCGCGTCTGTTACCGCGAGATCCTGCCCCCCGCCGTCAACGGAGATGCGGACGTCGCCCGCCTCATCGCGCAGGAGAGGGTGCGGCTCGCCCCCTTCGATCTGCCCGCGGAGGAACGGGAGGCGGCGGAGATCCTCCTCGGCGAACTCTCTTCGGCGGCGGAGAGAGGGGACGGCACGGCGGTGCGCGCCCTGCTCGTCGGCTATAAGTATTTCTTGCGCAGTTTCAATGGGGAGAGCGGGGAGACCGTCCCGCTGTTCTCCCTCGCAGACGACAGATAGATCTTCCGTCATCCTGAGCGGAGGCGTAGCCGAAGTCGAAGGATCCCGAGGTTTTCCGTCATCCTGAGCGGAGGCGTAGCCGAAGTCGAAGGATCCCGAAGTGCAGATAGGTCTTCCGTCATCCTGAGCGGAGGCGTAGCCGAAGTCGAAGGATCCCGAAGTCGGAAACATCCTCCGTAGGGGATAGCGAAATTTTAAGAATCAAGGAGCGCGGGATGGACCTCAGAGAGAAAACAGTCGCGAAAAATTACATCTTCAGGGGGAAGATCGTCAATCTCCGGCGGGACGACGCCCTTCTCCCCGACGGCAATGCGTGCACCCGCGAGGTGGTCGAGCACCCCGGCGGGGCGTGCGTCCTCGCGGTCACGGAGGGGAAGGTCGTCCTCGTCCGCCAGTTCCGCTATGCCTACGGCGAAGAGCTGTGGGAGATCCCCGCAGGCAAGCTCAACGCGGGGGAGGATCCGCTCCTCGCGGCAGGGAGGGAACTTGCGGAGGAGACGGGCTTTTCCGCCCGCGAACTTGTGCCCCTCTTCGTCATGTACCCGACGCCCGGCTATTCCGACGAAAAGATCTATATCTATGAGGCGCGCGGGGTCACGGCGGGCCCTGTCCACCCCGACGCCGACGAGTTTCTCG
>CANQNB010000084.1 GCA_947625065.1 uncultured Clostridia bacterium | reverse complement strand
CCCGCACAGATCGTCGAAGAAAAGGCGCTCATGGGAGACGCGTCCGACAATATCCCCGGCGTAAAGGGGGTGGGTCTCAAGGGTGCGACCGACCTTCTGCACCGCTACGGCGACCTCGACGGCGTCTATGCCCATCTCGACGAAATTAAAGGCGCGCTGCACACAAAGCTGAAAGAGAATCGCCAGACGGCGTACCTCTCCAAGCGGCTCGCGACCATCGATGTCAATGTCCCGCTCGAGCTCGAGCTCGAGGACTGCGCGCTCACCATCCCCTTCTCGGAGGAAGCCCGCGAGCGCTTCTTGCAGCTCGAATTCCGCTCACTGATCGACAGCAGATTCTTCCCCGAGATGCGTCCCCGCGCGAACGAGTTGCCGCCCACCGTCGTTTGCACCGACCTTCCGTTGCTCATGAAGGCGGTGGAACACACCAAGGAATTTGCGCTCTCCGTCGAGAAGGAGGGGGTCTATCTCGCCTTCAACGGGCAGGACTATCTGCTCCCTCTCCGCGAGAATATTCTGTCGAAGGGGTTCTTCTTCACCGAACTCAAACCGCTCTTCGAGCTGCTCTTTTCGCCGGGGAAGCGGGCGATCCTCTGCGACGTCAAGGAGTTTTCGCACATGATGGACGGCATCGGCGTGGAAATCGCCTGCGAGGCGGAGGACGTCTCTCTTGTTCGCTATCTGTGCGACTCCAACCGCCGTCCCGCGACCGCAAAGGAGCTCGCCGCGGAATACGGCATCTCCGACCGGAACTGCGCGACCGCGCTGCTCATGAGCTGGCAGGACGGGAGCAGGGAGATCGAGGGCTCCGCGGAGGAGAAACTCTATCGGGAACTCGAACTTCCGCTGGAAACAGTCCTCCTCGATATGGAGCGCACGGGTATCGCCGTCGACCTCGAAAAGTTTCCCGTCTTTTCGGACAAGTTCAAATCCGAGCTGTCCGAACTTTCCGCGCGCATCTACGAACTCGCGGGGGGATCGTTCAATCTCAACTCTCCCATCAAGCTCTCCGCCATCCTCTTCGACCGGATGGGCATCGATCACAGGGGCATCAAAAAGAATGCGAAGGGGGGCTATTCGACGAGTGCCGAGGTGCTCGAAAAGCTCGCCGAGGAACATGAGATCGCGCGGCTCATCCTCCGCTACCGCGAACTGCAAAAGCTGCAATCCTCCTACATCGACGGCATCCTTCCCCTCGCGGCGGGCGGGATCGTCCACACGACCTACAACCAGACGATCACGACGACGGGGCGGCTCTCGAGCGCCAACCCCAACCTGCAGAATATCCCCATCCGCACCGAGGCGGGCAGGGAGATCCGCAAGCTCTTTATCGCGCGCGAGGGCAATCTTCTCGTGGACGCCGACTATTCGCAGATCGAACTGCGCCTTCTCGCCCACTTCTCGGACTGCAAAGCACTCAAAGAATCCTATCTTGCGGGGGAAGACGTGCACGCCACCACCGCCGCGCAGATTTATGCCGTGCCGCTCGACAAGGTCACCGATGCGATGCGCCGACGGGCGAAGATCATCAATTTCGGCATCATCTACGGCATGAGCTCCTTCGGGCTCGGCAAGGACCTCGGCTGTTCCGCCCTGGAGGCGCAGACCTATATCACAAAGTACTTCGAGACCCATCACGAGGTCAAGGAATACATGGAGGAAAACGTCCGCCTGGCGCGGGAGAACGGGTTCGTCACCACCGTGCTCGGGCGCAAACGGTACATCCCCGAGATCAAATCCACCAACTACACCACCCGAACGTTCGGAGAGCGCGCCGCCATGAATATGCCCCTGCAGGGGAGCGCCGCCGACATCATCAAACTCGCCATGCTCCGCGTGGACAGCCGTCTGCGGAAGGAGGGGATGCGCACCAAACTCGTGCTGCAAGTGCACGACGAACTCGTCCTCGACGCCCCCGAGGAGGAAGCGGAGCGCGCCGCAAAACTGCTGAAAGAGGAGATGGAGCATGCGATCCCCCTCAATGTGCCGCTGATCGCCGAGGTCTCCGTCGGCAAGAGTTGGTATGACGCAAAGTAAACGGTATGCCGTGACGGGCGGAATGGGGAGCGGAAAATCCACCGTGCTCGGCATCTTAAAGGACAGAGGCTTTGCCGTCTTCTCGTGCGACGACATCTCCCGCGCCCTTTGGCAGGAACCCTCCTACCGCAGGGAGCTCGCGCGGCTCTTTCCCGATTGCGCCGCGGGGGAGGACATCGACCGCGCAAAACTGCGCGCCCGCGTCTTTTCGGACAGGTCCGCTCTGAAAACACTCGAGAAATTCTCCCATCCGCGCATCCTGTCCGAGCTTTTGCGCCGCGCCTCTGCCTGCACGCTGTCCTTCTCCGAGGTCCCGCTTCTCTATGAGGGCGGATACGAAACGCTCTTCGACGGGGTGATCGCCGTGCGGCGCGACCAAGCGATGCGGACGGAAGCCGTCATCAGGCGGGACGGTCTGACGGCAGAGGAGGTCTTGAGCCGCATGGCGCGGCAGTTCGACCCCGCGCGGCTGGAAGAAAAGGGGTGTTTTCTCATCGAAAACGACGGCGCTCTCGCGCATCTCGAAAGGGAGGTCGACCGCGTTCTCAGACAACTCGGGCTTTGACAAGATCCGGCGGGCAGGCATAGAATACCGTATGCCTGCCTTTACGATCGTATCCTACGACAGAGAAGCGGCGGTCGCCTATGCGCGCAGATGGGCATACGGCAGAAATCCCGCCTTCTACGATTATAGCGAAATCGGGGGAGACTGCACAAACTTCGCCTCGCAGTGCATCTTTGCGGGGGCGAACGTCATGAATTTTACCCCCGTCTACGGATGGTTTTACCGCTCGGCAAACGACAGGACCGCCTCTTGGACGGGCGTGGAGTATCTCTACAATTTTCTGGTCTCCAACGAGGGGACGGGACCGTTTGCGCGCGAAGTTCCGCTTTCGGAATTGCAGCGGGGGGATGTCGTCCAACTCGGAAGGGCGACGGGGGATTTTTACCATACGCCCGTCGTCGTCGGCTTTTCGGACGGCGAAATTTTGGTCGCGGCGCATTCATATGATGTCTATGGCAAGCGGCTCTCGTCCTACAATGCCGCCGTGATCCGCGGCCTGCACATCGAGGGCATCCGAAAATGAAATCGTGGAGATGACACCTATGTCACTATTGCTCCTCGTGCCGCACCAAAAAAAGGGAAACGCATTTGCGAAAGGGTGAGTGCGGTACGTCGCCCTTGCGGGCTCGTGCCGCACCAAAAAACGGAAACGCTTTGCGAAAGGGTGAGTGCGGTACGTCGCCCTTACGGGCTCGTGCCGCACCAAAAAAAACGGAAACGCTTTGCGAAAGGGTGAGTGCGGTACGTCGCCCTTGCGGGCTCGTGCCGCATCAAAAAAAACGGAAACGCTTTGCGAAAGGGTGAGTGCGGTACGTCGCCCTTGCGGGCTCGTGCCGCACCAAAAAAAACGGAAACGCTTTTGCGTTTCCGTTTTTTTTGGTGCGGTCGACAGGAGTTGAACCTGCACGGTCATCCCACAAGATCCTTAGTCTTGCGCGTCTGCCAATTCCGCCACGACCGCTTCTCGCCTGACAGCTTTATTATCATACCTCATTCCAAAGAAAATGTCAACAAATATCAATAGAAAAATTCATAGATTTTCCGAAAATTTTTTATTTTTTTCAGATAGCCCCGCGTTTCGGGGTAGGGGATGCGGGTGAGCGTGAGCCCGTCCTTCGAGCACGACGGGTCCGTGAGCCAGTCGCCGACCGTTCCTTCGCCCGCGTTGTACGCCGCGAGCGCCGTTTCCCGCACGGGGAATTTCTGCAGGAGGTATTTGAGATACAGGCATCCGAGGCGGAGATTGTACTCTCCCTCGGTGAGTTTGTCTTCAAAAAAGGCGACGCCCGTCAATTCGCAGATGAACCGCGCCGTGGCGGGGCGGAGCTGCATGAGCCCGACCGCGCCCGAGCGGCTGACGGCGTCCTCGTCGAATCCGCTCTCCGCCTTCATGACGGCATAGACGAGGCTCGGCTCGAGCCCGCTTTCTTTGACCGCATCCCTGTAGGGCACGGGGAAACACGCCTTCACGCCAAAAAAGATGCCGACGGCGAGCAGGGCTGTGAGCAGGGCGGCAAGGGAGATCTTCCACGCTTTCATAAAACAGAGTATGCGCAAACGGAGAGGTTCTTTCCCGCAAAAAATATTTTATTTGTGCCTGAAATATTTTATCAAAACATTGACGAAAGAAGGAGAGCTTGCTATAATATGGATATTGGATGCGCACGGAGGGAGAATCGTGCTTCGTGCGGCAAGGAGGGGACATGTTAAATTATAAACTTGATGCAAAAAAACGCGGCGCAGACATCTCCGAACACCTCTATGGGCTCTTTTTCGAAGACATCAACCAGGCAGCCGACGGCGGGCTCAATGCGGAAATGGTCCTGAACAATTCCTTTGAGTTCGAGTACTTCGCCTATGACGATTACAACTGCGAGAGCCCCGTCGATTCCCGCAAAGCGAATGGATTCGGCTGGGACATCTACGGCGCGGGGGCGCGCAGGATCACGACGGAAGGGGGGATGAACGAAAACAATCCTTCCTATCTCCTTCTCAGCGTCGGCGGGGTGTACCGCCTCGAAAACCCCGGCTATTATACGAACGGCGGCTACGACATTTACGGCATGCCCGTCGTCAAGGGAGAGACCTATCACTTCTCGATGTGGGTGAAGCGGCTCGGCTTCCGCGGAGTTGCCAAAGTTTTCATCCGCGGCGCGCACGGCAGGCACACCTCGATCGGCGAGATCGCCCTTCCCGAGGGAACGGACGGGGAGTGGATCAAGGTCTCGACGTCGGTCGTCGCAGACAAAGATACGATGGGGCGGCTGTGCATCAACCTCGAAGGAAACGGGGAGATCGGCATCGACTATGTCTCCCTTCTCCCCTCCAACGTGTGGGGGGATGCGAACAAATACAGAAACGGCAAACTCTCTCCCCGCCTCGTGCAGGCGCTCAAAGATTGCCATCCTTCCTTCATCCGCTTCCCGGGCGGGTGCGTCGTCGAGGGCGATGTCGACTTCAAATATATGTATCGCTGGCGCAATACGGTGGGTCCCCTCGAGCGCCGCAAGCAGACGCCCAACGTGTGGCGGTACATGCAGTCCTACGGGATCGGCTTCTATGAATACTTTGCCCTCTGCGAGGACCTCGGCGCGACGCCGCTGCCCGTTTTGCACTGCGGCGTTCTCTGCCAGATCCGCATGGGCGAACAGCGCAAGACGGGGTATCAGCGCATCATCCCCGGGACCAAACTCTTCCGCGAGGAGGTCATCGACAACGTTGCCGACCTCATCTATTTCGCCAAGGGGGACATCTCCTCGACCGACAAAAACGAATCCTACTGGGCGAAGGTCCGCGCCGATATGGGGCACCCCGCGCCCTTCGACCTCAAATACATCGGGATCGGCAACGAGAACTGGGGATACGAGTACTTCGATAACTTTGCCGCCTGCCTGCTCGGCGTCCGCCAATACATGTATAAGGGACGCATGACCGATCTGTTGAAACTCTTCGGCATCACCGTCGTCACGACGTGCGGCGTCGACATCCGCCCGCAGGACAGCAACGAGAGCTGGAAGGTCATCAACGAAAAGTACCGCGACATGATCGTCGACGAGCACGTCTACAACTCCTATCAATGGTTCATCGACAATACCAAGCGGTACGACTGCTACGACAGAGAGGGCGCCAAGGTCTTTATGGGCGAGTATGCGATGCACACGATGTCGGACGGCAGGGGGCGCCTCAACGGCGACAACAATCTGCGGTCTGCGCTCGCCGAGGCGGCGTTCCTCACGGGCTGCGAACGCAACTCCGACGTCGTCCGCATGACCTGCTATGCCCCGCTCTTTGCCTCGACGTACAACTACCGCTGGACGCCCAACATGATCTGGTTCAACGCGCGCGACGTCATGCTCACGCCCAACTACTATGTCCAGCAGATGTTTGCGTCCAACACGGGCAACTA
The DNA here is from genome assembly GCA_947625065.1 of uncultured Clostridia bacterium. Lineage (GTDB taxonomy): Bacteria > Bacillota > Clostridia > Christensenellales > Borkfalkiaceae > Gallimonas. Next base: position 13 of record CANQNB010000084.1, on the reverse strand, counting down.
CGCGCTCACCGAC
>CANQNB010000083.1 GCA_947625065.1 uncultured Clostridia bacterium | reverse complement strand
GTCGACGATGAATTCGCCCGTCGCGGGATCCATCAGGTAGCTGAAATCCTTCCCCACCTGCGAAGCCGTGAGCCCGATGCCGTTCACGAGGTCCTGAGGATCCTGAAGGAGGAATTCCCACTTCCAGCTGAAGGAGGAGAGGAACCAGATGACGATCGTCGAGGCAAAGATGATGGTGAACGCCTTCTTGACGAAGTGCTTGGTCTTATCCCACAGGTGGATCATGAGCCCCTTGAACATGGGCGCATGGTAGGCGGGGAGCTCCATGATGAAGGGCGGGACGTCGCCGCGCATCGTCGTCGAGCGCATCAGGATGACGCAGACGATCGCCGTCACGATGCCGATGAGGTACATCGAATAGGTGATGAGGTCGGCATTCCCCACGCCGAAGTACGCCACGATGCCCCCCGCGATGGCGGTCAGGATGGGCAGTTTCGCCCCGCAGGAGAAGAACGGAATGACGCGGATGGTCGCCGTTCTCTCACGGTCGTCGGCGAGCGTCCTCGTGTTGATCATGGCGGGAAGGCTGCAGCCGAAGCCCATGATCATGGGCATGAATGCCCTGCCCGAGAGCCCGAAGCGGCGGAAGATCCTGTCCATGATGAAGGCGACGCGCGCCATGTAGCCCGAATCTTCCAGAATGGAGAAGAAGAGGAAGAGCACGAGGATCTGCGGCAGGAAGCCGAGCACGGCGGAGAGACCGCCCCAGATGCCGTCGTTTAAGAAGCTGCCGACCCACAGGGGTGCGTGCCCGCAGATGAGGTCGATGAGCACGGACACCCAGTCGAGCGTCCAGCCGAAGAGGTTCGTCAGGATGACGCCCGGGGAGAACACGGCGCCGTCGTAGAAGCAGGCGAGGAGCGCAACGCCCGCATTGCCCATGTCGAAGCCGAGGTCTTCGAGCCCGGGGAGCCTCCCCCCCGAGATCGCGCTGAGGAAGAGGAAGTCCTCCGAAAAGGTGAGGTGGAAGATGGCGAAGAGGATGACAAGGAAGATGGGGATCCCGAGCCACTTGTTCGTGAGGATCTTATCCGCCTTGTCCGACTTCGAGAGCTTTTCGCCCTTGTTTCCCCCCTTGCGCTTGTAGGCGGAGGAATAATTGGCGGCGATGTACTTGTATCTCGCATCCGCAACGACTGCTTCGAGGTCGTCGCCGAAGGTCTCGTCTTCGAAGGTCGCCTTGAATTCTTCGACCATGTTCAAAAGCTCGGGGTGCATTTTGACCTCGATCTCGTCCATCTCGGCGAGTTTGACCGCATGGAAGAGGGGCGCCTCGACCTTGGCTCCCTTGAGGGCGATCGTCACATCGCGCACGAGGTGGGCAAGCGGGGAATCGTGCAACACGGTGACGCCCGTCCTCCCCTCCTTGGCGCACGCGACCGCGCGGTCCATGAGTTCCTTGATCCCCTGATTTTTGAGGGCGGAGATCGCAACGACGGGAAGAGCGATCTTCTTTTCGAGCTCCTTCGCGTCGATCTCGTCGCCGCTCTTCTGCACCGCGTCCATCATGTTCAGGGCGATGATGACGGGGACGTCGATCTCCATGAGCTGCGTCGTGAGGTAGAGGTTGCGCTCGAGATTGGTCGCGTCGACGATGTTGATGACGCAGTCGGGCTTTTCCTCGAGGATAAAGTTGCGGGAGATGACCTCCTCGGGCGTGTAGGGCGAGAGGGAGTAGATGCCGGGCAGATCGACGATCTTGACGGGTTCCTCCCCGCGCTTGTAGGTGCCCTCGCGCTTATCCACCGTGACGCCGGGCCAGTTGCCGACATAGGCGGTGGAACCGGTGAGGAGGTTGAAGAGGGTCGTTTTACCGCAGTTGGGATTGCCTGCGAGTGCGAACTTCATCATTTTTTCACCTCCACCGTGACGAGCTCCGCCTCCGTCTTCCTGAGGGTGAGCTCATAGCTGCGGATGGTGACCTCGATGGGATCGCCGAGGGGCGCCTTCTTCCGCAAGAGGATGTCGGCTCCCGGGGTGACGCCCATGTCGAAGAGCCTTCTGCGCAGTTTGCCTTCGCCCGAGACCGTCTTGACGACGCCCCGCTCTCCGACGGTAAACTCGCTCAAAAGTTTTGTTGCCATTGGGTTTTTTTATACCTCCATAAAGATTGCTTTCTGCGACCATAGTGCGGCTTATGACGCTTTCCGTGGGTACCATGTCCGCGTTCTCACGCAACGTAGATGCGCGACGCGACATTTCTGTCCAGCGCGAGCCGCCCCTCCTTCACGCGGCAGACCGTGCTGCCGCCGCTCGACGAAATGACGGTGATCGTTTCGCCGGCGAGCACCCCAAGGTTGGTGAGGTGCTTCTTCGTTTTGTCGTCCGCGACAATTTTGACGATTCTGACTTCCTGCCCGACGGGGGCGAGTAACAACGGCATTTGCAATCTCCTTTTTGTCCGCAAGCTCAGTTAGCATTTGCGAACTCGATCTCCGAAAAATCTTCCGCCCTCTGCGGAAGTGTTGGTTCGCATTTGCGAACTGAACATATTTTATCACAGCCTTTTGCCCTTGTCAACTATTTTTCGGCACATTTCGGAAAAAAGTTCGCCATTGCTAACTATTTTTTGGAAACGATGTATTAGAATACCCCTTGGCTCCACCTCCGCGTCATCCTGTCCGCACTTCCAATCACGTCACCCTGAACCTGTCGAAGGGTGTCCGCATTATAAAAATAAGGACATGTTTCGACAAGCTCAACATGACGTAATCAGAATTCCCCTCATCCGTCACGGCAGTGCCGTGCCACCTTCCCCCCGATGGGGTGAAGGCTTGCGAACTCCACTCCTCATTGTCCGCGCTTCTAAAAAACGTCACCCTGTCCGCGCTTCCAATCACGTCACCCTGAACCTGTCGAAGGGTGTCCACATTATAAAAATAAGGACATGTTTCGACAAGCTCAACATGACGTGATTTAGGAGCAAGGGGCAACATGACGTAATCAGAATGCCCCTTGGCTCCCCCACACAAAAAATATGCACCGCCGAAAGGGGTGCATATTTTTTGGTTATTTGAAGATCAAATGATCTCAAATTTGGGGTCATTATCAATCAAACTTAATGCCGCTCGGGTCATACCTGTTGAGGAATTCCGAAAGCTTGAGATCGTAGATGTACACCGTGTGCGTCATCCCTTCGCTATCAATTCCATTCGCCTTATCCGTCATCTCATAATATGGACCGGGGTTTTCCTTTGTGCCATCTATATAGTTGACATAAATCTTTGCAGACGCCGCGACCTCAATTGTGTAGGACTCCGATGCCTCCTCCATTGCATGGATTGCCGCCTTGCTCGTCGTTTCATCCTTATACGTCTCACCGTCGGTGCTGTATTGGGTGATCTGCTTGCCGTTGCGGGAAGCCGCAAATGCGTAACATACCTCACCACCTGACGTGCTTTCATGTGCAGCATTGTTGAGATAAATTTTTGTGCCTTCCCCGATCGTTACATGGGAATTGTTCTGTACACCTCTGTGATATTGATAATCGCACGTTTCCGGATTCACAGATCCTTCTTGGTAATAGTAAGAGCACACGGTCTGCACGACAATTGCGTTCCCAAGTTCGGGGGCGACCGTCATTGTACTATTCGTGACATTTACGTTGCCGCCGCCAATGGTGGAGATCAGAACCATGTTGGTGTATCCTGTCTCGCCCGTTTCAGGTCCGCCCAAATTTCCAACACGGCTGTTCAAGGCCTTCCCGGTGAGGTTGAGCTCGGCGCCGTTGATGTTGATCGTGCCGTTTTCATACGTCTGGAATGCGGACACAAACGTCGAGTGAACGATGCTGTTGTACATATTGTTGAAAGTATATGTACCACCATTGATGTTAAGCGTACCTGCTGTCTCGCCGCCGACAAGGAAGGACGTCACAGCTCCCTCGCTCGTCACGTTCGCATTGGTTAAAGTGATATTTCCGTCGTTGGTGACATAGAAACCCTTGCCGAAGCCGGTCTCGCCGTAGCCGTCGGTCGCTTCTCTGCCGTTGATGGAGAGCTCGGTGCCTTCCTTGAAGTTGACTTCGCCGCCGTCGACGCAAACGCCGATGTCGCCCTGCTTGTTGTTCACTTCGACATCCACATCCTCGAAGTTGAGTTCGCCTTCGACCTTCATGGTGTACTTCTTGTCGTCAGCGTTGTGCGTAGAAGGCTCGCGATCGCTGGGATTGTTCCCGCTGTTTTTATTGGTGTCAACGGTAAACTTGCTATCTTTTGCAGAAGAATTTGTAACGGTGAGAGAGGAGCCTTCGGTAATGACAAGGTCTTCGCCGCTGTCTCCCTCATCCTTACTGACGCCGAAGGTGTTGCCGGACAGGTCGACATTCAATTCCTTGTTGCCCTCGATCTTTAAGCCATCATCCGGCATCGTCAAGTTCTCACCGAGCACAAGCGCGTCGCCGCTCTGAGCTTCATCGAGCACATCGTTGAGGTTGGAATCTTTGGTGATGAGGTACGCTTCCTGATTGGTCGTGTCGTTGCCGTTTGCCTGCACCGCATACAGACTGAGGGCGATCTTGCAGCTTTGATTCTGCAATTCGTCATAATCAAGCGTGTCGTCTACCATCGGGAATTTGATGGATACCTTGATGGGACCGATTTTACTCGCACTCGTCTGCTCTGACCACCCCGAAACTGCCGTGGAACGGTCGGAGCTGACATCTTTCATCTTTTCATAGGTGGAGGAGGTATCGCCGACGGAGATCTCGAGCGCATGGTAGAGAGAGGTGTCATTCTCCTCGCTGACGGTGCCGTCCGCATTCGTCGGACCGCCGCTCACGAAGGTGACGACCGTCTGATACTTGATGGCGATCGTGCTGTTGTTTTCTGCGGTGATCTCGAACTCCACGCCGTCGCCGGGCGAGATGTTGTTCAACGTGAGCGTCTTCTCTGCGTAGCTCGCCGTGCCGCCGTTGGAGAAGTTGTAGGCATCTGTGCCTTTGTCGTATCCCTCCACTTTATAGAGATCCTCGTCCTCGTAGTCTTTCCCATTCCACTTTGCGGAGAACACCTTTGTGATCTTCGCGCTGGCTGAGAGGTCGACCTTACCGCTGGTGATCGCAATTTCGGTGTCCGACTTGCTCGTGAAGAGCGCGAAGGTCGAGCCTGCGATGAGTGCTGCGCTCAGTGCGATCGAAACCGCCGAGCTCAAAATTGTCTTTGTTGCTTGCTTTTTCATTTTTCCCTTCCTTTCTCCTTTCCCGCGGGGATTTTTGCCGCGCGGGGATTTTCATACCATAATTATAGCCCCCCTTGTCAAGTATTTTTAATACCTTTTATGAAAAAAATCTGATTTTTTTTAAGCCGCCTGTTTGGGGGGTGGGTTGGGGGGCTATCAGGGGGGCTTGCGCCCCCCTGAGGCTGATTATGGGGCGGCAAACGAGGGAAGGAGGGTACGGTCATTCTGAGCGTAGCGAAGAATCCCGAGGATGAAAATACGGACTTCGTACTTCGGGATCCTTCGACTTCGGCTACGCCTCCGCTCAGGATGACGGCGAAGGGCGGGGAGCCAAGGAGCATTCTCAATTACGTCATGTTGAGCTTGTCGAAACATGTCCTTATTTTTATAATGCGGACACCCTTCGACGGAGCTCAGGGTGACGTGATTAGGAGCCAAGGACAGGGTGACGTTATTAGAATGCACCCCCTCCCTGCCTTACGGCATCCATTCTCGCGCGGGTGGAATCCCGCGCTCGGTCATCGTTCGCGCCTTCCGATGCGCTCACTCATGTTGCAACGCGCCAATAGTTCACTGAACTTTTGGCAAGAATGCGTTGCTCCACCCTCAAGTATAAGGGAGAGGGCAGGGGAGCGGACTTCGTACTTCGGGATCCTTCGACTTCGGCTACGCCTCCGCTCAGGATGACGCGGAGGGCGGGGAGAAAAGGAGCATTCTCAATTACGTCATGTTGAGCTTGTCGAAACATGTCCTTATTTTTATAATGCGGTGACCCTTCGACGAGCTCAGGGTGACGTGATTAGGAGCCAAGGACAGGGTGACGTTATTAGAATGCACCCCCTC
>CANQNB010000082.1 GCA_947625065.1 uncultured Clostridia bacterium | reverse complement strand
GTCTGGATCTCCACCATCATGCAGCGGTTGCCTGTCTCGCTCGGGGTGACGACCGCCCCCGCCGCAATGCCGCGCGAGTCGGAGAGGAAGAGGGAGGCATAGTCGTTGACGCCGAAGATCCCTTCGCCCGTCATCTCGAACACGCCCACCTCCTGCACGGAGCCGAAGCGGTTTTTCACGGCGCGCAGGATTTTGAAGTTCTCGGTGCGCTCTCCCTCGAAGTAGAGGACGGCGTCCATGATGTGTTCGAGCACCTTGGGACCGGCGAGCGTTCCCTCCTTGGTGACATGCCCGACGATGAAGAAGGTGATGCCGCGGCTCTTTGCGATGCGCATGATCTTCGCCGCGCATTCGCGTACCTGCCCCACGCTGCCCGCCGCGGAGGAGAGGGTCTCGGTGTAGATCGCCTGTACGGAGTCCACGATGACATACTCGGCGTCGTAAAACGCTTCCTCCGCATTTTCGAGGCAGGTCTCATTGAGGAGAAGGAGGTTGTCCGAGTTGAGATGCAGCCTTTCGCAGCGGAGCTTGACCTGCGAACAGCTCTCCTCCGCGGAGAGATAGAGGACCTTGTGCTCCTTAGCGAGGTGCGCCGCGACCTGCGTGAGAAGGGTGGATTTTCCGACGCCGGGGTCACCGCCCACGAGCACGAGGGAACCGCGCACGATGCCCCCGCCGAGCACGACGTCGAGCTCGGGATCCCCCGAGGAGACGCGCTCGTATTTTTCGAAGCTCACCTGCGAGAGGGGAAGGGCGCGCGAGGGTCTGACCGCGGACATGGTACCCGCCTTTTTGGTCATCACGGGCGCAATGGTCTCCTCCGCGAGGGTATTGAACTTTCCGCAGTCGGGGCACCGCCCCAGCCATTTGGGGCTCGTGTATCCGCACTCTGCGCAGACAAATTGTGTCGTTGCTTTGGGCATAGTTTTCTTCCTCCTGTGCGCTGTCCGCTGAAAACAGGCACGGTCTACAGATTCTTTTTGAATTTACACGCCGGGTATCCGCTGCAGCCGTAAAATTGACCGAACCGTCCGTTCCGCAGAACGAGCGGTCTCCCGCACCGCGGACAGATATTATTTTCTACTTCATATTGCATTTTGTGGATATTATTGATATGCTCCGCTTGGGTGACTTGGTATGTATCCCTGTTGAGGAGCAGTTTGTCGTAGATGCTTTGGATCTGATCGGGAGAGAGAACGTCGGCTCTCTGCTCACGAAGGAACATGTCCAATCCTCTGAGATCGAGTACTTTGTCGCTCACGACGTTTTGAATATCGCCCGACACAAAGACGACGAGCCCCCTGATCGGGATCTTCTCCCCGACGATCTTGCACACGATGTAGAGGTGGGCATTGTTCTGTTTGATGGGGGAATAGAACTTGTTTTTTGTGTGGTAAGTGTACGTTTTTTTAAGTCCGAAGAGGGAACGAGACCTCTTTTTTGTGCGGTAGGAGGTGAGTACTTCCGTCCATTCCCGCTCTGTTTCCTTACCATAGATTTTGCCCGAATAGGTCTTGGTCTCAATGACATATATGCCTGACTTGCAGATAAAAATATGGTCGATCTGAGAGGTTTTGCCCGTTTCCGTATTGAAAAGAATCAAATCATTGCAAAGTTTGTCGTCCGGTCCCGCATTGGATAGGAGAACGTCGGTCACGGTGTTCTCTCCCCACTCGCCTTTTCTGCGCGCCGAAAATTTGTTGAAGTGCGGAGAATACTTGATTATAACAGCCAATACGACTGCGAAGAGGAGCGCAAGGGAGAGAATGATAGCCCAAGTCACCTGTTGATACCCTCCATATCATTTTTGTCGCGTCCTTTGAGCATGACTGCTGCATAGCAGGTGATGCCCTTCTTTTCGCCGACGTAGCCGAGCTTCTCGTTCGTGCCTGCCGCGATGCCGACGTTTTCGCACGCGAGCGCCCTCTGCAAATTTTGCCGCATCTCTTCGATATAGGGGGAAAGGCGGGGCGTTTCGGCGAGGATGGAGAGGCTCACATTTTGCACGGCGAGCGATTTCGTCCATACCATGTCCAAGACGGACGCCAACAGACGCATGCTGTCCGCCCCCTTGTAGGCGGGGTCGTCATCGGGGAAATGAAAGCCGATGTCCCGCTCGCCGATGGCGGAGAGAAGGGCGTCCATGAGGGCGTGGACGGCGACGTCGCCGTCGCTGTGTGCGATGAGAGAGCGGTCGGAGGGGACGGTGACCCCGCACAGGGTGATATAATTGAGGTTGAGGCGGGCGATCCCGCGGTCAAATTCCTCCGCATGGGCGAAGGCGTGGGTGTCCACCCCGATGCCCACCCGTTCGACGGGGAGAAGATCCTCGGGGTAGGTGAGCTTGCGGTTGGCACGTTCCCCCGTGAACAGGCGGGGCGGTTCGATGTAAGCGGCGTAGATGCCGCTGTCGTCCGTGAACTGCGCCGCGCGCCCCTCCCCGAACGCCCTGTCATAGGCGAGACGCAGTTTTTGGGTAAGAAACCCCTGCGGCGTCTGCACGGTGAAGAGGCGGCTACGGTCGAGCGCTTCATAGCCGTGCGCCGTCGAGACGACGGTGTCCGTTGCGGGGAGGGCGCACACACCGCTGCCGAAGGCGCGGATGCTCGCGATGCAATCCTCGATGATCTTACGGCTGACGAAGGGGCGCGCCGCATCGTGCACGATGACCATGTCCGAGGTCACCCCCCCGAGAGCGCGGAAAACGCTCTCCGCACGGGTGCTGCCGCCGATCACCGTCTTCCCGTTCGGATAGGGAGAAAGGAGGGCTCGGACGCGCGCTTCATCCTCCGCCCTGCACGCGACGATCATCTCGTCGGCAAAGGGGGCGAAGGCGGAGAGGGAATGGGCGAGCACGGGCATGCCGTTGAGCTCGCAGAGGACTTTGTTTTCGGGCAGATGCGCCCGCGTGCCGCTTCCTGCGGCGCAGAAAATAACCGATAGCATGGGCTTTTTATTCGGCAATGATCTCATAGAGGCTCGCCGCCTCGTCCTTTTTGACCGTCTCTTTGAGGTCGAGCACGCGGAAGCGGAGGACGCCCGTGAGGAAGCCGATCTCGACGACGTCGCCCACTTTCAGGCGGTAGGAGGGCTTGATCTCCTTGCCGTTCACCGAGATCTTGCCCGCTTCGGCGGCATCGTGCGCCACCGTCCGCCGTTTGAGTATGCGGGAAACTTTGAGAAATTTGTCGATCCTCATCGCTTGGGTTCCTCCGTGTTGGTTGGGCGTTTGGCGGGATCCGAGGGGGGCATGTCCGCGACGTGGGCTCCGCTGCGAAAAACTCGGGCGCGTTCCTTTCTCCTGTTCGCTCTCCTGTTCGCGCGGGGAGAAAAGGGGAGGAATGTCGCGCTGACGTACGCGCCGCCTGAGCGTACGATCGCAGAAAAAAGCGCGTTTTTGAGGTTTTTCGGTCGAATCCCGAGAAAATTTATTTTTTTGCCCCGAAAACGATTGACATCTTGTGCATCAGGTGATACAATAGCATACTGTATCATTATGTTTAGAATGCGATTTTGTGCCGTTTTCGCAGATTTCGTACTTCGTACGAGGGAGCGCGCCGCAGCAGGAGTGCCGTAAGACGGCTTCGCCCCGTCGCCCGCCGCAGTGTATTATACCGCAAAAGCGGGCGGTTGTAAAGGGGAGAACGGCAAAATTTCTTCGGACATTTCGATTTTTATCGATGAAAAGATATACTCGGTAGATCGCCAAATGATAACATCAGTAAAAGGAGTTATTTGACGGATGCATTTATCATTGCCTATCCAAAAGTACGGCAAGACGGAGCGGAGAAAGTTCGGGCACATCAACGAAGCCATCGAGATCCCCAACCTCGTCGAGATCCAGAAATCGAGCTATGCGGCGTTTATCAACGAAGGCATCTCCGAGATTTTGGAGGACTACTCTCCCATCACCGACTTCTCCGATCACTTCGAGCTGCAGTTCCTCGGGCATGAGTTCGGGAAGGCGCCGAAGTACGACGAGAAGGAGTGCCGCGACCACGACGCGAACTATGCCCTTCCCCTCCGCGTGAAGGTCCGCCTTGTCAACAAGGTGAAGGACGAGATCATCGAGTCGGACGTCTTTATGGGCGACATCCCCCTGATGACGGACAACGGATCCTTCATCATCAACGGGGCGGAGCGCGTCATCGTCTCCCAGCTCGTGCGTTCCCCCGGCGTCAACAACGCCTCGGAGACGGACAAGACGGGCAGAGAGATGTATGAGACGACGGTCATCCCCGGGCGGGGCGCATGGCTCGAATTCAAGCAGGACGCACAGGGCGTGCTCTGGGTGAGCGTCGACAGAAAGCGCAAGCTCACGGCGACCGTGCTTCTGCGCGCCCTCGGCTACGGCTCCCACCGCGCCATTCAGGACCTCTTCCCCGGCGACAAGATGATCGATGCGACCATCGAGCGCGACGACAAGGAGGCGAGACCCATCCGCTCCGAGTCGGACGGTCTCTTTGCGCTGTACACCCGCCTCAAACCGGGCGAAGCTCCCACCGAGGAGTCGATGCGCCAGCATCTCTACAATCTTTTCTTCGATCCGAGACGGTACGACGTCGCCAAGGTCGGCAGGTACAAGTTCAACAAAAAGCTCAACCTTGCCTACCGCCTCACGGGCTGCCGTGTCGCGGACGACGTGTTCGATCCCGAGACGGGGGAACTGCTCGCCGAGAAGGGGGAGCGCGTCGACGAAGCCAAGGCGAAGCGTATCCAGAACGCGGGCATCGGCGAGATCTACGTGCTCGTCAGCGACCCCGCAGACGGCGAAGTCCGCCACAAGATCATCTCCAACAACACGGTGGATTTCTCCGCGCTCTCGGCAAAGAGCCACAAGATGTTCGGGCTTCTGCCCACCGTGTACTACCCCAACTTCAAGTTCAGCCGCCTCATCGCGGAGGAGTGCAAGACGCTCTCCGATGAGGAGGTCGCAAACAAATATGCGAATGAGATCAACGCGGTGTACTTCGTGCACGAGAGCGCGCCCGACGCCGACGAGAAGCAGGAGGAGCGCAAGAACCGCGAGAAGCGCCGCCTCACCCGCATCAACTTCGTCGCGGCGTGCCGCCTCTTCCACGAGATCTTAAACCGCAGCGACGAAACGCCCGCAGGTGCGCCCGTCGACCTCGACGCCCTGGAGAGGGTGAACGGCATCACGCCCGCCGAGAAGAAGGCGATCAAGCCCCTCGTCGAAAAGCTCAACCACAAGTGCATCACGGTCGACGACATCGTCGCCGCGGTCTCCACCAACCTCGACCTCCGCTACGGCATCGGCACCATCGACGAGATCGACCACCTCGGCAACCGCAGGGTGCGTTCGGTCGGCGAACTGTTGCAGAACCAGCTCCGCATCGGGATGTCCCGCCTCGAGCGGCTCATCAAGGAGCGCATGGCGACGGCAGACCCCATGGAGGCGACGCCGTCCAACCTCATCAACGTCCGCCCGATCGCGGCGGTCATCCGCGAGTTCTTCGGCTCCTCCCAGCTCTCGCAGTTCATGGACCAGACCAACCCGATCGCCGAGCTCACCCACAAGCGCAAGCTCTCCGCGCTCGGTCCCGGCGGTCTCAACCGCGACCGCGCCACCTTCGAAGTGCGCGACGTCCACCACTCCCACTACGGGCGCATGTGCCCGATCGAGACCCCCGAAGGTCAGAACATCGGGCTCATCTCCTCGCTCGCGACCTTCTCCGTCGTCGACGAGTACGGCTTCATCAAGGCGCCTTACCGCAAGTGCTTCAAGTACAACGTCGAGGATGAAGAGGGCAACGCCCTCACGATCGTCCACGTCTCCGACAGAAAGGAGGACGTCGACTATCTCACCGCCGACGAAGAGGACAAGTATGTCGTGGCGCAGGCGAACGAGCCCCTCGAACAGAAAGAATACTACGTCTATGAGAACGGCGAGCGGGTGAAAAAGACCTTCAACGTCTTTGCCAACAAGCGCGTCGGGTGCCGCCATGTCGCGGACATCACCGAAATGGGGCGGGAATTCATCGACTATATGGATGTCTCCCCCAAGCAGCTCGTCTCCGTCGCGACCGCGCTCATTCCCTTCCTCGAAAACGACGATACCAACCGCGCCCTCATGG
>CANQNB010000081.1 GCA_947625065.1 uncultured Clostridia bacterium | reverse complement strand
GGTGGACAGGCTCCTGCCCGTCGATACCTACGTCGGCGGCGCCGAGCATGCCTGCATGCACCTGCTCTATGCCCGCTTCTTCACCAAAGCCCTCCGCGACCTCGGCTATCTCGATTTCGATGAGCCCTTCCGCCGTCTCGTGCACCAGGGGGTCATCCTCGGTCCCGACGGCAACCGCATGTCGAAGTCGCACGGCAACGTCGTCTCCCCCGATGACTATGTGAACGAGTACGGCGCCGACGCCTTCCGCCTCTACCTGATGTTCGGCTTCTCCTATACCGAGGGCGGACCGTGGAGCGACGACGGCATCAAGGCGGTCGCCCGCTTCATCGACCGCGTGGAGAAGATCGTCCTCAAAGTCCACGGCTACAAGGGGAAGAAGGAGGAAACTTGGGGCGCGGAGGAGAAGAACCTCGACTATGTGCGCAACTTCACCATCTCCCGCGTTGCAAAAGATCTCGACGCCTTCTCCTTCAACACGGCGATCGCCCGCCTCATGGAGCTCGTGAATGCCGTCTATAAGTATGACGGGCTCGCGGAGAAGAACGTTTCCCTCCTCAAAGCGACAACGAAGGATCTCCTTCTGCTCCTCGCCCCCTGCGCCCCCCACTTTGCGGAGGAGCTCTGGGAACAGACGGGCGGCAAGGGCTCGGTGTTCGACCAAACCTATCCCAAGGAGGATCCCGCCGCCCTCCAACTCGACGAGAAGGAGTACGCCGTGCAGGTCAACAGCAAGATCGTGTGCAAGGCGATGATTTCGAGCTCCCTCGGCACGGACGAGATCGAGAAGGCTGTGCGCGCCCTCCCCGAGGTCAGCGAGAAGATCGCGCAGAAGACGGTGAAAAAGTGCATCGTCGTCCCCGGACGGCTTGTCAATCTGATCGTCGGGTGAGCATAAGATAGCGCTATGAACATCCTCTTCCTTCTCGGCGACAATGCCGACAGATCGATCGAACGGCAGCTCGCCAAAGTCACGGAGGGGCTCATCGGAAAGGACGCCCGCGTGACATGGTATTCCCCGGAGCGGAGGCTCTCGAGCTATGGGAGACCCTCGGGCGTGTGGATCTTCACCCATGATGAAGACGGCGGCTGCCCCGAAGAACTGCTCAAACTCATCGCGGGCGCGCGGCGCTTCCTCGACGACGTCCCCGTCACCTTTTCGGGCATCGGCGGAAAGGACGGCGCGATGAATGCGCTCACCGAGATCGACGAACTGCTCGAAAAGATGCACGCGCGCGTGGACAGCGACGCGGTCGTGAGCATCCCCCTGCGCGGCACCCGCTTCGAGCCCGACAGCGACGAACGCATGGACATCTTCTGGCAAGTGGACGAGTTTGTCAAGTACTGCGGCATGGACGACAGCGAGTCACGCAAGATCGCCTTCAAACAGGTGGTGGAGAACTACTTCGACCTCCTCAAATACTACCTCGCGGACGGGGATAAGCCGACGGACATCTTCATCGAGTACCCCACGCTCGTGACGGACATGGGCAGGTTCGACTGCGAAGAGCTCCCCGACGACGCACCCGACGAGCTCACCGAACTGCACTATGAGATCGAGTCGCTCACCGAGGAGTATGAGTTCGAGGTTGAGGAGCTCCTCCCCGCCCTGCTCGACAAGGTCGCAAGGGAATGGTAGAAAGGCTCTCACGTCGCCATGGCACCCCCATCCGTCACGGCTGTGGCTGTGCCGTGACACCCTCCCCCCAAAGGGGGTAGGGCATAGAAACAAGGAAAAAGACCGCCAGGTTTGGCGGTCTTTTTGATATTTGGAGAGTACTATGCGTGGCAGAATGCGCCGTTTATGTCTGAAATAGTACTGCGTTTTGCCTTTTCAGGCGTGGCGGAGCATATATTCGGCGTACAGCCTTGCGACGTTGACGCCCGTGGCGCGCTCGATGCCGCCGAAAAAGGCGTTCGAGTTGACCTCGCAGACCAGATACTTCCCTCCGCCGCGCGGCGAGAAGAGCAGGTCGATCCCGCAGTAATCGAGACCGAGGATGCGCGAGACCGCACCGCAGAGTGCCTTCGCTTCGGCGTCGGGCTCCCGCTTCTCCCCCCTTCCGCCGAGGGCGAGGTTGGAGCGAAAGTCGGAGCGGTTGGTGCGCTCCATGGCGGCGACCGCCTCCCCTCCCACGCAGACGATGCGCAGATCCCTTCCCCCGCTCTCGGAGATGTACTCCTGATAGAGATGGGGTTTGAGGGCGAGCTTCTCGCACAGACGGGAGAGCTCCTCCGCCGTCTGCGCGAGATAGACTTGCCTGCCGAGGGAGCCGTAGCACTCCTTGACGACGACGGGAAGAGCGAGCCTCCGCGCGACCTCCGCCGCCTCTTCTTCGGCGCAGACCGGGGGGGCATAGCAGAGCGGCGCGGCAAGGGACAGGGGCATGGGGATCCCCTCCCCCGCGAGGGCGATCGCGGTGAGCATCTTGTCGTCGCACACCTCCACCGCCGCGGCGCGGTTGAAGAGCCGCATCCCCCTTTTCTCGAGGATGCGCGGGGTGTATTTGTCCTTGTCGAGGTAGACGCAGAAGTCGTATGCGGACAGCTCTGCGGGGAGGACGAAGTCCTCCCTGCCGATGGCGGCGAGCGAACGGTTGGGCAGGATGTCCGCGCGGACGCCGAGGTTTGTAAGCTCCTCTTTCAGGCGGCGCGGCTGGTATGCCGCAGCCTCGGTATTCGCATAGGGATTGACGAGAATGAGCGCTTTTTTCATGGTCGGTACGGGAAAGAAAAAACGGCGGTGCCGCCGTTTTTATGCTCAGAGGACGACGCGGAGGACGGATTCGACCTGCACGAAGCCGCTCGCGTTGAGTTTGGTCACGACGCTCTCCACCGTGGATTCGCGCATCTCCTGCGTGACGAGTGCGACCGCCGCCTTCCCGCCCTCGGGGGTGTGGCGGACGAATGCCTTGACCGCAACGCCGCTCTTCGTCAGAATGGACGTGAGTTTGGAGAGGGTGGCAGGGTCGTCGGGCGTCGTCATGCGGAAGAAGTAGGCGCTCCTGTAATCGGTGATGAGCTTGGGCGGGGCGCTCTCGGACCCTCCGCGGGAAGCCGTATACTGCGGTTCGTCATGAGCAGCCGCATAGAGCACGTCGCTGACGGCGATGCTGCCCGCGGGAAGGGCGCCCGAGCCGATGCCCGAGAGGACGACGTCGCCGATCGAGTCCCCCGTCACGAGCACGGCGCTGTAAGAGCTGTCCGCACAGAGGGGGCTGCCGCAGCGCACGAGGGCGGGATGGACGCGCACTTCCACCCCTCCGTCCGTCGTCTTGGCGATGGCGAGCCGTCTCGGCGCATAGCCGAGCACCGCGGCTTCGGAGACGTCCTCCGCGGAGACTTCGGTCTCTTCGCAGGCGATCTTCCCGAAGGGGATCTCGGCGTGGAAGGCGACGGAGGCGAGCACGGAGAGCCTGTACGCCGCCTCGGGGGAGGACATCGAGGGAGAGACCGTGCAGATGACGCGGCTCACCACGTTGGACTGGAGCCCATCGAGCAGGGTGCGGAGGACGGGCAAACCGCTCACGCAGCTCTCGAACAGCAGCCCCGCGTTGTGCCGCCTTGCCGTGCGACCGAGTTCGCCCGAGTACTTTGCAAACGCCTCACTGTTGGACACGACGACCGTCTTCCCCGCATAGAGGCAGGCGAGAGCGAGCTCCTTTGCCTCCTCCGCGTCCGAAAGACATTCGACCACGATGCCGACCTCGGGGTCGGTCGCGATCTCCGCGACGTTGCGCACGAGAAGTTGCGAAGGAACGCCGAGCTGCTCTGCGCGCGCGGCATCCCCTTCGAAAATGCTCACGACCGAAAGATCGACATTCTGCGCCGAGCGGTAAAAACCGCTGTGCTCCGTCAGGATCTGATAGACGCCGCTGCCGACGTCGCCCAGCCCGAGAATGGCTACCCCCACCTTTTTCATTTGATCCCCTCCGAATTGAGTTCATACAGATATTTGAGCCCGTTGAGCGTGAGAAGTTTGTCGACGACGTCGATGCACTTGGTCTCGTGCGCCATCGTCTCCGAAAAACCGCCCGTCGCAACGGTGAGAACATCGTCGGTGCCGAGCTCCCGCTTGATCTTTTTGACGATGTATTCGACGAGCCCCGCAAAGCCGAAGACGATGCCCGCCTGCATATTGGTGACGGTGTTCGTCGCGATGACGCTCTTCGGCGCCTCGATCTCCACGCGCGGGAGCTTGGCGGTACCCGAGACGAGGCTGTCGAGCGAGCCCTTGATGCCGGGCGCGATGACGCCGCCGATGAAGGCGCCGTCCTTGAGAATGTTGAAGGTCGTCGCCGTGCCGAAATCGACGATGATGATGGGGCGGGAGTTCCCGTATTTGCGGAGTGCGGCGACGTTGTTGACGACGCGGTCCGCCCCCACCTCCTTGGCGTTGTCCGCGCGCATCTGCAAGCCCGTGCGGATGCCCGGTCCCACCTGCATGGGAAGGATGCCGAGGTAGACGTGCAGGGCGTGTTCGATGGTGTAGTCGAGGGAGGGAACGACGGACGAGAAGATGGCGCCCTTGATCTCCCCCTTGGGCACGCCCGCGAATGAGAGCATGCCGACGAGCTGGGAACCGTATTCGTCCGACGTCTTTTTGAGGTCGGTGGCGACGCGGAAGGAGAACTTGGGCTCCTCCCCGTCGAATACGGCATATTTGATGTTGGTGTTTCCGACGTCGATGCAGATGATCATTGGTCGAGCTCCCTGTCCTGTGCGCCCTCCTCGGCGGGAGCGGCATCGGACGATCCGGCGGTTTCTTCGGGCGGGAGAGCGGGCTCCGCGGGCGCCTCTGTCTGCCCGGGCTGCGGCTCCCCCTTCTTTTTGACCTGCTTGCCGATGAACTTTTCTACCACGATGACGACGCGGTGGATGGCGGGGGCGAGCAGAAGATTGATGGCAAATTCAATGAAGAAGTTCCATGTGACGAGGATGACGACGATGAACACGAACACGTTCATGCTGCCCTGCCCCAAGTCGCCCTGAAAGACCTTGATGGCGTTGCTCATGCACAGGCAGCCGAGGATGAAGAGCCCCGTGTTGACGATGGGCACGAGCCCCGACGCAACAAAGACGGCGATGAGACTGTTCTTCTTCGAGATCCAGCGGTAGACATACCCCGCAAGGAGCCCTGCAGCCGTCGTCTTGACGACGCAGGTGAGCACGGTGACGACGGGGCTGTTCGTCCAGATGACGGTGTAGAAGGGCGAGAGCCCCATGATGACCTGCACCAGAACGACGATGCCGCACGCAAAACCGAGCAGCGCCCCCACGTACGGTCCGAGCAGGATCGCCCCGACGACGATGGGGATGAGCGTGAAGTTCAGCTGCACGGGACCGATCGCCACGGTGCCGCCGAACGTCTGCAAAACGATCACGAGCGCCAGCAGTACGGCGACATACGCGATGTTTTTTGCCGTGAAGAAGCCTTTGACTTTCTTCGTTTCCATTTTGTTACCTCCATCGGATCTCCCCTTCGCGGGAGTATCCGCAGAAAAATGTATTTGAAGGAGCGCAGCCGCAGATAGGACCCCGCGGGTATCCTTCCGCCATGCGGACCTCCATCTCGTATTATAGCAAAGTCGTGCGCTTTTCGCAAGCGAATGAACTTGAAAACGGAACATTTTTCTTTTTCCTCCTCATAGGATGGAGTAGACCCGCAGAAAGATCCCATTACATACTCTGCGGCAGTCAAGGAGGAAAAACCATGAATAGCTGTCTTGGCAGCAACGGCTGCCTTTGGATTCTCATCGGCGCGCTCATCCTCGGGTCGTGCGGTACCAATCTTCTCAACTCGCGCGCACTCTCGGGCTGCGGTTGGCCGTTCCTTGTCGCGCTTGCTTACTGCCTCTGCAAGAACGGCACCCTCTCCGCGCTCGCGAGCCGCTTAGGACTCGGCGGCGGCTGCGGCTGCAACAACTGAGTTTTGAATCCGATTCCGTAGAGAAAGCTCCGCACCCTTTTGGTGCGGAGCTTTTCGCCGTGAGAAATTTCAGTTTGCGCCGCGAAGCCGGAGGCTCTGGAGGGCGATGATCGTCTTGGCGTCGCGGATGCGCCCGTCTTCGACCATGGCGTATGCCTCGGCGAGGGGGAGGAGGACGACGTCGAGAAACTCGTCGGCGTCGGGGTGGACAGTGCCCGCCGTGACCCC
>CANQNB010000080.1 GCA_947625065.1 uncultured Clostridia bacterium | reverse complement strand
TACCATGTTCGCGGAGACCTCGAAGACGCGCCTCCGTCCCTCCTATTTCCCGTTCACCGAACCGTCGGTGGAGGTCGACGTCTCCTGCGCCGCCTGCGGGGGAAAGGGCTGCCCGCTGTGCAAGGGAACGGGGTGGATCGAAGTGCTCGGCGCGGGCATGGTCAACCGCCGCGTGCTCGAAAACTGCAACATCGACCCCGACGAGTTCACGGGGTTCGCCTTCGGCATGGGCATCGAGCGCATCGCCATGCTCAAATACGGGATCAACCATATCCGTCTCTTTACAGAGAACGATGTCAGATTTCTGCAACAGTTCAAGGATTGAGGTGAGAAGATGAAAGTACCTTTCAGCTGGTTAAAAGAGTATGTAAAGATAAGCGTGACGGCGCAGGAGCTCGAAGAGAAGCTCTTCTCGTGCGGGTTCGAAGTCGAGGAGCTCACCTACCTCGGCAAGGATGTGGAAAACGTCGTTGTCGGGCGCATCGTGCAGTGCGAAAAGCACCCCGACGCGGACAGGCTCACCGTCTGCCAAGTGGATTGCGGCGAGAGGGGGACAAAGCAGATCGTCACCGCCGCGACCAATGTGTTTGAGGGCGCGACCGTGCCCGTCGCTCTCGACGGCGCAACGGTGAGGCATGAGGGCGGTACCCAGAAGATCAAGACGGGCAAGCTCCGCGGCGTCACATCCGAGGGCATGTTCTGCTCGGGCGAGGAGCTCGGCATCACCGACGATTTTTATGAGGGCGCAGAGGTCAACGGCATCCTGATCCTGGACATGGGTACCCCGCTTGGCGTCGACATCCGCCCCGTCGTCGGCATCGACGACTACATCTTCGACATCGCGGTGACGGCGAACCGCCCCGACTGCCAGAGCATCTACGGCATGGCACGCGAGGTCGCCGCCGTCCTCGGCGAGCCCCTGAGACCCCTCGACGAAGGGGAGCCCCATCGTGCTTCCACCGACGTGAAGTTCTCCGTCGAGGTGAAGGAGCCCAAGCTCTGCCCCCTCTATGTGGGCACCTATGTGAAGGACGTCAAAATCGCTCCCTCTCCGCGGTGGATGCGCCGCCGTCTCGCCCTCATGGGGCTGCGGTCGGTGAACAACGTCGTCGACATCACCAACTATGTCCTGCTCGAGGTGGGGCAGCCCATGCACGCCTTCGACAGGAAGTATCTCCGCGGCGACAAGATCGTCGTCCGCTGCGCCGGGGAGGGGGAGAAGATCACGACCCTCGACGAGAAGGAGTTCGCCCTCCGCAGGGACAACCTCCTCATCTGCGACGGTGAGCGCCCCGTTGCGCTTGCGGGCATCATGGGCGGGCTCAACAGTGAGATCAAAGAGGACACGCGCGAGGTGTTCCTCGAAGCCGCGGTCTTCGCGCGCGACAGTGTGAGAAGGACCTCCCGCACGCTGGGGCAGAGGAGCGATTCCTCCGCCCGCTTCGAAAAGGGGGTGTATGAGATCTTCCCGTGGATGGGGATGAAGCACGCACTGAACCTTTTCGAACAGCTCGGCTGCGGCACCCCCACGCAGTGCACCGCCGTGGGAAGTTCCTCCGGTGCCTCCGAAGGGGAGATCGAGCACAGGACGATCAAGACGACGTATCAAAAGCTCGACGCCCTGCTTGGCATCCACGTCCCCAAGGAGGAGGTCAACGGCATTTTGCAGCGGCTCGGCTTCGGCGTCATGGGCGAGGGGGAGGAACTCTCCGTTCAGGTCCCCCTGTGGCGGGGCGACATCGACGGCTACCCCGACCTCGCCGAGGAGGTCATCCGCATGTACGGCTACGACCACCTCGTGCCCACCTTCCTCGAAAACGCGACCGTGACGCACGGCGGGCTCACCCCCGCGCAGAAGGAGGAGCTCCGCTTTAAGGAGACGCTCGCGGAGGAGGGATTCTTCGAGGCGTGCGGCTATTCCTTCTATTCGCCCAAGGATTTCGACCTCTTGCGCCTTCCGCAGGATGCCGGGGAGCGGCGGGCGATCACCGTGATGAATCCGCTGGGCGAGGACCTCTCCGTCATGCGGACCATCCTCGCACCCACCATGATCGTGAACGTCGTCCGCAACGTGCGGCGGGGGAACGACGAGGGTCGGCTCTTTGAGCTTGCAAACGTCTATCTCTCGGACATGGTACCCCCCGAATCGCTCCCGACGGAGAAAAAGCACCTGTCGCTCGCCCTCTGGGGAGAGGGGGATTTCTTCGACCTCAAGGGCGCGGTCGAGGGGATCGGCGAGGCGTTCGGCGTCAAACTCGACTATGTGCGCGGGGAGAAGTCCTTCCTGCATCCGGGGGCGACCGCGACCGTGAGACTCGGCGAAAAGGAGGTGGGCTGGATCGGGGAGCTGCACCCGCTCATTGCCGAAGAGCTCGCCCTCGAAAAGAAGGTCTTCCTCGCCGAGCTCGACTATACCGCCCTCTCCCGCAAGTTCCGCAAGGGCGTCGCCTACCGCCCCGTGCCCAAGTTCCCCGACGTGACGCGCGACCTCGCCGTCGTCGTGGAGGAAAAGGTCACCTGCGCCGAACTCGAGAGCTGCATCCTGCGTGCCTGCAAGGCGGCGAAGAAGGCGGAGCTGTTCGATGTCTACCGCGACGCTCTCCGCCTCGGGAAGGACAAGAAGAGCATGGCGTTCCGCATCACCTTTTCGCCCGATCCCAATGCCGACAAGGGGCTCTCCCCCGAGACGGTGGACGGGTTCTTCAACAAGATCGTTGCAAATCTCAAACACAACCTCTCCGCCGAACTGCGCTGAGAAGAATATCCAAAAAGACGCGGCATTGCGGTGTGTCATAAAAAACAAGGGAGACGCTCGTCGTCTCCCTTAAATTTTATTCGATCAAGTATAGCACACCGCGCTTCCTGCATATCTCTCCTTTAATCGTTCGCCTCCCCCCTTTTACCGGAGGGGGAAGGATGTCGCGGCTTTGTCCGCGACAGGTGGGGGGTGAAATGTTGCCGATAGCGAATGGGGAGCACCCCGCCCCTACCCCTCAAGGATAAGGGAGAGGGCAAGGCAGCCGACGCTCGCGAATTTGTCCCGCGTTTTAAGCGACGTCCTTCTTCTTGCGTTTGAGCTCTGTTTCGAGCTCTGCGCACGCCTCCTCGATCTCCACCTCGCTTCCCTCGAGACTGATCTCGTCGAGGACGTCCTGCAAGTGGTATTCGCGGTTAAGGTAGCGGATGGTCTGGTAGCCGATGACCGTCGTCAGCGCGCCGTTGGTGAGCCCCTGCACCGAGGAGTCGATGATGGAGGCGAGCGCCGCGCCGAGGAAGGGGATATTCTTGACCGCGTCGCCCATCGTTCTGACGACCGTCCCGCCGACGTTGATGCCGCTCAGCCCGTAGGCGATGAGGGAATTCTGCACCACCTGCAAAAAGATGCGCACAAGACGGCGGTCGGAGGGGCGGAACCCGTAGAGGAAGACGAGGTCCTTGACGAGCTGGAGGTTGACGGTGACGACGAGCGCCGCGTCGATGCTCGCCGTCTGCGAGAGGGCGGAGTAGGCGGCGGATTTGAGGGAGCTCTTGAAGATGAGCAGCTTTGCCGACTTTTTCACCGAGCCCCTGTAGAGGTCGCTGAGACTTCGGCGGAGCAGCTTTTCGTCACGGGTCTGCAGCGCGACGGCGAGTTCCCCGACGAGGCGGGAATCGTACCAGCCGACGTTGTCGACACTGGCGGAGAGGTCGATCATCCTCTCGGCGATGTCATGGCGCAGCCTGCGGTTGTGCTGCTGGGCGCGGCGGGCGGTGAAGGCGTTCACATTGGTGATGAAGTACCCCGTCGTAAAGATCTTGACGAGGGGGACGATGTAGATAAAGACGAAGAGCAGCAGGCAGAGCGCCGCGACGACGTAGCCCGCGTATTCGTTGATCTCGTACACGCGCAGGGACAGGAGGGCGAGAAGAACGAAGAGGAAGACGCCGATGAGGGTAGCGAGCAGGAAGATCGCAAAGCGGACGCCGCGCACGCTCTCCTTGCGCGTATACTTTTGCTCGTAGTCGTAAATCGACATTTTTGAACCGCTTCCATCGGACATGGGTGCCTTGTTTTTTGTCTGCATACTCTCCGACGGCTGCGCGTGGATGAGCGCGGTCGTCTCTTTTTTGCGTTTCATGGGACCTCCTTTCTAAGGACAGAACAAGATTTTTTCCTTCATCATACACCAATTGCGGGCGGTTGTAAAGAGATTTGCAAGAAATTGACGGCGGGTGGAGGGCAACTTTTTCTTTTCGCTTGCATTTTGTTCTTCTCTATGATATAATTTCCCTATGAAGAAGGGAAACACCGTCTACGAGGACCGCGAAAACAGGCGCAGGAGGGAGCTCGAACAGCACACCCTCGCCTGCCCGCACTGCGGAAAACCCGTGCTCGACCACATGACGCAATGCCCCCACTGCAAGGGAAAGCTCGAGCCCGCGGGCTACCAGCCCCTCTCCGATGCGCGCATCAAAAAGATCCGCATCGTCACCTACTCGATCGGCGCGGTGGTCACGGTCGCGATCATCCTGCTCATCATCTTTTTGAAGTGAAGCCGCACCGGACGGCTCAAAAATAAAAAAATTTCGCCGTGAAAGCAGTCACGGCTCGGGATGTGCCGCCGCGCCCCGCCTAAGGAGGGAGGCGGCTTTTCCAAGGAGAAAGGAGAAAATTATGCGTTCGATCGTATCAACGCTCGCCGCCGAGCTCGGCAAGAGCGAGCAACATGTCCGCAACGTCATCGACCTGCTCGATGAGGGGAACACCGTTCCCTTCATCGCGCGCTACCGCAAGGAGATGCACGGCACGATGGACGACCAGACCATCCGCACCCTCGCAGACCGCCTGCAATATCTGCGCAATCTCGAGGAGCGGAAGGGGGAGGTGAAGAAGTCCATCGAAGGACAGGGCAAACTCACCGAGGAACTCGCGCAAGCCATCGACGACGCGGCGACCCTCGCCGAAGTGGAGGACCTCTACCGCCCCTACAAACAGAAGCGCCGCACGCGGGCGACCGTCGCAAAGGAGAAGGGGCTCGAGCCCCTCGCCGACCTCCTCTTTTTGCAGGAGAAGGATTGCCCCGTCCCCGAGGAGGAGGCGAAGAAGTACATCGACCCCGAGAAGAAGGTCCTCACGGCGGAGGACGCCCTTGCGGGGGCGAGCGACATCATCGCGGAGAGGATCTCGGACGACGCGGAGATCCGCAAACATCTGCGCGCCCTCTTCGTGCAGTGCGCCGACGTCGTGACCTCCGCCGCGAAGAAGGACCAAGAGGACAGCGTCTACCGCAATTACTACAAATTCGTCTCCCCCGTGAGCAAGGTGCAGGGGCATCAGGTGCTCGCCTTCAACCGCGGTGAACGGGAGGAAGTTTTGAAGGTCTCCATCGACATGAACAGGGATGCCGCCCTCAACGTGGTGGAGCGGTATGCCGTCAAAAAGCCCGCGTGTGCCTCGACGGCATTCGTGCGCGCCGCCGCGGAGGACGCCTACGACCGCCTCATCTTCCCCTCGGTGGAGAGGGAGATCCGCGCCATGCTCACCGACTCGGCGTGCGAGGGAGCGATCGGGCAGTTCGCCCTCAACCTGCGCCCCCTGCTCATGCAGCCGCCCGTCAAGGGATTCGTGACGATGGGGCTCGACCCCGGCTACCGCATGGGGTGCAAGGTCGCCGTCGTCGACAGCACGGGCAAAGTGCTCGATACGACGGTCGTCTACCCGACCTACGGCGAGCGGCAGAAGCAGGAATGCATCGCCAAGCTCTCCGCCCTCATCAAAAAACACAAGGTGCGCCACATCGCGATCGGCAACGGCACGGCGAGCCGCGAGACCGAGCAGATGACGACCGAACTCATCGCCTCCCTCGGACATGGGTGCGGCGTTTCGTATGCGATCGTCAATGAAGCGGGCGCGTCGGTGTACTCCGCGTCCCCGCTCGCGGCGAAGGAATTCCCCGATTACGACGCCAATCTCCGCTCCGCGGTCTCCATCGCGCGGCGGTTGCAGGACCCGCTCGCCGAGCTCGTCAAGATCGACCCTAAGTCGATCGGCGTCGGGCAATACCAGCACGACATGCCAGAAAAACGTCTCTCGGAGACGCTCACGGGGGTCGTCGAGGACTGCGTGAATGCCGTCGGCGTCGATGTGAACACGGCGTCCGCGCCCCTTCTCTCCCGCGTCTCGG
>CANQNB010000079.1 GCA_947625065.1 uncultured Clostridia bacterium | reverse complement strand
GTGCATCGCATAGAGGATGCGGCGGTGGACGGGCTTCAAGCCGTCGCGCACATCGGGGATGGCGCGGGATTTGTTGACCGCCATCGCGTAGGCGATGAAGGAGCGTTTGAGCTCATCGTTGACCTCGATGTCGAGGATCTTCGTCATTTCGAGCGTCTTTTTGAACTCTTCGGTGAGCTCCGGGCTCGTCTCTCTTTTTGCCATATATCAACTCCTGATTGGTTTTACGAAATTTAGGGGTACTCTTGGCTCCCCCTTTGGGAAGTGAGCAAGGGTACCATGCCCGCCACGCCATGAGCTCCGCGGTCAAATGTCGAGGTCGGTGACGAGGGTCGCGTTTTCTTCGATGAACTGACGGCGCAGCGAGGGGCTCTCCCCCATGAGGATGTTGAACATCTTGTCCGCCTCCACGGCGTCTTCCATGGAGACCTTGATGAGCGTGCGGGTCGCGGGGTTCATCGTCGTGTCCCAAAGCTGCTCGGTCGACATCTCCCCCAGCCCCTTGTAGCGCTGGTACTCGACCTTATTGTTGTTCGCGGCGTCGAAGAGGACCTTCTCCTCCTCCGAGTAGAGATAGACGTCCTCCTTGCCCTTGACGCTCGCCTTATAGAGGGGCGGCTTGGCGGAATAGACGTGCCCGTGCTCGATGAGGGGGCGCATATAGCGGAAGAGGAAGGTGAGCAGGAGGATACGGATGTGCGCGCCGTCGACATCGGCATCCGTCATGGAGATGATGCGGTCGTAGCGCAGCTTGCTCTCGTCGAAGTCATCCAAAATGCCGCAGCCGAAGGCGGTGATCATCGCCTTGATCTCGGCGTTCTCGAGGGCGCGGTTGAGGCGCACTTTCTCGACGTTCAGGATCTTGCCGCGGAGGGGAAGGATGGCTTGGAACCTCCTGTCTCTCCCCTGCTTGGCGGTGCCGCCTGCCGAATCCCCCTCGACGATGTAGATCTCGCACAGCTCGGGGCGTTTATCCGAGCAATCGGCGAGCTTGCCGGGGAGGGTCGTCGATTCGAGCACCCCCTTCCGCCGCGTGAGTTCGCGGGCGTTTCTCGCCGCGTCGCGCGCCTTCTGCGCGGTGATGCAGCGCAGGACGAGCTCCCTCGCCTCGCCGGGGTGTTCTTCGAGATAGGTGCCGAATTCCTCCGCCACCGCCCTGTTGACAAAGGGACGGATGAAGGAATTGTTGAGTTTATCCTTGGTCTGCGACTCGAACTGCGCGTCCTCGAGCTTGACGGAGACGACGGCGGTGATGCCCTCGCGCACGTCCTCGCCCGTGAGCTTGTCGCTGTCCTTTAAGATGTTGAGCTTCTTGCCGGCGTCGTTGATGACCTTGGTGAGCGCAAGTTTGAGCCCCTCGATGTGGGTGCCGCCGTCGATCGTGTTGACGTTGTTGGCGTAGGAATAGATGACCTCATTGTAGCTGTCGTTGTATTGGAGGGCGATCTCGCAGACCGTCGTCCCCTCCTGCGCCTCGAAGTAGAGGGGCTCGGCAAAGAGGGTCTCCTTGCCCTTGTTGAGCTCCTCGACGAGCTCGCGGATCCCCCCTTCGTAGAAGAAGGTATCGCTCGTCTCGTGCCCCGCACGCAGGTCGGAGAGGGTGATGGTGAGCCCCTTGTTCAAAAAGGCAAGCTCTTTGAGGCGGATCTTGAGGATCTCGTATTTGAAGGTGATCGTCTCGAAGATCTCGCTGTCGGGGAAGAAGGTGACCTTGGTCCCCGTCTTGTCGGTGTCGCCGATGATGTGCAGTTCGCGCTGCGGCACGCCGCGGTTGTAGACCTGCTTGTAGACGTGCCCGTTCTGCGAGACCTCGACCTCGAGCCATTCGGAGAGGGCGTTGACCGCCTTGACGCCGACGCCGTGCAGACCGCTCGAGACCTTATAGCCCGAGTCGCCGCCGAACTTGCCGCCCGCGTTGACCTTGGTGAACACGACCTCCACCGTCGAGATGCCCTCCTTGGGGTGGATCTCGGTGGGGATGCCCCGTCCGTTATCGACGACCGTGCACGAGCCGTCTGCGTTGATCGTGACGTCCACGCGGTCGCAGTAGCCCGCGAGTGCCTCGTCGATGGAGTTGTCCACGACTTCGCTCACGAGATGGTGGAGCCCCTTCTCGTCCGTCGAGCTGATGTACATGCCGGGGCGCTTGCGGATGTGCTCCAATCCGTCCAAGACCTGGATCTGTTCCGCGCCGTAATTGACTTCCACTTTTTCCGTCATCGTTCTCTTCCTTTTATGATTATCCGTTTATTCGTTTATCAAACAAGTGCGCGCGCGTGCGCGCGACAAGATAATTATATCATGCCGACCGAAAATTGTAAATTGTTTGCAAACAAAAATTGCGGATTTTTTTGCAAAAATGCAAAAAAAACCGCAATTTTCCACTGCGGCGCGCTTTTCCGCGCCCTGTTTCAGCCTTCGGGAAAGAGCTCACGCACGATGTTTTCCACCGCAGCGGTGTCCGCCGCCTCGAAGAGCCGCCGCTTGTATCCGTTGGCATGGGGAAGCCCCTTGAGACGGAACGCCGCCATCTTGCGCATGAAGACCGTCGCAAACCGTTCGCCGTAGAGCTCCCGCGTGAGGCGCATCTGTTCGAGGAAGAGGGGGAGAGCCGCGGGCGGCTCCGTTCCCAGGATGCGGCAGAAGACGAAGGGGTCGTAGAGTGCGGCTCTGGCTACCATGACCGCGTCTGCCCCCGTTTTTTCGATCATCTTGCGTGCGTCGCGCTCGTTCCAGATGCCGCCGTTTGCGCAGACGGGGATGCCGACCGCCTCCTTCGCCGCGGCGATCTCCGCCCAGTCGCAGGGACCGGCGTAGATCTTGTCGCGCGTCCTCCCGTGGATGGTGATCATCACGGCGCCCGCCCCCTCGCACATCTTCGCGAACTCGCGCGTGACCTTGTGCGCCTCGTCCGTCCCCGTGCGGAACTTCACCGAGATGCGCTTTCCGCTCTTTGCGCATGCCGAAATGATCTTCTCGGCGAGCGGCATGTCCTCGAGCAGGGCGCTCCCCTCCCCGTTGCGCGTCACCTTGGGCATGGGGCAGCCCATGTTGATGTCGATGAGGTCGAAGGGAGCGAGCTCCTCGCTCTCGCACGCCTCCCGCATGATCGCGGGGTCGCTGCCGAAGATCTGCGCCGCCTTGGGGGTCTCCTCCCCGCAAAGGAGGAGGTTTTTGGTCTCCTCGTTGTTGTAGTGGAGCCCCTTCGCGCTCACCATCTCGGTGAAGGTGAGCCCCGCGCCCAAGCCCGTGCACACCTTGCGGAAGGGGTAGTTCGTGTAACCCGCCATCGGGGCGAGGAAGACGTTGTTCGGGCATACCATGCCCGCGATGTCAAGCGCGTGAAGCATCTTTCGCCCGCCGATAATAGTCTGCTTTTTCCTCTTTGGAGAGGGCGTGCACGTCCTTGCCGTCGGCGAGCACCAACCCCTCGTAGGCGGTGTAGCGCGCGGCGGCTTTTTTCACCGTGTCGAGGAGCGCCTGTTCGCAGTCCGCGCCCACTGCCCTGCCGAGCTCGACCGCACAGAACAGCACGTCGCCGAGTTCCTCTTCGATCGCCGCCCTGTCCCCTGCGGCGAATGCCTCGCGGAGCTCCCCGTATTCCTCGCGGAACTTTCTCTCGAAGTTCTCGAACGTCGCCGCGTCCCAGCCCCCCTTCTCCATCCGCTTTGCGATCTTCTGCGCGCGCAGAAGGGCGGGGAAGCACTCGGGCACGTCGTTCACGGCGGCGGAATAGGTCGCCTGCCCCTTCTCCTTCATCTTGTTCTTTTCCCAGACGGAGAGCGCGCCCTCCGCGCCCTGCGCCTTGTCGCTGCCAAAGACATGGGTATGCCGCGTGATGAGTTTCTCGCAGACGGCGGTCACCATGTCCGAGACGGTGAACCCGCCCTTTTCCTCCTCGATGAGGGCATGGAACACCGCCTGCATCAGAACGTCGCCCGTCTCCTCGAGCATGCGGGGGATGTCCTCCCTGTCGATGGCGTCCACGAGCTCATACATCTCCTCGATGCCGTTGATGCGGATGCTCTCATGCGTCTGCACCCTGTCCCACGGGCAGCCGTCGGGAGCGCGCAGCCGTTTGAGGATGCTGACAAAGTCCTCGAAATCGAACCTCTTTTTCTCGAGAAGGGGGACGTCGGGCAGCACGAGCGCCTCGGGCAGGAAGCCCGCGCGGTCCGCCTCATAGAGGGGGAGGCGGCTCGCCTTTTCGCCATGGCAGAGGAGGGCGGGCGCCTCGTCGCCGTAGAGCTCCGAAAGGGAGAGCTTGACGTCGGAGAGGTTGTCCTGCGTGATGTCATACACCACGAGGGGGCGGGTGAGGCGGAAGTTCTCCAAATCAAAGGCGGAGACGGCGCAGAAACTGCCCTCCAAATGGGCGCGCCCCGCATAATATGCCCCCTTGGAGACGCTGTCGATGAGGCGCACCGACTTGGAACGGAGAAGGCGGCGGGCGGCGGCATCCTCGAACGCGCTCCCGTCGACGCAGTAACAGACCGTGCGGTCCTTCGCGCGGCGACGCACTTCGGCGGCGATCCGTCTCGTGAGGGTGTCATAGTTGTGGCAATGTTCATAGAGCCCGTCGAAGTCGGAGAATCCGATCCCCTCCTCTTCGAGGGATTTCGCGCCCGCGATGTGCCGCGTGCGGACGAGCACCTCATCCGCATCTTTCAACGCGCGGAGCGCCGCGAGTGTGAGATCGCCCGGCTGGACGCCGAGCCCGATAATGACGATCATGGCTTTTCTCCTTTCTTACAGTATAAAACAAATCGAGGAAAAAAGCAATCAAATAGCAGACATTTACCGCCACTGCCGCGCCCGCGATGCCGAATCGGGGTTGGGAGACGAGCGCCGCCTGCACGGCAAATTTCGCCAGCACGGCGAGAAGCATGGAGCCCGCCGCGTGTTTCGCCCTACCCATGCCCGTAAGACATGCCGCGAGCGTGTCCACCCCCGCGAGCAATGCCGCCGAAAAGGAGGTGAGGCGGACGAGGCGGACGAGAAGAGCAAGGTCCCCCTCCGCCATCGCGGGGTAGAGGAGCTTCACGATGGGTCCCGCGAACAGGAGGAGCCCCAGCGAGGCGGGCATTCCAAGGAGCAACGTGAGGGTGAGAGCGTACAGGGCACGTCTTCTCGCCTCGCCGTCCTCCCCCCGCGCCGTCGCCTGTGACACGGCGGGAACGGCAGCCGCCGCCAGTCCGTAGCACACCGTCGCGGGGAGCCCCACGAGGGCGAGCGCTCCCCCCGAAAAGAGCCCGTACAGTTTGACCGCCCCGTCCGAGTAAGCGGAGAGCATCCGCACGAGCAGCACCGAGTCCGCCATCTGCGAGAGGGGCAGAAGAGAGGAGGACGCCATGACGGGCAGCACGGGGGCGAGGATGTCGGTCCCCGAGGGCACGCGCACCCTGAGCGTCCGTCTGTGCCGTTCCCTCCGATAGCACAAAAAAAGAAAGCCGAGCGCCACGACCTCGGACATGGTTACCGCCAAAAGGGTGTAAGCCGCTGCGCGCGCGGGTGTCTCGCGGAATCTCATCGCAAAGAACAGCCCCGCTCCCGCCTTGACGGTCTGCTCCACAAGCTCGGAAAGTGCGGTGGGCGCCATCTCCCGTTTCCCCTGAAAATACCCCCTGATCACGGCGATCTGCGCGACGAAAAAGACGGAGGGCGAGAGTAGAAAATAGCAGAGGCGGAGGTTGGCATCCCGTTGAAGGGAGGACATCGCGGGCGCGATGAGGCACATCACGAGCGTCCCCACGAGCCCTAAGACCGCAAAGGAGAAGAGGGCGGCTCTGACCGTTCCGCCGTCCTCCTTCCCCCGCGCCTCCTCGTCTGCAATGATGCGCGAGAGCGCCGACGGGATCCCCACCGACGAGAAGGTGAGCATGACGCAAAAGAGGGGGTACGCCATCTGGTAGAGCCCCGTTCCGTAGCCGCCGAGAAGATTAGTAAGCGGGATGCGGTAGAACACGCCGATCGCCTTGGCAAGCAATCCGCCCGCCATCAGCACCGCCGCGCTCCGCAAAAAAGTGCCATGTTTCATGTATGTACGGGACCGGACAAAAGAGCATGCGCGGTCCGGGGGCAGTCACTCGAACTGCCCCGCGATGATGTCTGCGGTGAGACGGGCGAGCTTGACCGTCGTCCCCTCCATGATGCACCCCTCCTCCATCGAAACGAGCAC
>CANQNB010000078.1 GCA_947625065.1 uncultured Clostridia bacterium | reverse complement strand
GCGTCGTGCGGACGAACGCAGCGCCCTTCCCGGGCTTGACGTGCTGGAATTCGGTGACGGTGTAGACGCCGCTCTTATACTCGAACGTCGTGCCCTTGCGGATGTCGCCTGCCATGATTTGTGCCATAGTAATTTATCTCCTTCAATCGTTTTCGATGATTTTACAAGTTTGTAGTTTTAGAGGATGAGTGCCCGGCGGTCTGTCTTCGTCATGAACGAGACGATCTTCCCCTTCTCGAGGCAGACGCTGTCTTCGATGCGGACGCCGACCTTCCCCGCGATGTAGACCCCCGGTTCGTCGGAGAAGACCATGCCGTCTTCGAGGATCTCCTCCCCTCTCGGAGAGAGCACTGGGTATTCGTGGATCTGTAAGCCGATGCCGTGCCCGAGCGAATGGGTGAAATATCCGCCCAATCCTTGGGCGTGCAAAGCGTCGCGTGCGACCGCATCTGCCTCCTTCCCCGTCATGCCCGCCGTCACCTTCTCCTTGACGAGTTCGTGCGCGGCAAGCACCGCCGCATGGATCTTTTTGAAGTCCCCGTGCTTCCCGTCGTCGCCGAACAGGAAGGTACGGGTGCAGTCGGAACAGTACCCCTCGAACTTACAGCCGAAGTCGATGAGCACGGGGTCGCCGAACGCGAGCTTTCTCGTGCCCGTCTCATAGTGCGGAACGCTGCCGTTCTCCCCGAACGCACAGATCGTGTCGAACGAGACGCCGCTCGCCCCGAGCCTGCGCATGTTGTATTCGAGGAGCGCCGCGACTTCCGATTCCGTCATCCCCTCTTTGATCTCGGGCAGAAGGCGGTTGAACGCCTCCTCGGCGATCTCGCAGGCGCGGCGGATACGGGAAAGTTCCTCCGCCGTCTTGACAGCCATCGCGCGCCGGAAGGCGGGCATGCAATCGAGAACGGTGTGCCCGTCCTCTTCGTACCTCCGCAGGGCGGCA
Organism: uncultured Clostridia bacterium; assembly: GCA_947625065.1. Lineage (GTDB taxonomy): Bacteria > Bacillota > Clostridia > Christensenellales > Borkfalkiaceae > Gallimonas. The sequence continues at coordinate 5,293 of CANQNB010000078.1, read as the reverse complement.
ACGCTCACAAAGGGATAGGGAACGCCGAGCGTATGATAGGGCTTGGCGTATTCGAGCGCCTCGCGGTATCCGCCCTCGATGACCTTGACCGCGCTCCCGGCGAGCCGCTTTTCGGCTGCCTCGAAGTAGCGGAGATCGGCAAAGAACACGCACCCCTCTCCCGTCACGACCGCGTAGCCGTCCGTGGAATAGAAATCTGTCAGATACCTGCGCAGAAAATCACACTCGATAAAGAGGGCATCCGCCCCGACCATATCGAATATCCTGCGCAACTTTTCGGGAAACATAACCATATTATACCAAATACGTGCGTACAAGTCAACGATTTTTCGGCAATTTCTCCATCGCGCCGCGGAAAGGTCAGACGGATGCGTAGATCCGCTTCATTTCGGCGGCGTCCTCCGCCTGCGTGCCCGCCGATTCCGAGACGATGTACGGTTCGAGACGCAGTTCGTGCAGCACCTCCGCGAGCGGTCGGAATTCGGGTCCGAAGACGGTGTCTTCGAAGGTCAGATGGCGGATCTCCCCCCTTGCGCCGTATTGGATCTTGGAGAAGTGGACGTGAAAATGCTTCATGCGCTCGTAGCCGAGCTCACCGATCATAAATCCGAGGAGGGCGCGGTAATCCTGCGCCGTCTTCAGACTCCCCTGCTCGCGCGCATTGACATGCCCGAAGTCGACGCAGGGCGTGAAGACGGGGTCGATCGCGCAGAAGCGGGTGATTTCCCCGACCGTGCCGATCTGGGCGCTCTTGCCCATCGTCTCGGGGCAGTAGATGAGGTCCTCGAGCCCGTGGAAATAGATGCGGTCGCGCAGAACTTTGAGGCGGTCCTCCGTGCGGGCGACCGCAGTCTCGCGGTCCTCCTTGCCCTGCGCCGCGGGATGGAAGACGAGCCTCTTTCCTCCCATCGCTTTAAGCATGCGCGCGCTGTCGAGGACGTAGCCGAAGGACTTCTCCGCCATCTCGTCGTCGGGATTGGCGAAATTGATGAAATAGGGCGCGTGGACGGAGATCTCCACGCCCTGTTCTGCAAACGCCTTGCCGATGGAGCGCGCCTTTTCTTCCGTCATGTGGACCCCCCTGCCGAAGGAATATTCGAAGCAGTCGAGCCCGCGTTCCCTGACGAAACGCGCCGCCTCTTCGGTGTGCTTGTGCCCTTCCGCCTCAAAGGAAAAGCTGTTCCCGCTCGGTCCGAATTTGATCATGATTTTCCTCTTTTGAACGGCTATCCTCAGACATGGGTACGCCGTTTTGTGTCAATTTTCTTTACTGCGAAGCCGCTCGATGTCCTTGTTGAGCTGCATTCTCAGCGCGTCGGCATCGGAAAATTTTTGGATGCCGCGATAAAATTCCATGGGATAAATGCGCACGGTCGCGCCGTAGATGTCGCCCGAAAAGCCGTCCAGATATGCCTCGATCTTGCGCTCCAAGACGCCGAACGTTGGGCGGGGACCGAAGTTGACGATGGTCGGAAAGTTGCCCTGCGGCGTCGAGGCGAGCCCGCCATACACCCCGTCGGGAGGCAGAAGTTTGTCCCCGGGCACCGAGAGATTGAGGGTGGGGAAACCGTACGTCCTGCCGACCTCTCTGCCGTGCTCGACCGTCCCCTGCACGAAATAGGCGCTCCCATAAAAATCATCCGTTTGAAGGAGGGCGTTCAGACCGGAGAGATCGCCCGCTTCGAGAAGGGCTTTGCAGGAAGAGGTCGAGATCTTGCGTCCGCCCTCCCCCGAGGGAAGACACACCGTCTCTTGGACGAGGACGTCCTTCGCATACTCTCTGAGGAGCTGCGGCGTGCCGAGCGCACCCCTCCCGAAGCGGAAATCTTCGCCGCAGACGACCTTTTCCGCCGCGATGCAGTCAAAGAGCTGCCGCGCGAATTGCTCTGCCGAAGTAAACTCCACGTCCTCCGTGAAGCCGATCTCATAGACGAAGGCGACGCCCGCGCGCGAGAAGAGAAATTCCCGCTCATATTGTGTGAAGAGCGCCTTCCCCTTGCCGCCGAGGATGGTCGTGATCCCGACGGGGAGACCCCCTTCGAACGCCCGCGCAAGGAGAGCGCGGTGCCCGAGATGCAGCCCGTCGAACCCGCCCAATGCGAGAACGCAGGGCGCGGAAAACCGGTCGCCGTAGGAAAGGGTCAGCATAGCTTTTTGTCGGGGCGCAGAACACCCCCCTCGACGATGCCCGTGCCGTAAAAGCGCCCCTCGCGGTAGATCTTATACTGCCCGTCCTCCGCATCGACATTGATCCAAACGCCTTGATAATAGCGTTCGTCCAAGACGTCCATGACAGGAAAGGGCACCACCATGTCCGTGGGTATGAGGTAATTTTCAAAATTATCGGGGGTCAATTCGTCGAGCTGCAGCGCCGTCTCTTCGGTGAAAGGACCGCTTGCCGTACGGCGGAGCGACGTCGTGTATCCCTGCGTGCCGAGGGCGAGGGCGATGTCGCGGGCGAAGGAGCGGATATACGTCCCCCCGCCGCAGACGATGTCAAATTCGAATTCGTCGGGCGCCGTCTGCCCTTTGAGCACGAGCGACTTGACCGTGACCGTCTTGGGCGGGAGCTCGAATTCCTCCCCCATGCGGGCAAGCTCGTAGCCGCGCTTTCCGCCGAGGCAGCGCGCGCTGAATTTGGGGGGATATTGCTCGATCGTCCCGACGAAACGGGGCAGGACGCTTTCGATCTCGCCCGTAGCGGGAATTCGCCCGCCGACCGTCACCTCCCCCTCGCAGTCGAGCGTGTCCGTCGTTGCGCCGAAGCGGAACCGCGCGGTGTACCTCTTCTCCTTGGAGAGAAAGTAGTCGAAGAGACGGGTCGCATTGCCGATGCCGACGGGAAGCACCCCCGAGGCGAGGGGGTCGAGCGTCCCGAGGTGACCGCACGCCGTCTTCCCGAGGCTTCTTCGCACGATGCCCTTGATGCGGTTGACCACATAGGTCGAGGTGTCGCCGCGTTGTTTGTCGATGTTCAGAAAGCCCGTCATACCTCTCCCGCGTTCTGCCATATGGCATAGCAGAGCCTGTCGTAGATCTCTTCGATGTCGCCGAACAACATACAGCCCGAGGCGAGCACATGCCCGCCCCCGCCGAACGTGCGCGCGACGTCGTTGACGTTCACCCTGCCCGTGGAGCGCAGGGAGACCTTATATTGTCCCTTCTTCATTTCGAGCAGGCAGACGCTGACGAGGACGCCATCGACGGACAGACCGAAATCGACGATCCCCTCCGTCGCATCCGACGTGAGCCCGTAGCGCGCCAGCTGCTCCTGCGTGATCAGAGCCGCAACGACCGTGTCGTCCGAGAAATAGCGGAGCCGCGAGATCACCTCCGCGTAGAAGGCGGCGCGGCTCTTGCTCTGGCGCTTCATCGTCCGGTAGATGATCCCCGAAAGATCGGCACCGCAGTCGAGCGCATCCGCGGCGGCGCGGAGGGTGTCCCCGTCGACGTCGGAATGGCTGAACGCGCCCGAGTCGGTCACCATGCCGAGCATGAGATATTGTGCGATCTCGCGGTCGGGGCTGACCCCCATCGCGCGGATGAGCTCGGCGATGTTTTCGCAGTTGCTCGCCCGTTCACGGACGAAGTTGTATTTGCAGTATCGCGTATTCGAGATGTGATGATCGATGTTTATCATCATCTTTCTCCTCGCACCGAAGCGGAACTTCTCCTCCAGCGCGCCGAGACGGGCAAGATCGCTCGTGTCTACGGCGATATAGGCGTCCGCATCGAGCGAGGGAAAATTTTTGACCTCGGAGAGCCCCGGAAGAAAGCAAAACTTTTCGGGAACCGTCCCCTCGTTCACGACCTCGCTCGCGATCCCGCGTACAGAAAGAGCGCGATGCAACGCCATAGCCGAGCCGAGCGTATCCCCGTCCGGCCGCACATGCGTAAAAATCACCGCGCTCCCGATCTTTTCGATCAAATTTGCAAGTTCCTCAATCGTGTTCACCGCTTTCGTCCTTTTTGATCTTCGCAAAGAGCTCGTCCATCCTCGCACCGTATTCGAAGCTGTCGTCCGAGAGGAAGGTGAGCTCGGGAACGGTGCGCAGCCGCATGACCTGCGCGAGCTCGCGCCGGACAAACCCCGCGTTTGCACGAATGATCGCAAGGGACGCCGCCCTCTCTTCGGCGGTGGGCGCATACACGCTGACGTAGATCTTCGCCGTCTTCAGATCGGGTGCGACATCTGCCTCGGTGACGCTGACGATCCCCTTGAGGTCGGGTTCCCTGTTCTTGAGGGGACCCGCGAGGACCGCCGAGATCTCCTTGCGGAATTCGCTCCCGAGCCTCTCCGTGCGCTTGGTTTTCATGAAAGACCTCCTTTTGCGGGCTCTCTGTTACGCCGGTTTGACCTCTTCTATGAGGTAACATTCGATGAAGTCGCCGATGCGGACCTCGTTGAACCCTTCGATGGCGCAGCCGCATTCAAGACCGGCTGCGATCTCCTTGACTTCGTCTTTATAGTGTTTGAGCGTCTTTGCATTGCCTTCGACGATCATGATGTTGTCGCGGTAGATGCGGAGCTTTCCGCCGCGCATGAGCCTGCCTTCGACGACGAGGCAGCCTGCAACGACGCCGACGCCCGTGACGTTGAAGGTCTGGCGCACCTCCGCCTTGCCGATGAGCGTCTCCTTGTACTTCGGGGAGAGCATGCCTTTGAGCATCGCATCCATCTCATCGAGGAGCTCGTAGATGATGCGGTACATGCGGACTTCGACGCGGGCGCGCTCCGCCATCGTCTTCGCCTTGCTGTCCGGACGGACGTTGAAGCCGATGATGAGCGCCTTGGAGGACTCGGCGAGCGAGACGTCGCTCTCGGTGATGGCGCCTGCGGCGGCGCGGATCACGTTGACCTTGACCTCCTCGTTGGTGAGTTTTTCGACTGCGGCGCGCACCGCCTCCACCGAACCCTGCACGTCTGCCTTGATGATGACGTTGAGGTTCTTCATGCTGCCCTCCTCCGCCGCCTTGAACATGTCTTCGAAGGAACGGCTCTTGGGGGTATCCTGCATCAGCGATTCGCGCTGCTTGTTCTTGCGCTCCTCCTGCACCTTCTTCATGAGGGAAGCCTCGACCGCGAAGATCGCATCGCCGGCATTGGGCACGTCTTCGAGCCCGAGGACGGAGACCGCCGTCGACGGACCCGCCTCCTTGACCGTCTTGCCCTGATCGTCGATCATCGCGCGCACGCGCCCCATCGTCGTACCCGAAATGAGGTTGTCGCCCAGCCTGAGGGTGCCGTTCTGCACGAGCACGCTCGCCATGGGACCCTTGCCCTTGTCGAGTT
>CANQNB010000077.1 GCA_947625065.1 uncultured Clostridia bacterium | reverse complement strand
CCCGCAAGAGCCCCCGTTCCCCCGCAGCCGTCCCGTCCCATCGATCCGCGTGAGGCGCAGGATCTTCTCTACGGGCATCCCGTGCGTCAGCAGGGGCAGCCCGCACCGCAGCCCCGTCAGGACGTTCCTCCCGTCCAGCCAAGCAGCGGGTTCGGCCGCAATCCGCAGGGAGGCTTCCAGCCCGGGAGCAGCGAATATCCCTCGGGGCCGGACGCCGACAGCTACCGCCCCACGGGAGGGCGGGATGAAGCAGACGAAGATCGGGGCGTGCCCTCCTTCGTGCGGAAAATGCTCGGCAAAAAGAAGTAAACTCACGGCATCGACCGTTCCATCGGCGCCCGCTTTTCCGTGCGCCGATTTCATTGTGCAGAGGGATCTATGAAAATTCTCATCGTGACCGACAATTTCTATCCGGGGATCGGAGGGACGGAAGCTGCCTGTTTGGGATTCGCGTCGGAGCTTGTTGCCGAAGGGAACGAGGTCATGCTCGCCTGCCCCGATTATCACAAGGAGGATCCGCGGGAATATCCCTTCCCCGTCGTGCGGTTCCCGAGTATGGATCTCGTCGAGAATGCTCCCATCGTCTTTTCTGCATTTGCGGGAAAAAACCTCAAAAAACTCGTGGAATTTTCCCCCGACATCGTGCACGCCGAGACGCTCTCCGGCATGGCGGAGATCGGCTTGAAGGTAGGGAGAAAGTGCGGCGCTCCCGTCCTCATGACGATGCACACTAAGCTGCTCGACGCCTTTCAAAGCTATCTCAAATCGAAGACGCTGGCGCGCCTGCTCCTCATGACGCAGATGAAGAACGCAAAACACTCGGATGCCGTCGTGACCGTCGCCGCATTCATGCCGAAGATCATCGAGAGCTACGGCTACCGGAGCGCCTCGCCCATTCCCGTCATCCGCAACGGCGCGATGTATCCGAAATCGCTCGTGACGGACGGTGAGAGACGGGCTGCGCGCAGGGAATTGGGCTTTGGCGAGGACGAAAATATCCTGCTCTACGTCGGGCATCTCATCAAACACAAGAATGTCGGCTTCCTCATCGACGCCATGAAGGAGGCGACCGACCGCGGATTTTGCGGCAAGCTCCTGCTCGTCGGTAGCCGTGAAGACGAAAAAGCATTCAAAAAACAGGCAGAAAAGCTCGGGATCCCGGAGAAGGTCATCTTCTATGGGGTCGTAAAGGAAAAGGAGCAAATGCAGCGGATCTACGGGCTTGCGGACCTCTTCGTCACGGCGAGCACCTTCGATACCGATCCGATCGTCGTCGTCGAGGCGGCTTGCCGCGGCGTTCCCTCCCTCGTCATCGAGCACTGGGGATGCAGCGAGCGGGTCGAGGATGGGGAGACGGGCTTCACGTCGCCCGAGGACCCCGCAGCCTTCGGCGAGAAGATCGTTCAACTGTTCTCCGACAAAGAATTTCTGCGCGAAGTCGGAAGACGCGCCGCCGACCACGTCCCCACGAGTTGGGCGGATACGGTCGCCGCGCATATCCCACTCTACCAAAGGCTCATCGAAGAAAAGAGGGCGGCGCTCCAACGAGGTAAAAAATGAAACAAGAGAGAGAATTTTTAACTCTGCGGCAGACGCAGGATGCGCTTTTGGAGATCCTCGTCGTGTTCGATGAGATCTGCCGCAAATTCGGGCTTTGCTATTCGCTCGCCTACGGCACCCTCCTCGGCGCGGTGCGCCACAAGGGTTTTATCCCGTGGGATGACGATGTGGATGTCACGATGCCCCGCCCCGATTACGAAAGGCTGCACGACATGGCGGAGAGGGGAGAGATCGTCTTCCCCGAGGGCTATCTTCTCTCGCCCGACAGAGGAAAGAACCCCGACTACTCCTTCATGAAGCTCATGAATTCCGCCTACCGCATCTCGAGCAGCACCCATTTAGAGGTTCCGTATCTCTATCTCGACATTTTCCCCGTGGACGGGGTCGCGGATGACGAAGCCACGAGGGAAAAGGATGCGCGCCGCAACGGGATCCTCATCAACGAAACGATGCTCTCCCATTGGCCCACGATCGCAGGACCGTGGCGGATCCCTGTGCGTATCCTCTCCCTCTTCCCGTATGTGTTTTTGCAGCTCTTCGGCGTCCGCAGACGCGCTGTCGAAAAGCTCAACCGCAACGCGCAAAAATATCCGTTCGAGACGAGCAGGGAGTGCGACTGCACGAATTTCGGAGAGAACCGCGTCTATGTCCCCACCGATTGGTATCGTTCGTATGAAGAAACCGAGTTCGAGGGACATAAGTTTATGATCCTCACCCATTGGGACGAGTTCCTCACAAAGCGCTACGGCGACTATATGACGCCGCCCCCCGCGGACAGGCGCGAGACGCACAGCCTGAAAGCATATCTTGTCGAACAGGAGTGATTATGAATATCGCATTGATCCTTGCAGGCGGCTCCGGTCACCGGATGGGGCAGGACATCCCCAAGCAGTTCCTCACGGTGATGGAGAAGCCTGTCATCATCTATACCCTTGAAAACTTCCAGAGATCGGAGGAGATCGACGGGATCTTCGTCGTCTGCATCGACGGTTGGCACGATGTTTTGAAGTGCTTCGCGCACCAATTCGGCATCACCAAGCTGAAGGAGGTGATCTCGGGCGGCGCGTCCGCGCAGGAGTCCATTTCCCTCGGCGTGAATGCCATATACGGGAAATATCCCGACGATACGATCGTTGTCATTCACGACGGGATCCGTCCGCTTGTGGACGAAGAAGTGCTCTCTGACGTCATCTCCGTTTGCCGGGAGAACGGGAACGCTGTGACCTCTCTTCCCTACAACGAACAGATCTTTCTTGCGCAGGACGGGAAAACGACCAACCGCTATATTCCCCGAGAGATGGTGCGCCGCGTCTCCACGCCGCAGGCATACCGCTTGGGCAAACTGCATTGGGCATATGAAAAGGCATTCCGGGAGGGGGTCGGGCTCACGCCCTCTTCCTACGTCAATACGATGATGAGCGACCTCGGCGAAACGCTCTATTTTGCAAAGGGATCGGATAAAAATATCAAATTGACCACCCGTGAAGATTTTTATATTTTCAAAGCCTACATCCAATCCAAAAAGGACCCGCTTCTCAAATGAGCGGCGCATACAGAGCGGAGGCGGAGTTGGTCGCTTCTCTCCCCCTTCCGTGGGATAAATTAAAGAATAAAAAGATCCTCATCAGCGGCGGAACGGGACTCCTCGGCAGTTTTTTCATCGAAGTTGCCCGCCGCAGAAATGAGCTCGGAGACGGGATCGGGATCGTGAGCCTATCCCGCCGCACACGGGAGAGCGATGATACGGTCACCTATCTGTCTCACGATATTACCCGACCGCTCGAGATCGATTTTAAGCCCGATTTTATTCTTCATCTCGCCTCGAATACGCACCCCGAGCAATACAGCAAAGACCCCGTCGGAACGATCACGACGAATATCTTCGGCTGTTACAACCTTCTCGAAACGGCGCGGCGATGGGGGAGTGAGCGTTTTTTGCTCGCTTCGAGCGTGGAGATCTACGGCGACGGGAAGGGGACGCCCATGAAAGAGGACTTCTGCGGGGACCTCGACTGCAATACCGCGCGGGCGGGGTACAACGAATCGAAACGGCTCTCCGAGAGTCTCTGCCAATCGTACCGCGCCCAGTACGGGACCGACTGTGAGATCGCACGCCTTTCCCGCTGCTTCGGTTACGATGAAAAGGCGGACAGCAAAGCGCTCGCGCAATTCCTCGCCAAAGCGGTCGCGGGAGAGGACATCCTTTTGAAGAGCGCAGGCAGGCAAGCCTTTTCTTACTGCTATGTCGTAGACGCCGTCGCCGCGCTCTATACGATCCTGCTGAACGGCAAGAGCGGGGAAGCCTACAACATCGCGGAGGAGGACGAAGGACTTACCTTGGGCGATTATGCCCGTCTCATCGCCTCATTTGCGGGGAGGAAGGTCGTTTTTGACTTCGATCCATCCAAAAATCAGGGAGTTTCCGCCGCGAGTTACGCGATCCTCGATTTCAGCAAACTCAAAGCGATTGGCTACCGTCCTCTCTATACCGTGAGCGAAGCTCTCCGCGAAACGTATTTGAAATATAAAACGATTGGATAGAGAATAAAAAAATCGGAGCCCGAAGGCTCCGAGATTTTTTTAGTACATTCCGTCCATGCCGCCGCGTCGGCGCACGCTCCGTGTTTGCGCAGCCGTTTGCACGGCTGCTGTTTTCTTCGCGGCGCCTCCTTTTCCCACAAAAATACTTCGTCTTTTGCGGGAGCCCTGCCAGTACTGCGCCCGCATATTCGCCATGCACGGAATAAAAAAATCGGAGCCCGAAGGCTCCGAGATTTTTTTAGTACATTCCGTCCATGCCGCCTGCGGGCGCAGCGGGAGCTGCGGGAGGGGTGGGGATGTCGGTGACGACCGATTCCGTCGTGAGAAGAGTCGAAGCGACGGAAGCCGCGTTCTGCAAGACCGAACGGGTGACCTTCGTCGGATCGATGATCCCGCTCTCGACCATGTCGGCATACACGTTTTTGAGCGCATCGAAGCCGTAGTTCTTCTTTCCGGCGGAGAGGATCTTGTCGACGACGACCGAGCCGTCGACGCCTGCGTTCTTCGCGATCTGGCGGACGGGCTCCTCGCACGCTTTGAGGATGATGTTCGCGCCCGTCTTTTCGTCGCCGTCAAGTTCGGCAACGAGTTTGGAGAGCACGGGGATGCAGGAGAGGAGCGCAACGCCGCCGCCGGGGACATAGCCTTCTTCGACTGCTGCGCGGGTCGCAGCGAGTGCATCGTCGATGCGGAGTTTCTTTTCCTTCATCTCGACTTCGGTCGCCGCGCCGACATTGATGACCGCAACGCCGCCTGCGAGTTTTGCGAGACGCTCCTGCAGTTTCTCCCTGTCGTAATCGGAGGTCGTGACCTCGATCTGCGCCTTGATGGAGGCGACGCGCGCCTTGATGGCTTCCTTGTCGCCTGCGCCGTCGATGATCGTCGTGTTGTCCTTGTCGACCTTGACCTGGTTGGCTCTGCCGAGCATGTCGAGCGTCGCATCTTTGAGTTCATATCCGAGATCGGAGGTGATGACGGTGCCGCCCGTGAGGGTCGCGATGTCCTCGAGCATTGCCTTTCTTCTGTCGCCGAAGCCGGGCGCCTTGACTGCAACGCAGTTGAACACGCCCTTGAGCTTGTTGACGATGAGCGCGGCGAGCGCGTCGCCCTCGACGTCCTCGGCGATGATGAGAAGGCGCTGACCCTGCTGTGCGAGGGGTTCGACGATGGGCAGGATCTCCTGCAGATTGGAGATCTTCTTGTCGGTGATGAGGATGTAGGGGGAATCGAGCACCGCTTCCATCTTGTCGGTATTCGTGACCATGTAGGCGGAGGCATAGCCGCGGTCGAACTGCATGCCTTCGACGGTGGTGAGCTCGGTCGTCATCGACTTCCCTTCTTCCACGGTGATGACGCCGTCCTTTCCTACGATCTCCATCGCGTTCGCGATGAGTTCGCCGACCGTCTCGTCGCCTGCGGAGATCGCCGCGACCTGCGAGATCGCCTTCTTGCCGTCCACCGTCTTGGAGATGGAGTGCAGATAGGAGACCGCAGCGGTGACCGCCTTGTCGATGCCCTTTTTGAGGATGATGGGATTGGCGCCCGCGGCGAGGTTTTTCAGTCCCTCACGGATGATCGCCTGTGCGAGGAGGACGGCAGTCGTCGTCCCGTCGCCCGCGACGTCGTTCGTCTTGGTGGAGACTTCCTTCACGAGCTGTGCGCCCATGTTCTCGAAGGGATCGGAGAGTTCGATCTCCTTCGCGATCGTCACGCCGTCGTTGGTGATGAGGGGCGCGCCGAACTTCTTGTCGAGCACGACATTGCGTCCCTTCGGACCGAGGGTGATCTTGACGGTATCCGCCAGAGTGTTGACGCCCGTTTCAAGTGCTTTTCTCGCTTCGTCGCCGTATTTGATTTGCTTTGCCATGATATTTTTACTCCTTGATCAATGATCGATATAAATTTGAATCAAAATTTGGATAGGGGACCGCGGGCGTTACTCCACGATCGCGAGGATGTCGCTCTGCTTGATGATCGTAAATTCTTTGCCGTCGACCTTAAAGTCTGAGCTCGCATACTTGGAGCAGAGGACTTTGTCGCCCACTTTCACCTGCATGGTGACTTCTTTGCCGTCCACAACACCGCCGGGACCGACTGCCATGACGATGCACGTCTGGGGCTTTTCCTGCGCGGACGAGGGAAGGATGAATCCGCTCTTCGTCTTTTCTTCGACGGTGACCGCTTCGACCACCACCTTATCGAACAAGGGTTTGATATTCATGTATGAGAGAACCTCCTTGGATTTTTACCTTTTTTATTATAAAC
>CANQNB010000076.1 GCA_947625065.1 uncultured Clostridia bacterium | reverse complement strand
CTGCTCTCCACCGTCTCCTCGGGGCAGGGGGAGAGCATCCCCTGCATCGCCCACGCCGTCACCCTCGAACGTTGAGGAGGGGACTACATACCTATGGAATACTTAGAAATTTTCCTGATGTTCCTCAAAGCGTTCGCGGTGGGCGGACTCATCTGTGCGATCGCACAGGTCGTCATCAATTTTACCGATCTCACGGCGGGGAAGATCCTCGTGCTCTTCATGCTCTCGGGCGTCGCCCTGACCGCGCTCGGGCTCTACCAGCCCCTGGTGGAATTCGCAGGGGCTGGCGCGACCGTCCCCATCTCGGGGTTCGGATACCTGCTCGCAAACGGTGCGATCAAGGGGGCGCAGAAGGGGCTCTTCGAGGCGCTCACGGGCTCCCTTGGCGCGGCGAGCGCAGGTGTCTCTGCTGCCGTCGTCTTCTCCTTCATCATGTCGCTCATCTTCAAATCGCATACAAAATATAACTGAAAGATAACCGAGCCGAGCTCCTCCGGTGGAACAGAAAATACCCGTTTTCTTTGGATGATTCCCAAAAAAATTGTCGACAACTCGGCAGTTTTTTTACTTTTCGTCCTTTTTTCACGACGTTTCATGCGCATGCTTTGCATAAAGTTATCCACATTTTCGGGCAAAAATCCCTCGATTCGACAAAAAACGAACGTTCAGTTCATAATAAATTGAAAAAGTTATCCACAAACAGGATAACTTTGTGGATAACTCAAAATGTGAGGGAAGAGCGCTTGCGGAGGGGGTATGTCCGAGGTCGCGGTGCACGGCGCGGGGAAGAGGGCGGGGTCGGGCGACCCCATGTCCCGATCGGTCGGCTCGGCAAGCAAAGAGGGGGGTATGTCCGTCCCCCCTCAGCCAACGCAGACATGGTCCCCGTCCGCCAAAACGCCCCTGCGCGCGCTCGTGTCGCTCTTTGACGGCAGAAAACAGTAAAACAAAAAGAAGGCATTTCTGCCTTCTTTTTGTCTGGTGCGCCGTAAGGAACTCGAATCCCTAGCCTTTGGTTCCGTAGACCAACGCTCTATCCAATTGAGCTAACGGCGCATATTCATTTTTTGGGGCTTCTCGTTCCTTACAGGAGCTACTTCGCCCTGCGGGCTCGTGTCGCCCTTCGACGGCATAAAGAACGTGCGGGCGGTCGAATCCCTAGCCTTTGGTTCCGTAGACCAACGCTCTATCCAATTGAGCTAACGGCGCAAGTCCGTCGGGTCTCGACCCAACACCATGATATTATATCCCATGGGCAACCGTTTGTCAAATGATTTTGCGGAGAAAAGTAAAATTTCCGCGGGCAAATTTCCCTTCTTTGCCGCAGAGAGGGGAGCGCCGCTTTGCACAGAGGAGAAAAACATGCAAAAATTTTTGTTCAAGTATTTACAAATGCTCAAAATTGAGCTATAATATTTTCAGCGTAAGAATACAGAGGAGGGGAACATGAAGACGCACGAATCCGAAGAGATGTATCTCGAAACGATCTTGCTGCTCAGAGAAAAACAGCCGAGCGTGCATGCGATCGACATCGCCGGGGAGCTCGGCTATGCCAAATCGAGCGTCTCGCGGGCGGTCGGGCTCCTCCTCAACAAGGGATACATCGTCATCAACGAGGCAGACGAGATCACCCTCACGGAGAGCGGATACGCCAAGGCGACGGACATCTATGAGCGCCACCGCGTGATCACCTCCCTCCTCATGAAGATGGGGGCGGACGAAAAACTTGCCGAGGAGAATGCCTGCCGCATCGAACATGTCATCACGTCGGAGCTGTTCGACATCATGAAGAAGTTCATCAAAGAAGAGAAATAAAGAAGAGCAGAAGGGGCGCCGTGCACAGCAGCACGGCGCCCCGAAATTTATCTTGTTCGTTTTGTCTTCCGCGCCCGTACCCGTCCGACGATCCACGAGACGATCAGATACCCGCCATAGACGGTGATCGCTCCCGGCAGGTAGCCCGAAAAGTCGATGAGCACATCCCGGAACGCCGCGCCGCGCCCCGCGGTGAAGAGGGGGAGCTGCAAGATCTCCGTCAGACCCGCAAAGGCGAATCCGAACAGCACGACGAGGAAGAGGGACAGGATGCGCCACTTCGCCTTCTTTGGATCGAAGCAGGCGGCGACGCTTCCTGCCAGCATCCCGAGGATGAGGAAGGCGGAGAAGTGCCCGAAGATTTTCCGGATGAGCAGTCCGAAGTTGTGGATCCCGTCGCTGAATTGCCGCCGCAAAACGGTGAGACGGATGGTCATGGTCTCGCACAGATCCCCGTCTTCGCCGCTGAATTCGACATTGTCGGCGACCGTCACGGTGAGCACGAGTTCCTCTCCCGTGTGATAGGTGAGCAAGGTGCCTTCGTCCGAGATCTCCGCGCATTGCGCATCGCTCGTCGCATATTTGACGAAGAGGTCGGGGACGTCGGAGCGGATGGAGAGGGGGATGCTCATCCCCGGCTTGGCGCTCACGAGGTAGTCGCCCTCCTCATTGTTGGAGAAGTCGGTCCCGCCGAAACTGAGCGCCAAACCGAGCGAACGGTTGCGTACCTCGACCGATGCGGAGAGGGCGACGTCGGGGGCGAGGGCAGAGTAGACGGACAGGGTCGCGGTGCCCTTCCCGTTCAGGCGGTAAGAGCCGTCCTGCTCCACCTCCAAAACGCTCTCGTCCGAGCTCTCCCATACGAGAAGGCGGTCGGTGCAGTTGTCGGGTCCGATGACCGTGCGGAAGGTGCCCTCCGTGCCCGCAAAGCCGATATAGCGGTCGTTTTCCTGCAAAAACTCGTCGAAGCCGACGGACAGCTGCGCAGGAGGGACGACGGGTCCGGTCGAGGGGATGACGCGGACAGCCGCCTCGGCCCGGAGGGTCGCAAATTGCTTTCCGCGCGGGGTGAGGGATTGGTAGATCGCTGTGATGGTCGCATCTCCCGTCCCTTTGGCGCGCACGACGCCGTCCTCATCCACCGTTGCAACGGCATCGTCGCTGCTCGAAAATTGCACCTGTTCCGCCGTGACGTCACAGGGGGAGAAGCGGGGGAGAAGCATCGCCGTCCTCCCCTCGGGGAGGGTCGCCGAGCTCTCCCCGTCCGCAAAGGCGAGGGAGAATTCCTCCGCATAGATCTCTTCCACCGTGACGGTCGCGCTCGCCGTGATGTCGGGGTCGTTCGCGAGGGCGACGGTGACGGTCGTGACGCCGAGGGCATTCGCGCACAGGGTACCGTTTCTCACCGAGACGATGTCGGGGTCCGCCGAAGCCCATGAGAGTTTGCGGTGGTTCTCCGAGGTCTCCTCGGGCAGGATGCGCACCTTCGCGGGCAGTTCTGCACCGATGGGAATGCGGATGCCGCCTTCCTCCTCTCCGCCGAGGATCAGGACCTCTTCGGGCGGGACGTCGCGGATGCCGTCCTCCCCCGTGAAGTCGGTCATAAAGTCGTCTACGATGTCCCCGACGGCGCCGCTCTGGGCGGCAGATTCCTGCCCCGGCATGAGCGCCTCGCCGCAGAGCATGATGGCTTCGAGCAGGAGGACGAAAAGCAGGAGGGTGCCCGCGATCGTTCTGTAAATGGAATGTTTCAAAGTTTTCTTCCTTTCACGTTTTCTCTATCATATCACAAATAAAAAAAATTTTCAACATTTTTTGCCTTCGGAAGGCTGGGAATGTACGGCAGTCCGTGCCCGCCCTTGCTGTCCCCTTTGGGGAAAGTGGCGCGTAGCGCCGAAAGGGGTTCGATTCCCGGCGGACCCCCCTCAGCCCGCTATGCAGACGACTCCCCCAAAGGCGGAGCCTCCGAATTTCTCACTTCTTTTCCTTTCTGCGCTTGTCGTTGATGATGTCGAGCGCCTTCTCGTCGATGACGGAGATGTGCTCCTCCTTCGCGATCTGCACCATCTGCGTGAGCGCCGCCTTCAAAAACACGCGCGGGATCTTGACGAGGCGGGCACATGCGCCTTCGGTAAAGGTGACGTCGGGGTCGATGCGCTTTGCCGCATAGAGGACAGATTGCACGTCGCCCTCCTTTGCGGGGATCTTTTCGGGGATGGGACGCTTGAATTTGGAGTACCAGAAGTTGGTGCTGTCGCGGTAGCCGTAGTCGACGGGCACGTCGGGGAAGTTCCCCGCCTTGACGCCGTTCACAATGGAGTTCCAATACTTTTCCTTCATGAGGATCTTGTCGATTTTGAGGATGAAGTGGGCGCCGAATTTGCTCGTTATCCCGTTGAAGCTGCGGTAGGGCGGTTCATACCCTTCGAGCTGACCGGGCTTGTCGAGATAGGCGTCCTCGAGCGTTGCATCCCATGAGCATTCGAACACTTGAAACGCCTCCTTGATGACGAGGGGGCGCTCGCCCTCCGCCTGTCCCTTTTCGAGAGTGAACAGGCAGTCCTTCATCTTCTCGTCCGTGGTCTCCCCGGGGAAGCCGAGCCGCACCGCCTCACGGAAGAATTTGCGTCCGTCCGTGATGAAATTGAGGGAGATCTTGCTCCCGCGCAGAATGTTCTGGCAGGTATTGGAGCTGTTGCGGCATTCGAGAAGCATAGCGTAATAGTCCTTGCCCGCGATATAATAGGGGAAGCAGAGGGAGTACGCGCCGAGGTTGGTCTTTCCGTTCTCCGAGAGAGTGCCGATGAGAATGGTCGGCATGGGGAAGAAGGAAGAGGTCTGGTAAAAGTTGTCTACGATCCTGAGGTCCTTAAAACTGCTCATAAAACGCTCCTTTTCTTTTTTAGCCATTATATTCCAACCCGCCGAAAATGTCAAGGGAGGGGAAAGGAGGAAAAATTCGGAAAATTTATTGACAAATACTAACCTTGGATTTATAATACTATGGACAGACCCGCAGACTGCGGGAAGACGAAAAGGGGGAACCATATGAACAAGAAACACCTGCTCTGTATCGGCGCGCTCACCTTGGCGCTCACGGTCGGGCTCGCCGCTTGCGGCGGTGGCGGCGCAGGCACCGCCAAAGTGCCCGATGCCGTGCGTCCCAGAAAGCCCAACTTCGGCTCGCAAGTCGCCGTGCACGATCCGTCCATCTTCAAGGATGACGACGGGACTTACTACGCGTTTGGAACGCACTACGCCGTCGCATCGACGACCGACCTCATCTCGTGGACCCAGTATGCGACCGACGGTCAGTGGCAGAAGTTGTACGACAGCGCATCTCCGTTCACCTTCTCGGGGAGGCAGTGGCCCGCCGCCCTGCAGGAGACGGTCGAACTCGTCGCACCGGACGACACCATCAACTCCACATGGGCGCCCGACGTCATCAAGATCGGGAACAAATATTACATGTATTATTCCATCACGAGCGCCTTCGGGAGCAACCGCTCGGCGATCGGGCGGGTCGAGGCGGACAGCGTGACAGGTCCCTATTCCAACAACAAGGTCCTGATCGATTCGGTGCGCGGCTCTTCCAACCCCAACGCCATCGACCCCACGGTATTCTGGGACAACGACGGCGGTCTCTGGATGGTCTACGGCTCCGCCTTCGGCGGCATCTGCCTGAGAAAGCTGCAGACCTCGGGGAGCAACGTCGGTCTCATCGACGAGAGCTTCGAGGAGATCAAGCTCTGGTCGGGCAGCGGCAACAACGCCGAGGGTCCCTACATCTTCTACAACGCCGAGACCAAGTATTACTATCTGATGTGCTCCTACGGTAGCCTCTCTTCCAATTATAATATGCGCATCGCACGCAGCAAAGAGGTGACCGGTCCCTATCTCGATGTCTCCGGAAACGAGGTGGAGTCCACGCCGAAGGGCGGCAACAAACTCGCGGGCAACTACCGCTTTGAGGGCGACAGCGTCAACCGCGCGCTCGGGCACAATTCCGTGCTCATCGAAGGCGGAAAGTATTTTGTCGTCTGCCACGTCCGCAACGAGATGGGCGCGCACCATGTGGAAGTCCGCCAGCTCTTCTTCAACGAAGAAGGTTGGCCCCTCCTCTCGCCCAACCGCTATGCGGGCGAGAAAATCGGCAAGATCGCAGAATCGGAGTTCGTGGGCGACTACGATCTGATCATCCACTCCGAAGACAACAAAGAGGAGAACGTTGCCTCCTCCGTCTACACCTTCGCCGAGGGCGGCAAGCTCCTCGAGGGAGAGGACGAGGTCGGCACGTGGAAGCTCACGGGCGGCTACTACGTCACCTTCGACATCGACGATGTCACGTATCAGGGCGTCGCCGTCCCCGAATGGTGCACCTATCAGGACCGTTCGGTCATCTCCATCACCGCCAACTCGGAGTACGGTTTCCCCGTTTGGGCGAACCACAGAAGCAACTAATCCAACGAAACCAACAGAAGCGCAAAACGGTCCCTTCGGGGGCCGTTTTTTCTGTGCGCAGCCCCTTGGCTCCACCTTTGGGGGAGCTCCGCCGCAGGCGGTGAGGGGGTGTCGCCTCCCCCCTTTTACCAGAGGGGGGAGGATGTCGCGGCTCCACCGCGACAGGTAGGGGG
>CANQNB010000075.1 GCA_947625065.1 uncultured Clostridia bacterium | reverse complement strand
CTCGAAGGTGTCGCGCGCGCTGTGCCCTACGGCGAGCACCAGCTCGTCCGCCTCCTCCCGCACGCCGTTCACATAGACGGCGGTCAGCCTGCCGTCTTTCACCTCGATGTCGCTCAGCTGTGCGGAGAAGCGCACCTCCCCGCCCCGGCGCAGGATGTCCTCGCGCATATTGGCGACGACCTTCTTCAAGTTATCGCTGCCGACGTGCGGTTTGCCGAGATAGCCGACCTCCTCGGGCGCGCCGTACCGCACGAAGCCGTCGAGCACTTCGCGGTTGAGGGGGGTGTTGGTCTGGGTGCCGAGCTTTCCGTCCGAAAAGGCGCCCGCGCCCCCTTCGCCGAACTGCACGTTGCTCTGCGTGTTGAGGACGCCCGTCCTCAGAAATTCCGCGATGTCCTGCGCCCGCTCCCCGACCGGTCTGCCCCGTTCGAGGATGACGGGACGGATGCCGTGCGCGAGCAGACGAAGGGCGCAAAAGAGCCCCGCGGGACCCGCTCCGGCGATGTAGACCTTGGGCATGGTATGCCCGATTTGCGTGTACTGCGGTGCGAGAGTGGGTTCCTCGCGGTCGGAACACTCCACCGTGTAGACCCATTTGATGTCCGATTTATCGCGGGCATCGAGCGACTTTTTGAGGATGCGGAAGTGCTTTACGGGCGCGTGAAGTTTGCGCTCGCAGAGGGCGAGAAGGGAGCGTTCCTTCTCGTGCGGGCGAAGGGTGAGACCGGAGAGTTTCAGCATGATCGCACCCCCTCCGCGGCAAGATACGCCGACGTGAACGCCCATTGCAGGTTGTAGCCGCCGCACTCGCCGTCGACGTTGAGGATCTCCCCCGCAAAGAACAGCCCGCGCCGCAGCTTGCTCTCCAAATTTTCATCCGTCTCCGCAAGCGGGATGCCTCCGCGCGTCACCTGGGCGCGCGCAAAGCCCTCGTTGCCTGTGACGGGGAGGGAAAACCGCTTGATCAGCCCGGCAGCGCGGGTGCGGTCTCCGCCTGCCATCCGCCAGAGGGTGCGCCCGAGCCCGTTGGGAACGACGCAGAGCAGGCTGTCCTCCCCCGTCCCCTTGGCGAGCGCCTCTTCGAGAAGGCTCCTTTCCACGTCGGGCAGGAGGTCCAAGACGAGCGTGTCCCCCCTCTGTGCGTAGGAGGAGGCGCGGAAGACGGCATCGCCCGAGACGCCGCTGTCGGTGAAGAGCACGTCCCCGCGGGTGCGGAAGAGCTCCCTCTCCCCGCGGAGGACGATGACCTCTGCGTCCATGCGGATCCCCCTCAGCCCGCGCACCCTTGCGGGATCGCTCTTGAGCTGCACGAGGGCGGGGGAGAGCGGGGTCACGGTGTGCCCGAATCCCTCGACGAGCGCATAGGCTGTTCCGTCCGTCCCGAAGGAGGGCGCCGCCCTTCCTCCAGCCGCCAAATTTCACTTGACCTTCGACATGGTACCCCCGTCGAAGGTCAAGTGAAAGGTCCCATCGTAAGAGAGCGCGGTGACGCGGGCACCAAGTTTCACCTCTATGTCCAGCCGCGCAAGTTCCCTGCGGAAGAGGTCGGTGACGGCAGACGCCTGCCGCGATGCGGGGTAGACCCGCCCCCTTCCGTCGGGGAGAAAGACGCCGCCCATCGATTGGAGGAAGGAGACCGTCTCCCTGCTCCCGAAGCGGGCGAGTGCACGGGCGACCTTGGCGCGGTCGTCCGAAAAGTAGTGCTCCTCCCCCATGCGGAGATTGGTGACGTTCCCCTGCCCGTTGCCCGTGGCGGAGAGCTTGCGCCCCACCCGTTCGCCGCGCTCGAGCACGGTGACCTCTTCCCCCGCCCGCGCGAGGAAGACAGCGCATGCAAGACCGGCGGCTCCGCCGCCGATGACCGAAATTTTTTTCATATTTTTATCATAACTCAATCAAAAAAATTTGTCAATGCATTGACAGGCGTGTTTTTTTGTGTTATACTATGGAAAAAACGGAGATCAATGCTTATGTATGCAAATTTGATGGTTGATTTCTTGCAAGCCCTGCAAGACAATCTTGTTCTCTCCATTGTTCTCGGCGTCATTGCCGTGCTCATCGTTGCGCTCACCGTCGTGCTCATTGTCCTCACCGTGAAGGCATGCAAGCTCGCCGTAGCGAAGAAAGCGCAGCCCGCCCCTGCCGAAGCGCCCGCCGCTCCGGTCAGCGAAGAGACGCCCGAACCCCAGGAAGCACCCGCAGAGGAACCTGCCGCACAGGCAGAGCCGAGCGCCGAGGAGAAGCCGCAGACCTACTTCGCCCCCGCGCCCATCTTCCCTCAGCAGACCGAAGAGCCGGAAACCCCTGCTCCCGCTCCCGCAGCCGAAGAGGAGCCCGCGGAAGAGGAGGCAGAAGAAAAGGAGGATGAAACTATGAAAAAGGACGGCACGGAGGAGAAGAAACCGATCGCGAAACGCGCTTCCGCTTCCCCCTATGTCTATAAGCCCGGCAGGACGGAGGAACCCGCTCCCGCACCCGCGAAATCGTCTGCGGGCGGCAAGTGGGTCATCGAAGAGGTGAAGGGCCGCTACTGGTTCAGCCTGTATGCAAACAACGGGCAGGTCATGCTCGAGAGCGCGACCCCTTACGCGACGCTCTCCAGCGCCCGCTCCGGCATCAAGACCTATCAGGACAACATCGCGGCGAACCGCCTCGAGATCACCGAGCACAAGAACGGCGACTTCCAGGTCCAGATTTTGAATGCGCGCGGCGGCTTGCTCGCGACGAGCTCCACCTACAACTCCCGCGGCGACTGCGAGAAGGCGTTGGAGTCCATCAAGCGCTGGGCGACGTCGACGACCATCGAGGAAGCCGGCAAGGACGAATAACTTCAAGACACCGAAAAAGCTCTGCGATACGCAGAGCTTTTTCTTTTGCTGCAAAAAGACTTGACACCCCTTCCGTCTCGCTGCAAAACGGCGAGCCACCCTCTCGGGTAAGAGAACGGGACGCCCTATGAGTTGATCGGGCGGGAGGTCTCCACGGCGCGGAAGACAGCGGCGAGGCACCCCGTGTCCGCTTCCCCGATCCTGCCCTCGTTCACGAGACGGGTGAGGTCGGGGTCGACGGGGATGCGCGCACATGCCGCGGCGCCAAACGTCTCTTTGAGTTCCTCCGCCTTGCTCGGACCGAAGATCTCGAAGGTGCTCCCGCAGCCGGGGCAGATGAAATAGCTCATGTTCTCCACGATGCCGAGCAGCGGCACCTTCATCATCTCCGCCATGTTGACCGCCTTTTTGACGATCATCTCGACGAGGTCCTGCGGGGTCGAGACGATGACGGCGCCCGAGAGCGGGATGCTCTGGAAGACGGAGAGGGGCACGTCGCCCGTTCCCGGCGGCATGTCGATGAACATGATGTCGACATCCCCCCAGATGACGTCCGTCCAGAATTGGAGCGCCGCCCCCGCGATGAGCGATCCGCGCCAGATGACGGGGTCGTCCTCCCTGTCGAGCAGGGCGTTCATCGAGATCATTTTGATGCCCTCTGCCGTTCGGATGGGCAAAATGCCGTCTTCACTGCCCATGGCGTGCTCCTTCACGCCGAACGCCTTCATCGACGAGGGACCGGTGATGTCGGCATCGAGGATGGCGGTGCGGTAGCCCATCTTCTGCGCGCGGACGGCGAGAAGGGAGGTGACGAGCGACTTCCCCACCCCTCCCTTGCCGCTTGCGACGGCGATGACCCGCTTGATCGACGAGCCGCTGTGCGGCGCCTTGATGAGCGACGTCTTCTCGCGCGAGCCGCAGTTGCTCGCGCATGTGCTGCAATCGTGCGTACAGTTGGTTGCCATTGGTTCCTCCCTTGGGGGGTGTTCCCCCTCCCCTCCTTCGGGGACTTCTAAGATTTTCTGTTGTTGAGGGCATAGTATCTGCCCTTTTTTGCCATGAGCTGTTCGTGCGAGCCCTCCTCGGCGATCCCCCTGTCCGCGATGTAGAGGATGCGGTCTGCCTTGCGGATGGTGGAGAGGCGGTGGGCGACGATGAACGCCGTCTTGCCCGCGAGGATGCGGTCGAGCGCCTGCTGGATGAGGAGCTCCGTCTCCGAGTCGATCGAGCTCGTCGCCTCATCGAGGATGACGATCTTGGGGTCTTTCAATACGATGCGCGCAAAGGAGATGAGCTGTTTTTCCCCCGCAGAAAGCCCCTCGCCGCGCTCTTCGAGTTGGGCATGGTACCCCTCGGGGAAGCGCGCCGCCACCCTTCCGCAGTAGATCGCCTCCGCCGCCGCGATGCACTCCTCGTCGGTCGCGGTGGGCGTTCCGTAGCGGATGTTGTCGAGAATGCTCCCTCGGAAGATGAAGGGCTCCTGCATGAGGACGCCGATCTCCTGCCGCAGGGAACGGAGGGTCGCATCGCGCACGTCGACGCCGTCCACGCACACGCTGCCCGCCTGCACATCGTAAAAACGGGTGAGGAGGCTGACGACCGTCGTCTTGCCCGCCCCCGTGGGTCCCACGAGCGCGATCTTCTCCCCCGCGCGCACGTGCAGATCGAAGTGTTCGAGCACGGGGATGCCCTCTTCATACGAAAAGCTCACGTCGTGATAGTCCACCTCTCCGCGCGCATCGGCGAGGTCGACGGCGCCCTCCCGGTCGAAGATGGTGACGGGCGCGTCGATGGTCTCGTAGATGCGTTCGAGGTTCGCCGACACCTGCGAGAGCTGTTGGAGCGCCGCCGTCAGTTGGAGGAAGGGTTCGGCGCACAGGTTGATGTAGAGCAAAAAGGCGATGACCGTGCCCGCGATCGACCCGTCGCCGCTGTGGATGAGGGCAAGCGCGACGGCGTACATCGCGAGGATCCCCCCGTTCCAGAACAGCTCGGTGATCGGGGCGTTGAGCTCGTTGCGCCGCACGATCTTCATCCACGTCTTGGCGCTGTCCTCCTGCAGATCGCGATAGATCTCACGGTTGTACGCCGAGCGGTTGTAGCTCGTGATGATCTTCTCCCCCATGATGGACTCGACGATGAAGGCGTTGCGGTTGGAATTTTTTGCGCGGTGCTTGCGGAAGAGCTTGCGCACCGCCCTCTTGACGATGAGCACGCACACCACCATGGGGATGACGGCGGCGTAGATGACCGCGGTGAGCAGCGGGCTCAGGATGAGCATGAACACCGTCGCGATGACGATCTTGAGGATGTCGACGATAAAATTGAGCAAATAGTCGGTGAGGAAGTCGGCGAGTTCGTTGATGTAGTCGGTCACGCGGATGGAGATCTTGCCCGCGGGACGGGTGTCGTAATACTCGAAGGGAAGCTCCTGCAAGTGCACGAAGATCTCGCGGCGGATGTCGGCGATCACGCCGTGCCCGATCGTCCCCATGATGAGGCGGTGGAAGTACGGGAGGACTGCCGTCAGCACCCCCACGACTCCCAGCCCGACGAGCAAAATCGTGAGAATTTGCGTCCTTCCCTCGGACATGGGTATGACGTCGTTGACGATGATGCGGATGAGGAAGGGCGGGACGAGGGCGAAGACGGAGGAGGATGCGAGCAGCAGGAGGGCGAGCAGGAACATCTTTTTATGGGGCAGGATGCGCTTGAAAAGCCGCCCGAGATACTTGACGTCGACGACCGTCTTGACCTCTTCGTCCATGAAATAGGTGTTGCGTTTCATCAGAGTTCCCCCCTTCCGTAAGAGGAATCGTCGAGCTGGCTATCGTGCATTTGCAATGCATAGATTGCTGCAAATGCACCGCCGAGGGCGAGCAGCTCTTCCGCCGTCCCCCGCTCCACGATCTCCCCGTCGCGCAGATAGATGATCTCGTCGCAGTCGAGGACGGAGGAGACGCGGTGCGCCGCGATGAGCAGGGTGTTGTGGGGGCAGTGCTCCTTGAGGGAGGTGAGCACCCGCTTCTCCGTCGCCATGTCGAGCGCGGAGGAGGCGTCGTCGAGGATGAGCACGGGGGCGCCCTTGATGAGGGCGCGGGCAATGGAGATGCGCTGCTTCTGTCCGCCCGAGAGCCCCATGCCCCGTTCGCCGACGACGGTGCGGTATCCTTCGTCGAGCCCCTCGATGAAGCGCGCCGCCTGCGCGATCTCCGCCGCCTCGAGCACTTCCCCCTCGCTGCACTCCTCGGGACGGGCAAACGCAATGTTCGCGTCGACCGTGTTGGAGAAGAGGAAGACGTCCTGAAAGACATAGGCGTACTCCGCGCGCACCGCTTCGAGGGGGTAGGCGGTGACGGGCTTCCCGTCGATGGTGATCGTGCCGCCCGTGACGTCGAAGATGCGGGAGAGCGACTTGAGGAGGGCGGACTTGCCGCTCCCCGTTCCCCCCATGATGCCCACCTTTTTGCCGTAGGGAATGTCGAGATCGATGTGTTTGAGCACCTGCTTTTCGCCGAGCGTGAGGCTGACGTTCTCCATGCGGATGTGCGGAGCCGCACTCGCCGTGAGCGCCGAGGGAACATCGGGCACGGCGCTCTCCTCCTGCAAAAACTTCATGAGGCGGCT
>CANQNB010000074.1 GCA_947625065.1 uncultured Clostridia bacterium | reverse complement strand
CTCCCCCATGGAGACCAGCTTCCTGTGCTTGGTGATGGCGTCCGATGCGTTCGCGACGATCTCGCGGAGAAAGATGTCCTTCTCCGAATACAGCCATTTTTTGATGATCGGCATCATGTTTTCGCTTGAAATCTGAATGTTGCCCGTACGTTCCATAGTTGAAATGCTCCTTACTTTCGTTCCCGCTTTATATAACCGAAAATGGCACAGATAAAACAAAAAATCCGTTCGAAAACGGATTTTTGTCATTTTTATTTTTGTTACTTGTTCTCGTCGTTGCCGAGAAGCTCGGAGATGGAAGCGCCGAAGTCGCTGCCTTCCGTCCACTCTCTGTACTCCTCGTCCTCGCCGAAGCTCTGCGTATTGCGGCGACCCTTCTTGTTCCCGCGGTCGCGGCGGTTGCCGTTGTCCTCACGGGGTTCGCGCTCGGGACGGGGCTCGAACTCGGGACGGGGCTGCAACGCCTTGATGGAGAGGGTGATCTTTCTCTCTGCGGGGTTGAACGCAAGGATCTTCGCGTCGACTTCTTCGCCGATGGTGAGCGCAGTGGTCGGATTCTCGAGCCACTCGTGGGTGATCTGGGAGACGTGGACGAGCCCGTCGATCCCCTTTTCGATCTCGACGAACGCACCGAAGGGAACGATGCGGACGACGCGCCCGTGGACGATGTCGCCCTCGGCATACTTTTCGGCAGCGAGATCCCAAGGCTGGGGCTGGAGCTGCTTGTAGCCGATGGAGACTTTCTTATTGGTCTGGTCGATCTTGAGGACCTGGAACTCATAGCGCTTGCCGATCTCGAGGACGTCGGTGACTTCCTTCACCCCTGTCCACGAAAGGTCGGAGATGTGCGCGAGGCAATCGAATCCGTTGACGGAGACAAAGGCGCCGAAGCTCGTGACGCGCTCGACCTTGCCCTCGACGACGTCGCCCACCTGGATGGAGGAGAAGAAGCTCTCTTCCTTGGCGGCTTTGGCGGCTTCGCGCTCTGCGCGCTCCGCTTCGAGGATGACGCGCTGGGAGGCGATGATCTCCTTCCTGCGTTCCTTCCTGATCTCAATGAGCTTGAGACGGAGGGTCTTGCCCTTATACTTCTCAAGGTCGGTCACGTAGCCGATGCGGATCTCCCTTCTCGGCACGAAGACGGGGTAGGTCCCGAGTTCCGCCGTGAGCCCGCCCTTGTTGGAGCCGGTGCAGACGACGGAGAATTCCTTGCCCGCCTCGATGTCTGCGAGGAAGGCTTCCTCTTCCTTGAGCTTTTTGACCATCTTCTGGGAGAGGGCGACAGGTTTGACGGCGGTGACCATCACTTCGATCTCTTCGCCGTTCTTTGCCTTCTCCTCATATACCTCGCGGCTATACTCTTCGCAATCGAGCTCCTCTGCGGGGATCTTGTTTTCGAGCTTCCCCGAACCGGAAACAAAGATGCCGTCGTCCGTTGCAAGGGCGACACGGACCTTGATGATCTGACCCTTCTTGTAGCGCTCTTCCTTTTCGATGTCGTCCATGATCTTTTCCATAGCCGACTTGGGCGCTTCGGGCGCTTTTGTTTCCTCGGCTGCCGGAGCAGCGACCTCTTCCTTGACTTCCTCCACGGCTTCCACCGTTTCCACAGCTTCCGTGGCTTCCGTCTTCAGTACTTCCGCGTTGTTTTCTGCCATCTTGAAAAGAACCTCCTGAGTCAGCCAATCGGGAGTACTCGCTCCCGCGATAACACCGACCCTTTCAAAATTTTTCAATTTTTCATATTCGAATCCGTCTGCCGCCGTGACCCGAAAGACGTGGTCACAATGCTCCGACGCGATTTCGCCCAATCGGTTGGTATTGCTGCTTTGGGAGCCGCCGATCACCACCACGGCGTCGCACATACGTGCAAGTCGCTCCGCTTCCTGCTGTCTACCAATAGTAGTATAACAAATTGTCGGAAAAATAACAAGTGTTTTCGGGGCACCTTTTTGAAGATTTTCCGCAATTTTTGAAAATTTTTTTGCAGAAAACGTGGTCTGGGAAACCAAGGCGACATCTTTCCCGTCCAAACAGCCCAAATTTGCCCCCTCATCGCGGACGACGAGCGCCTCGCCCCTGCACCATCCGAGCAATCCTTCGACTTCGGGATGTTCCCTGTGCCCTGCGATGACGACCATCTTTCCGAACGCGCTCTCCCGCTGCACGATCTGCTGCGTGCGCCGCACGAAGGGACAGGTGCAGTCGACGATGCGCTGCCCTCTCGCCCTGCAGCGCGCATAGACATCCTCCCCGACGCCGTGCGAACGGATGATGACCGTTCCCCCTTCGGGCGCCTCCTCGGGCGAGGAGACCGTCCCGATCCCGCGCGCGGCGATGCGTGCGTTGACATCGTCGTTATGGATGAGTTCGCCGAGCAGGAAGACGTTCTCTGCGGGAATGGAGAGCGCGGTTTCGACGGCATGCCGTACGCCCGCGCAAAACCCGCTCTCTTTGGATACGATGATCTTCACTTTTTCTTCCGGGACGCACGGAATTGCGCGCGCATGTCATAGAGAATATTTTTGAGCTTCTCCTCTGCTTCGGCATAGTCCTCCGCGGTGAGTTTTCTGCCGTAGTACTCGGAGAGCTCAAAGGGCTCGCCGAAGACGACGTGCGTCACATGAAAGACCTTGGGGCGGTTGCAGATGACGAACGGAACGATGGGCGTCTTCGTCTTGATCGCAAGGAGCGCCGTTCCGCCGTGGAAGGGCAAGAACTCGTCCCCGCCGCTCTTGTTGCGCATCCCCTCGGGGAACATCGAGAGCTTTTCCCCGTTTTTGAGCACCTTCATTGAGGACATGACGGTGCGGACATCCGATCCGTCGCGGTTGGCGCCGATCGCCCCGACTTTGTATGCCCAATAGCCGATGACGGGAGCTTCGAGCACCGATTGCTTGGTGATGAAGTGCACCCCCTCCTTGGTCGAAAGCGCGGGATAAAAGATGTCGAAGATGTGGTAATGGTTCCCGAAGTAGATATAGGCGCCCTTGCCGACCTTCCACGGTCCGTGCAGGCGGTAAGGATAGATGATGAAGTGCAGCCAATAGAACAGCGCGCGCAAGAAGTTCATGAAGGGCATGATGTGATAGCCCTTCTTGTTGGCGGGGAAGAGCCGTACGTTGACGGCGCGCGCGGCGCGCTTTTCCCGTTGCTTCTGCTTTCTGAGCGCCTTCTTCTCTTCCCTCGTCAGTTTGCGTGCGGGAGCCGCAGCCGTCTGTTCTTCCGTTCCGCGTTCTTCCATTTATATAATCTCCCGTTGTTTTTATATTTTTTCCTGCATTTTCCCCTCGACGAACGCAACGACTTGCTCTGCGGTCATCTCCGAGGTGTCGACGAGAATGGCATCGTCTGCCCGTTTGAGGGGAGCGATCGCGCGGGTGGAATCCTGCTCGTCGCGCAGAACGATCTCCTCCTTCAGCTGTTCGAGGTCGACGGTGTGACCCTTGGCGACGAGCTCGTCATAGCGGCGCTTTGCGCGCACTTCGGGGGAGGCGGTGAGGAAAAACTTGAAGTCGGCATCGGGCAGAACGACGGTGCCGATGTCCCGCCCGTCGAGCACGCAGGACATCTTCGCGGCGATCTCCCGCTGCTTTTCCACGAGGTGCATGCGCACGCTCGGATGGCGGGAGACGGCGGATGCAGCCAGAGAGACGTGCGGCAGGCGGATCTCCTCGGAGACGTCCCGCCCGTCGAGCAACGTCTTTTGCCGCCCGTTCTCATACTCGACGTCGAGCCGGACGTCGCGCATCACGTTGATGATACCCGCCTCGTCGTCGGGCGAAACCCCCGCTTCGAGCACCTTGACGGCACAGGCGCGGTACATGGCGCCCGTATCGAGATGCAGGATGCCGAAGTCCTTCGCGATCTGCTTCGCCACGGTGGATTTTCCGCTCCCCGCGGGTCCGTCAATCGCAATATTGTAGATACTCGTGAGATCCTTTCTCAAAACTTTTGCCCCCCTGAGATAGACGTGGTGCGGCGTCAGCTCCTTCTCCACAAAGAGCATGACGCGGATGCAGAGCGCGAGCCCGCCGTCGATCTCGGGCTCCATCGCGGAAAAGAGCGAACAGCCCGCGTAACCTGCCTCCCTCGCCGCCTTGGCGGGATAGTAGGAATGGATGTCCGACGTAGAAGAAAAGACAATGCTTAGGATCTGCTCCTTGGTGAGCGAGTTGCGGTTGATGATCTGATCCAACAACTCGGCGACGCCCTTTCTGATCTCCTCTTTTGTGTCCGCTGCGACCGTCGTCGCGCCGCGAATGATGACCATGCGATGTTACCTCCCGCAGTTTATGATGCTTCCCCTTTCCTTCCCCATCCAACCGTTTTGGGAAGAAAGGCGGTATTTATGTCTGACGTAATACTGTGCTAATCTGCCGAATCGTCCCCTATCCCCGCGACAAAGCCCGTGGAAAAGGCGATCTGGAGGTTGAAGCCGCCCGTGTAGGCGTCGACGTCGAGCACCTCCCCGCAGAAGTACAGCCCCTTGACCAATAGCGACTGCATGGTCTTGGGATCGACCTCGCGCAGGGAGACCCCGCCTGATGTTACGACCGCCTCTTCGAAGCCGCGCAGCGAAGCGGGACGAAGCACGAACCCCTTGAGCGAGGCGGCGAGGCGGACGCGCTCCTCCTTCGTGACGGCGTTCGCCTGCTTTTGCGGCGGGATATGCGCCGCCTGCAGGACGAGCGTTCCCAGCCCCGAGGGCAGAAGTCCGCGCATGACGTTCTTCATCTGCTCATTGCTGCGCTCCGCAAGATCGCGCACGAGACGACGGTCGAGCGCGGAGGCATCGAGCGCCGGCTTGAAGTCGACGGACAGTGTGACTTCGGAGAGCGGGAGCCGGTTGATCCTCGCCGAGAGGGAGAGGACGAGCGGACCGCTGACGCCGTAGTGGGTGAACAGAAATTCTCCGAGTTCGGAAAAGACGGTCTTTCCGCGGCATGCGGCGGTGAGGACGGCATTTTTGACGGAGATCCCCTGCACTGCGGAGAACTCCCCCTTGCACGCAATCCCCACGAGGGACGGGACGCAAGCCGTCACGGTGTGCCCCGCCTCAGATGCGAAGCGGTATCCGTCGCCCGTCGAACCCGTCGAGGGATAGGATCTTCCCCCCGTTGCGACGATCACGCAGTCTGCCTCGAGCTCTTCGCCGTCTGCGATCACCCCGCGCACCCTGCCGCTTTCTATCAGGAGGGAGGTCACCTCCCGCTCCGTTCCGATCTCCACCCCCAAGCTGCGACAGGCGCGTTCGAGCGTCTTCGTCACATCGCTGGCATGGTCGGAGACGGGAAAGACGCGGTTGCCACGCTCCGTCTTGAGCGGGAGCCCGCAGCGTTCGAGGAGGGACATCATCCCGGACGGAGGGAACCGATAGATCGCGCCGCGGAGAAACTTTTCCCCGTGCACGACGTTGGATAAAAACTCATCGGGCGGGCAGTCGTTGGTGAGATTGCACCTCCCCTTGCCCGTGATGTAGATCTTTTTGCCGAGTTTGTTGTTTTTTTCGAGGAGGAGGACCTGATGTCCGCAGGATGCGGCGCTGTATGCCGCCATCAGCCCGGACGCGCCTCCCCCGATCACGATCTTCCGCATGCGTTCTCCCGTCGGCGGTCGAAGGCAGGGGCGCCGCCCCCTCCCACCCGTCTATACGGGATAGGTCCCCGTCTTAGCGAGGTCGGTATCCACGCCCTCGTCTTTCGCCTTGCGCCACTTGAAAAAGTTTTCCGCCACCTCGGGGAAGGAGGCATAGGAGAGCACGTCCTCCTCCTGCGTGTAATATCCCTTTGCGATGACTTCGGCTTTGAGCTTCTCGTACTCGGGCTCCAGATCGTCTGCGGGGCGGTGCGTGATGCGCGGCTCCCCCTTCAGGATCTTTTCGGCGACTTCTTCGTTGACGGGCATGGGAACACGCCCGTACTTGCCTGCGAAGAGATCGCGCGTCTCCTTGGTGACCATCTTATAGCGCTCGCCCATGACGACGTTCATCACCGCCTGCGTGCCGACGATCTGCGAGGAGGGCGTGACAAGAGGCGGATAGCCGCAATCTTTGCGGACATTGGGGACTTCGGCGAGCACCTCCATGAGTTTGTCCTCCTTCCCCGCCTTTTTGAGCTGGTTCATGAGGTTGGAGAGCATGCCGCCCGGTACCTGATAGATGAGCGTATTGACGTCCACCTGCCGCACCTTCGGGTTGAGGGAGCCCTCCTTTTCGAGCTCCGCGGCGACCTTTTTGAAGTGGTTGACGATGGGAATGAGCTTTTCGAGGTCGATGCCCGTGTCGTACTCCGTCCCCTTCAGCGTCGCCACAAGGGGCTCCGTCGCGGGCTGCGAAGTGCCGTTCCCGAGGGGAGAGAGCGCCGTGTCGACGATGTCGACGCCCGCCTTGATCGCCATCAGGTTGACCATGTCTCCCGTGCCCGTCGTGTTGTGGGTGTGGAGATGGATCTTGGTCTCGGGGCG
>CANQNB010000073.1 GCA_947625065.1 uncultured Clostridia bacterium | reverse complement strand
GCGCCCGTTGCGACAAACAGGATGCGCTTGAAACTTCCCCCCATGAGCTTGTTATATAGGTAAGAATTGAGCACGACGGCGGAACATCCTGCGCCGCTGCCGCCCTGAAATTCATCTTCGATGACATTGTAGATGATCTCGCCGCAGTCGACGTGGTTTGCCGAGATGTCGATGCCCTTTTCCCACGTCAGATCCTTGAGGATGCGGCTGCCGAGGGCGCCGAGATCGCCCGTCACGATGAGGTCGTACGCCTCGGGTTCCTCTTTGCTGCCGCGGAAATGCGCCAAGATCGTATCGCACGCCGCCGGCGCCATGGCGGCGCCCATGTTATTGACGTCCGTCACGCCGAAGTCAACGACCTTTCCGAGCGTCGCCGAGGTGATGCGCACGCCGTCGCCCGTTGCGGAGACGAGCGCGCCGCCCGCCGCGGTGACCGTCCACTGCGCCTGCGGAGGACGGGTACAGCCGAGTTCGAGCGGATAGCGGTACTGCCGTTCGGCAGAGGCAAAATGGCTCCCCGTTGCGGCAACGGCGCGCTGGACAAAGCCGCCGTCGATAAACGCCGCCGCCACGGCAAGCGATTCCGCCATCGTGGAGCAGGCGCCGTACACCCCGAGAAAGGGAACGGAGAAGTCGCGTGCGGCAAAGCTCGCCGAGATGATCTGGTTGAGCAGATCCCCCGAGACGATGAGGTCGACTTCCTCCCGCCGGAGCCCCGCATTGGCGATCGCCCCGTCGATGACTGCGGAGAGCATCTTGCACTCCGCCTTCTCATAGGTCTCTTCTCCGAACATGTCGTCGGCGAGCGCAGTCTCAACATATCTGCCGATAATCCCCTCGCATTCCTTCGGTCCTGCGATCGTGCTGGTCGCGATGATCCGCGGCTGTCTGCGGAAATAGATCGTTTGATTTCCCATAGATAAAATCCCGTCCGAATACAATGTTTGCATTCGGACGGGATTTATTCCTTCTGCCTTCGCTGTGCGGTCACTGCGCGCCGCCAAGGCAAAGTCTGACCGTCAGATACTGTTCGAAGTAGGGCATCCACCAGTTCAGGTAGCCCGCGCGCATGGGATGGATCGCATCGCTCGTGCACCACTTGTAATAGCTGTCGGAGACGCTCTCGTTGAAGTCGACGTCGTTGAAGAGGTCGATGACGTCCACGTCGAAGCCGAGCGCCTGCCACTTGGCGACCGCTCCCTTGACGTCCTCGACGAGGGCGGCGTAGTTGCTCCCCGAGGGGTTGCGGTTGGTGCGCACGCCCGTTCCCGGATCGCCGAAGTAGCTCCCCGAATAGAAGTAGACGGGGCAGTGCCATGTCTCGGTGACGTAGGCGATGATGTACTCCACGCCGCCGAGGGTTGTGGCGCGGTCGAAGAGCTCCTTTTCGGTGACCTCCGCCCCCGTGAGCTCTCCCCGCTTGCCGAGGCGGGCGTCGGTGGCGTCGTTCGTCGAGATCTGGCAGATGAACGCGTCGACATGCGCACTCTTGTCGAAGGACGTGCTGTTTGTCAGGCGGCGGGTATACGATTTCTCCCCCGTGTCTGCCGTCTTGCCGTCGTCGAAGATGGTCGTGCCCGAGACTGCCTCCTTGACGCAGACCGCGCCCGTCTTTGCGGCGAGGAACTCCGCCATCGCCTCCCCTCCCGACGCGGCTCCGTAGGTGACGGAGGAACCCAGCCAATAGATCGTCTTCCCCGCGAGGGGACTGTTCTCCTTGCGCACGACCTTTTCGGCGAAGAAGTCGGTATGGTTCGCCGTCTTTCCGCTCTCGGGCGCCGTTTCGTCGATTGTGTACTCGATCTCGGGCGGAGGGGTGGGCTCCGATGGTACGACGGGCTGTTTTTGCTCCCCGCCGCCCGTGCAGCCGCAGAGCGTTCCCCCCGCGAGGAACAGCATGGAGAGCGCAACGAGCCCCGTTCCGCGAAAAATTGTTCTCATGATCTACCTCCCCGGATGTTTTTCTTTCAGTCGGCAAGCGCGATGGGACGCGCCGCACGGATGAGTTTGAGCGTCTCCTCCGTCTGCCCGTGGCGGGATGCCCCCAGCCACTCGACGGTGAAGAGCGTCGCGTTGTCTGCGTACAGAGAGATCATGCTCTCGTACGGTTCGCCCGCCGTCTGCTTTCCCTCCCGTTCCCTGTCGCGGCGGAGAAAATCGGCGGCGAGACGGGAGTGGTAGCCGTAGAGGGAATCGGAATCCTCGGGCGTCATGGCGTGCAGGACGATCTTGGGCGCCTTGCGGAAGACGCTCAGCGAATTTTCGTGGAATTGCTCGAAGGTCTCCGACCGCTCGAGGATCTCACGGTAAAATTCATTGTAGAAACACTTCTGCAAGAGGTCGTATTTATCGCAGTAATATTTATAGAAGGTCCCCTTGCAGATCCCCACCGAGTCGAGGATGTCGGCGACGCGCACCTGCCCGACCGGTTTCTCCCTGAGCATCTCGAGGAAGGCGGACTCGACGAAGTAGCGGACCCTCATCGGCTGCCACCTCCGCAGGCGGAGCGGATGACCGAGAAGAGGGTGTTCCCCGAGGAGAAGGTGAAGGGAAGGGCGTTGCTCTCGGTGAGAAGGGCGCGGAAACTCTTGCGGGTCTCGGTGTACCCGTCCCTGTGCGCATCGATCTTCGTCTCGTTCTGGGTGAGGATGTTGTAGATCCCCCATCCGCTCGTGCCCCAGATCTTATACGTCCAGCTCGTCCAGTGCCAGCCGCGGCGATTGAGAAGGTCGAGGGTGTACGTCCACTGCGCCTCGCTCTCATAGCAGGTGAACTCCCCCATGTAGAGGGGGACGCCGAAGTCGGCAGCTTCCACCTCGGTGAGGCGGTCGGAGAAGCTCTTGCAGTGCTCCTCGAATCTCTCCTCGCCCGAGCAGTTGGTGTAGTGGTGGAAGGAATACATGCAATTCTCCCAGCCGTAGTCTCCGGGCTGCGGCAGACCGCCCGCCCCCCAGCACGACTCGAAGATGACGATGTGCCCGTCCCCCGCTCCGCGGACGGCGTCGTAGAAGCGGTCGAGTGCGTCCCAATGGGGTTTGCCTGTCTCCCCGTTCCCCTTTTCCACCGGTTCGTTGAGGAGGTCGTAGCCCGCCACGGCAGGGTTATCTTTGAAGTGCTCGGCAACGGCGCCCCAGAGCTGCGCCGTGAGGAAGAGCATCTCCTCATCGGCGTAGAAGGTGACGTCGCCCGCCCGGTCGATGATCTGCCCGCTGTGGTCCTGCCCGTTCTGCGAGCCGTATGCGCCGTGCAGATCGAGCACGGTGTACATGCCGTACTTCTCCGCCATCGCGACAAAATCATCCAAAAAGCCGAAGTCGAAACCGCCCGCGTTCTCGTAGCTCACGACGGCGTCGAAGTCGATGTCCATGTAGGTGAAGGGCAGACGGATGACGTTCATCCCCATCGCCGCACAGTTGGCGAAGTCTGCCTCCGTCCACCACGACGATCGATAGTTCTCCCACAGGGCGAGGGTGTCGTCGTAGCCGAAGCGGTCGATCCACACCTTGCTCGTGGTGTAATGGTCGCGGGCGACATAGGGGCTGCCCTCGGCAGAGCTGCGTGAAAAGCCCGTCATCCATTGCTCGATGACCCCAAGCCCGCCCGCATTGACGCCGCGCAGGGACACGGCGTTCCCCTCTTCGTCGACGACCTGTTCCCCCTGCACGCGGAGCATGGGGAGGGTGTGCTCTTCCTTCTCGCGCCGCGGCGGAGGAAATACCCCGAAGCAGCCCGAAGCCCCCATCAGAAACGCCCCCAAGAGCAAGGCAGATATGACTTGCGATTTTTTCATTTGTCCTCCCTTGCCGTCCGTCTTGCGGTGGCGTCCCTTTCAATAGTTCTATTATACACGAGAGAGGGCGCCCCGTCAACCGTTCGGGCGAAAAAAACGAATCTGAAAAAGGTATATTTTTGATATAAAAATGAATTTCGACTATTGCACGGTATTCTGCGATAATATATGATATAGGTAAGCGGATTCTTGTAATTTGTCGCGCGGGCGCGCGATAGAAAAGATCCGCAAAAAAAACGGAGGTCAAACTTAGCAATGTCAAAGAAGAAACCGAAACGGGTAAAGCTCTCCGCGGGGCAGATCGCTGCGCGCGTCGTCTGCTTTACGGTGACGCCGATCATCCTCGCCGTCGTGCTTGCGGTCAACATCGCCGTCGGCATCTTTGCTCCCACCATCGACCGTTGGGTCATCGGCTATAAGGCGGGCGGCAGCAGCAATGCATCGCGTGCGGAGGGCGAGACGCTCGTGGAACAGATCCAGGCGGAAGGCTCCGTGCTCGTGCGCAACGAACCCAATGACGCAGGCGGCAGCCCCGTGCTTCCCCTCGCCAAGGACGCGAAGAAGGTCAACGTCTTCGGCTGGTCGTCCGTGGACTGGGTGTACAGCGGCTCGGGTTCGGGCACCGTTGCGGGCACCAAGAACCGCGACGACCAATCGCAGACACAG
Source organism: uncultured Clostridia bacterium (assembly GCA_947625065.1). Classification (GTDB taxonomy): domain Bacteria; phylum Bacillota; class Clostridia; order Christensenellales; family Borkfalkiaceae; genus Gallimonas. The sequence goes on along the minus strand of CANQNB010000073.1, from coordinate 2,164 downwards.
CTCTATGACCTCTACGATGCGCTCACCGAGTACGGCGTGGAGTACAACAAGGAACTGAAGGACCTGTACACGAGGTACAAGAGCCGCCGCGACAAGGCGACTTCCCTCGAACAGGGCAATTCGCAAACAGCGGGCACGCTGCACTCCTTCAACTATGAGTTCAGCGTCCTGTACGAGCCCGACATCGAAAAGGACTACTCCGAGTCGGTCAAAACGAACGCGCTGGCGTTCTCGGACACCGCCCTTGTCGTCTTAGGCAGGATCACGGGCGAGAGCAATGACTGCCCCAAGGTCCAGTACAAATACAAGGGAACGACGGATACGGACCGCACCTATCTCGAGATCTCCCTCGAGGAAGAGGCGCTGCTCAAATACGTGGGTGCAAACTACAAGAATGTGGTCGTGCTCATCAACTCCACCAACACGATGGAGCTCGGCTTCCTCGAAACCATTCCGGGGCTCGATGCCTGCCTGATTTTGGGCGCTACGGGCAGTGCGGGCGCGAAGGCCATCCCCAAGCTCCTCTACGGTGACTACACCCCCTCGGGCAGGACGACGGACACCTACGCCTACGACCTTACCACCAACCCCACCTATGTGAACACGGGCGCGGGCATCAAGGGCGCAGGCGGAAAGGGTGAAAATACCACCGCGTTCTACACCAACAGCGCCGGGCTCTATCCCATGATGACACAGCACGGCAACGGAAGTTCCAAAGTCAGCTATACGGGCGTTGCCTACACCGACTATCAGGAGAGCATCTACGTCGGCTATAAATGGTACGAAACGGCGGACGCGGCAGGATTCTGGACGAGCGACGGGGCGAAGGCGCAGTGGGGCATCAAGAACGGCTACCGCGACGTCGTGCAATATCCCTTCGGCTTCGGTCTGAGCTACACCGATTTCGAATGGCAGGTGCGCGATGTGAAGGTCGAGAACGGCTCCGCCTCCGACCTCACCGAAAGGAGCGTCATCAAGTTCGAAGTCGTCGTCACCAACACGGGCACGGTCCCGGGGCAGGACGTCGTACAGCTCTACTACACCGCTCCCTACACGGCGGGCGGGATCGAGAAGGCGTCGGTCAACCTCATCGCGTTCGGCAAGACCCAGCAAGTGCTCAAGCCGGGCGAAACCGAGGCGGTCATCCTCGAAGTGAAAGCCGAGGACATGAAGAGCTACGACTGCTACGATCGCAATCACAACGACGTCTACGGCTATGAGCTCGAAGCGGGCGCCTACGTTCTCTCGCTGAGAACGGATGCGCACACCCTTGCGACCGACCGTCTCGGCGGCGAGGACGCGGAATTCACCTACACGGTGAAGAGCGACATCTCCATTGAGAACGACAGCGCATCGGGGACCCCCGTCAAGAACCGCTTCACGGCGGGCGAGGACGTCACACTCACAGACGGCATTGCCATCGACGGCAACAGCGACGGTACGGCGCAGATCACCTATCTCACCCGCAGCAACTTCGCCGACACCTTCCCCTATGAACGGGCAGAAGACCGCGAAATGGCGGAGGAGATCAAGAAGTACAATACCTACACGAAAGAGCTCGTGAACGAATGGGAAGCCCGCAACCAGGATGCGGTAGAGCCCGTGATGGGAGCAGACGGCAACAAGCTCGTGTATGACGAAGCGGGCATCACCGACCTGGGCAGATTGCTCGGGCAGCCGGAGAGCTACGATAACGACACGCTGTGGGGTCCCGTCCTCGACCAGCTCACGCAGAAAGAGCTGCAGGATCTCGTTCTCAAGGGATATACCCAAACGGCGGCGCTCGCCTCTGTGGGCAAGCCTCAGACGATGGACCTCGACGGTCCCAACCAGATCGGCAGCTTCGACAACACGGTCAAAGGCGCCACGGGCTTCAACTCGGTCGTCCTTGCGCAGACGTGGAACACCCAGCTCGCATACAGCATGGGGCTCACGGTAGCAAAGGACGCCGCAAGCCGCGGCATCAACGGGTGGTACGGTCCCGCAATGAACTTGCACCGTTCCCCCTTCGGCGGAAGAAACTATGAGTACTATTCCGAGGACGCCTATCTCTCGGGCATCATGGCGGCGAACGAAGTCAAGGCGGCAAAGAACGGCGGCGTGTTCAGCTATCTCAAACACCTCTGCCTGTATGAGAGCGAGAGCGGGCGCGACGGCATGTATA
>CANQNB010000072.1 GCA_947625065.1 uncultured Clostridia bacterium | reverse complement strand
GCGCTCACTCACCGCAAAACGCCGCCCACAGCCCACTGGGCTGATGTGCGAGAATGCGTTTTGCGACCCTCGAGGGGAGGGCAGGGGGCGACCGACCCTCATACCGATCGACCGAGGCTTCTATTGTAAACTAAGGTCGACACGAGCGCGTAGCGCGAAGTAGGCGTAGCCGAGCGGGGAGTGTATCTTAAAGATTCGCTCACTTCGCTTGCGCTCCGTTCGGAATGAGGAGGTGGTATCCTTGCTTCCTTCTCCCAAGGGATGCGGCGGGGGAAAAATTTCTCTTTGCGTGCAACGCGCTTGACATTTTGGGCAGAATATGCTAAATTCATCATGTCGGGAGGGAGTAGTCCCCGCGCCTTGGCAACATGCCCCGCGCAAACACGCGTGTCAAAGGCGGTTCGTTTGAACGACAAGACTCTTGGCAAATAATTTTTACGGGTCACCGATAAAAATGTTTGAGAGGGTCTTTTTATGAATGGAAATGTTTGGGCGGACGCTTGGCTGTGGATCTGGATCGTGCTCATCGTCGTGGGCTTTGTGCTCCTCGTGAAGGGGGCGGACTGGTTCGTCGAAGGTGCGGCGGGGCTCGCGGGGAAGATGCGCATCCCCGCCCTCGTCATCGGGCTGACCGTCGTCGCCTTCGGGACGAGCTTCCCCGAGCTCGCCGTCTCCGTCACGGGTGCGATCCAAAAGTCGACGGACATCGCGATCGGGAACGTCGTGGGCAGCAACATCGTGAACATCCTGCTCATCCTCGGCACCTCCGCGCTCATCCGCAAACTCCCCGTGCAGAAGGTCTCGATGTGGCTCGACATCCCCGTCCTTCTTCTCGCCTCCGCCCTGCTTGTGGGGCTCGGGGCTTGGGGTCGCGCCATCGAGTGGTGGGACGGCGTCATCCTTCTCGTCGTCTTTTCGGGGTATATGACCCTCCTCTTTCTGAACGCCCGCAAGGAGCAGAAGAGGGCGCGTGAGGGGGGCATGTCCGAAACCCCCATAGAGGAAAAGCCTCCGAAGAACAAATTCGACGGGTGGAAGAGGAAGATGGTCCAAAAGGTGTGGGTGCTCATCTTGCTCACCCTCGTCGGGCTCGGCATGGTCGTGGGCGGCGGAACGCTGCTCGTCGACGGCGCGCGCTATGTCGCAAGCGCCTTTCACGTGCCCGAGCGCATCATCGGGCTGACCGTCGTCGCGATCGGCACCTCTCTGCCCGAGCTCGTCACCTCCGTCGTGGCGGCGGCGAAGGGTGAGACGGACATCGCCGTCGGGAACATCATCGGCAGCAACATCTTCAATATCTTCCTCGTCGCGGGCGTGTCTTCCCTCTTCTGCCCGCTCTCCTTTACGATCTCGGGCAACCTCGTCGATGCGCTCGTCGCACTCGGCGCGGCGCTCCTGCTCTACGTGTGCGCCCTCCTCGGGAAGAGAAAGCTCACGAGGGTCGCGGGGGCGGTCATGGTGGTCTGCTTTATCGGCTATTACGTCTATCTCTTCCTCGCATAACGAGGGATAGGGGAGAAACGGCTTCATGAAACACTTGCTTTCCTGCTTGAAACGGTACCGGGTTGAGGCGATCCTGTCGCCTCTTTTCAAACTGCTCGAAGCGGGAATGGAACTGCTCGTGCCCCTCGTCGTGGCTTCCATCGTCGACATCGGCATCGCGAACGGCGACCGCGGCTACATCACGAACGCCTGCCTCCTTCTCGTGGGGTTCGGCGTGCTGGGGCTCGTCTTCGCGCTCACCGCGCAGTACTTTGCGGCGAAGACGGCGGTCGGGGCGAGCGCAGAACTAAGGCGGCGGCTCTTCAACCGCATGCAGACCTTTTCCTTCACCCAAATCGACGACATGGGTGCCCCGTCCATGCTCACCCGCATGACGAGCGATGCCCAGCAGGTGCAGACGGGGATCAATCTGACGCTGCGCCTCTTTTTGCGTTCGCCCATCATCGTGGGGGGCGCGGCGGTGATGGCGTTCGTCGTGGACAGGTATGCGGGGCTCGTGTTCGTCGCGGTCATCCCGCTGCTCGCCGTCGTCGTCTTCTCGGTGATGGCGGCGTGCATCCCCCGCCACAGGACGGTGCAGGAGAAGCTCGACGGCGTCTATCTCTCCACGCGCGAGAACTTGGCGGGCGCGCGTGTCATCCGCGCCTTCCGCATGGAGGAAGAGGAGACCGCCTCCTTCCGCAAGAAGAACGACGCGCTCAAACGGGCGCAGGTGAACGTGGGGAGGATCGGGGCGCTCACGGGCAGCCTCACCTTCGTCCTCGTCAACCTCGCCGCCGTTGCCCTCATCCGCGTGGGCGCCGTCCGCGTGCATGCGGGTGCGCTCGAGCAGGGGGATGTGCTCGCCCTGTACAGCTATCTCTCCCTCGTCCTCGTCGAGCTCATCAAGTTCGCGAATTGGATCGTGACGACGACCAAGGCGGTCGCCTGCATGCGCCGCATCGGCACCGTTCTCGACATGAAGGGCGAGGCAGATGCGGAGCCTTCGACCGCGTCCGACGGGACCATGTCCGAAGGCGAGCCTCACATTTCCTTTGAAAACGTCAGTTTTATCTATGCGGGCGGGGGCGCGCCCTCCCTGCGTAACATCAACTTTTCGGTCGCGCGCGGGGAGACGGTCGGGATCCTCGGCGGCACGGGCTCGGGCAAGAGCACGCTCGTGAACCTCATCCCGCGCTTTTATGAGGCGACGGAGGGGACGGTGAAGATCGGCGGCGTTCCCGTCGGGTCCATCCCCGCCGTGCAGCTGCGCGAGCGCATGGTCGGCTACGTGCCCCAGAGGGCGGTCCTCTTCCGCGGGACGATCGCCTCCAATCTGCGCTGGGGGAAGGATTCCGCCACCGAAGAAGAACTGCTGCGCGCGGCAAAGCTCGCACAGGCGGAGGACGTGCTCGAAGCCAAGGGCGGGCTCGGCGGCGAGATCGCACAGGAGGGGCGCAACCTCTCGGGCGGGCAGCGGCAGAGGCTCACCATCGCGCGCGCACTCGTCAGGGATCCCGAGATCCTCATCCTCGACGACGCGGCATCCGCCCTCGACTACGCGACGGACGCCCGTCTCCGCGCCGCGCTGAAAACGCTCGACTGCACCGTCTTCCTCGTGTCGCAGCGGGTGGCTTCGGTCATGCATGCAGACAAGATCCTCGTGCTCGATGAGGGGTGCATCGCGGACATGGGTACCCACGCCGAGCTCATGGAGCGCAGTGTCCTGTACAGAGAGATCTACCTCTCACAGACGGAGGCGGACGCATGAAGCGCAAGACGTTTGCGGGCATCCTCCGCTATCTCAAGCCCCATCTGCCCCTCGTCATGCTCACCGTGCTGTCGGCGGTCGTCGTCGTTGCGGCGAACCTCCTCACTCCCTTCTTCGCGGGGAAGGGGATCGACTGCATCGTCGGGAAGGGGGAGGTCGACTGGAAACTTCTCTCGGTGTACCTGACGGCGCTCGCCGTCTCTGCCGCGGCGGGCACCCTCTTCCAATGGCTGATGAGCCTCATGAACAACAGCATCGCCTACCGCGTCCTCGTCGACATGCGCAACGACGCCTTCGCGAAGATCGGGCGGCTCCCCCTGAAGTACATCGACGCCCGCGCCTATGGCGACGTCGCCAACGTGATCGTCTCCGATGCGGAGCAATTCTCCGATGGGCTGCTGCTCGGCTTCACCCAGCTCTTTACGGGGGCGCTCACCATCGTGGGGGTGCTCGGCATCATGCTCGCCATCCGCTGGGAGATCGCCCTCGTCGTCTTTTTCATCACCCCGCTCTCCCTCTTCGTTGCGCGGTTCATTGCGCGGCGCACCTATAAGACCTTCCGCGCGCAGGCGGAGGCGCGCTCGGACGAAGCGGCGTTTGCCGACGAGATGATCGGAAACCTCAAAGTCGTCAAGGCATTTGCCCGCGAAGAAGAGAACGCCGCCGTCTTTGCCGAAAAGAACGAGGCTCTGCGCAAGGCGTCCCTCAAAGCCGTCTTTTTCTCCTCGACGACCAACCCCACGACGCGCTTCGTCAACGCCGTCGTCTATGCCGCCGTCGCCCTCGTCGGAGCGTTTTTCGTCATCTCGACCGCGGACATGGGTGCCCCGTTTACCGTCGGGAGCCTCGGGATCTTTCTCTCCTACGCCAATCAATACACCAAGCCCTTCAACGAGATCTCCGAGGTCGTTGCGGAGTTCCAGAATGCGCTCGCTTGTGCGGCGCGCCTCTTTGCGCTCATCTCCGAAGAGGAGGAGACGCCGGACGGCAGCCTCCCCGCGCTCGGGCATGCGGCGGGGGACGTGCGCATCGAGGACGTTGCCTTTTCCTACGACCCAGACCGAGAGCTCATCAAGGATCTCCGTCTGCATGCGAAGGCGGGCATGCGCGTTGCGATCGTCGGTCCCACGGGGTGCGGCAAGACGACGCTCATCAACCTCCTCATGCGCTTTTATGAGGTGGACGGCGGGGCGATCTATGTGGACGGGAAGGACATCCGCACGGTGACGCGCGCCTCCCTGCGCGAGAATGTCGGCATGGTGCTGCAGGAAACGTGGCTGAAAACGGCGACCGTCCGCGAGAACCTCTGCATGGGGAGGACGGACTGCACCGAAGAGGAGATGATCGCCGCGGCGAAGGCGGCAAAGGCGCACGCCTTCATCATGCGCCTCCCGCAGGGGTACGACACCGTCGTCTCGGAGGACGGCGTGCTCTCGGCGGGGCAGAAGCAGCTGCTGTGCATCGCGCGCGTCATGCTCTGCCGCCCGCCCATGCTCATCCTCGACGAGGCGACTTCCAACATCGACACCCGCACCGAGCACATCGTCCAGCAGGCGTTCGCCGCCCTCATGGAGGGGAGGACGTGCTTTATCGTCGCCCACCGCCTCTCCACTATCCGCACCGCCGACCTCATCCTCGTGATGAAGGCGGGCAAGATCATCGAGCAGGGCACGCACGACGAGCTCCTGCGCCGAGGGGGGTTCTACACCGAGCTCTACTACGCGCAATTCGCGGGGGAGTAAAGACATCGGAAGGATGGGGGACAGCGCGCACCGTGCGGCGTCCCCCATTTTACTTTACATCTTGTTGAAAATCTGTTATACTGTCTGTGTATGAGTACAAAAGCGGGATCCATCGGCGGAAAAGTGAATGGCGGGTTGCAGATCATTGCCGTGGGGGGACTGACGGGGCTGTTCGCGGGGCTCGTCGTCACCCTCTACAATGTTCTTGTCGTCATGTGCGAAGAGTTCTCGGTCGGCTACTACAACGTCTTCCGCAGCCACCCGTGGTTCATTCCCCTCCTCTTTCTCGCCCTCGCCGTGGGGGCGATCGTGCTCGGCGGCGTCGTGAGGTTCGTCCCCATGATCCGCGGCAGCGGGTTCCCGCAGGCGGAGGGTGCGGCGCAGGGGCTGTTGCGCTTCAAGTGGTACCGCGTGCTCACGGGCATGTTCGCGGCGAGCCTCTTCACCGTGTTTATGGGGCTGTCTGCGGGCGCGGAGGGACCCAGCCTGCTCATCGGCGCCTCGTGCGGATACGGCATGAGCAACCTCACGCGCAGAAGTTCAGTCATCCGCCGCTACCAGATCACGGGCGGCGCGTGCGCGGGGCTCGCCGTTGCGCTCAACGCTCCCCTCACGGGCATGGTGTTCGCCTATGAGGAGACGCACAAACGGTTTACCCCCGAGGTGTTCATCTGCTCCTTCTCGTCGGTCTCCGTCGCGATCGTCGTGCGGAATCTTCTGGGCCCCCTCATGGGGCTGTCGCAGGGACCCTTCCTCGAAGGATTCACGATGCCGGAGGGCGTCGATCTGATGTTCTGCCTGTATGTCCTCGGCGCGGCGGCGGTGACCTCCCTCTTGGGGCTCGCCTTCTACTTTTCGGTGTTCTTTGCGCGCAGGCTCTTCAAAAAGCTGCGCATCTTCCGCGGCTACGGAAACTTCCTCATTCCCTTCCTGCTCGCGGGCGTGTGCGGGCTCGTTACCATGTGGACGATGGGCGGCGGCGTGGAGTTCATCCATGCCCTCTCGAGCGCATCGGAGCATACCGTGTCCGTGTTCGGGGCTCCGCTGTGGCTCTCCCTCCTCGTCATTCTCTTCCTGAAATTTCTCGTGAGCGCCGTGAACGCGGGCTCCGATCTGCCCTGCTGCATCTCCGTTCCCATGATGGCGATGGGCGCGGGCATCGGCATGCTGATGTCCCTGCTCTTTGCAAAGATCGGGCTCGACCCGTCGTATACCGATGCGCTCGTCGTCATCTGCATGGTGACCTTCTTCACCTCCGTCGTGCGGGCGCCCATCACGGGCATCCTCATGACCGTCGAGCTCACGTGGAGCTTTGCCTTCCTCCTCCCCGCAGTCATCGGCGTCGCGGTGGGGTATCTGCTCGGCGAAGTGTTCCGCATCGAGCCGATGTACGAGGCGATCTTCGAGGAGATCTACGAAGAGGAACGCGCCCGCGCAAAGAAGATCTGCGCGACGGTCACCGTCACCGTGGCGGCGGGGCGCAACATCCGCGACATCCTCTGGCCCTTCTCCGCCCTCGTCACCTCGGTCGTGCGTGGCGGGGAGCGCATCACCCCGAGCGCAGACACCAACCTTGCGGAGGGGGACATTCTCCTCGTTCAGGGCATGCCGGACGACAGCGCGGAGTTTT
>CANQNB010000071.1 GCA_947625065.1 uncultured Clostridia bacterium | reverse complement strand
ATAAGGCATGGTGGGACGGCGAAAAGGAACGGCACGGCGATTTATGGGAAAAGACCGATAAACTCTTCGTGCAGAACGGCGGAAAGGATAGCGGCTGTCAAATGACAACCGCTATTTTTTGGAGCTTACTGGTATCTTCGCTACGCTCGATGGCTTCGCGCTTCGCGCTCGCGCGGACTTGAACCGACGACCCGACACCACCTCAAAATGAAATCAACAGGTCTGGTCGGTTCAAGCCGAATCAACAACAGCAAAAAACAACCGCGAGGCAAAAACCTCGCGGCTGTTTTTGGAGCTACTGGCCGGACTTGAACCGGCGACCTGTTGATTACGAATCAACCGCTCTACCGACTGAGCCACAGTAGCATCGCTGAACATTTCTATTATAGGGGAAAGCGCGACAAAATGCAAGCGATTTTAGGCGAAATTTTAATTTTTTCCGCAAAGGAAAATATTCGGGCGCCGTTTTCACCAGATAAAGTGCAGATTCGCCTCTTCGCCGTTGTCGATGAGCAGATCCTGCGCCGTCATCGAGCGGTTGACGACGGTGAGAAAGTACGCCCACTCGGCAATCTCCTCCGCCTCCGCCCACTTGGGGAGGAGAGTCTCGTCCATGATCTTTTTCCAAAGGACGGGGTCGTTCATCACATGGTCGTTGAGGGACGTTTTCACCCCGCCGGGGGAGAGGCTGTTCGCCGTCGCGCCGAACTTGGCGATGCGGATGGCGACGTTTTTCATATAGGCGACCATGCCGCCCTTACTCGCGGCGTATTCGGGGAATTCCGCCCCCGTGCGCGCGCTCGAAGACGCGATGAAGAGCACGCTTCTGATGCCCTCACGGAAGGCATACTTTTCGGTGACGCGGATGGTGCCTTTGAGGTTGACATCGATGTCCCGCCCCGAGTTCTGCACGCCCGCATTGTTGATGAGGATCTCGGGGTCAACAGCAGCGGGAAGCTCGCCCGTGAGAATATCTGTGCACACGTGCAGATAGCGGGGGTGGACGATGGACGGGGGTACCATGTCCAAGCCGACCACCTCGTGACCGCAGGAAAGGAACTTCTCGGCGATGGCTTTTCCGATGCCGTTACTTGTCCCCGTGATGAGCGTTTTCATGCTGCGCCTCCCTGTAACTAAGATATTCTTCGCCGACGCCGTTCTTCTTCCAGCGCCGCGTGATGGCATAGCCCGGGTAGAGGAAGAGGAGCTCGCACAACAGCTCTGCGACCATCCCCGTGAGGGCGCAGGTGACGCATTGCAGCAGCGACCACCCGAAGAAGAAATGGCTCACGAGGAGGGCGAAGGTCAGATTGTCGACGAACTGCCCGACCGCGGTCGAGACGTAGGTGCGAAGGATGTAAGCCGCCCAGCCGTCGGGGTTCTTTTTGAAGAGTTTCCCGATGGCGTAATTGGAAAAGTTGTTGACGACGGCGGAAGCCAAAAACGCCGCCGTGCTGCCGAGAACGACGTACCATGTCCCGCCGAAGGTGCGGTCGAGGGCGTGGTTGAGGATCGCTTCGCTTCCCTCGACGTAGCTCTCCCCCCACGTGCCGGGGATGAGGCTTCCCAAAAAGAGCAGGAGGCAGAAGAAGAGGTTGATGAGGGTGGCGAGTACCGAGATCTCCGTCGCCGCCTTGGGACCGAACCGCTTGGTCAAGACGTCCATCGTGAAGAAGGCGAACCAGCTCACGATGATGCCGCAGTCGAGGGCGAGCCAGTTCCACGGGATGTTGATGCTCTTGTTGGCGAGCAGGTTCATCGAAAAGACGGACAGGATGAAGAGGACGACAATGACGGTGGGGACGTTTTTCATGAGAAGGCAGAACTCCTGCCATTCCCGGCGGATGCGTGTGAGCATGTGACTCCTTTGCGAGAGCAAACAAAAAGGGCGCAATGCGCCCATCCCTCCATAGTTTTGTTTATAGACAGGATGGTCACGAACTGTCTGCTTGCTTGATTTTTTTCTATGTTAGCACATTTTGGCGGCGGCGTCAACAAATTTTAGCGCCCTGCGGCGATTTTTGTGCCCTTTCTGCGACGCCCATGACGTAGGACTCGGCGTTGAGACCGATCACGATGAAGCCGATCTCCATGATCGCGATGCCGACGAAGATGCCGACGAGGGCGTTGATGAGGAAGACGACCGCAGCAGTGAGCGCCGCCGAGAGGAGGAAGATGATGAAGTTGGTCGCGTAGAGTTTGAGGATATTTTTTGTGTTCAGGATCTCTTTGAGCGGGATGCGCTTCCTTCCGTGGATGAGATACGCCTCGAACAGGGAGACGGAGCCGAACACAAAGACGGAGAGGATGCCGGAGATGGGGAGGCTCGGCTTCCACAGCATCGCCAGCCACGCGCTCACCCCCGCGATGAGGACAGTGAGGAGGGAGTCGGCGAGGGCATGGAGGAGGAAGGTCCCGACGGTCAGCTTCATCATCATGTTCCTGCGGATGAGCCAGCGCGTGAGAAAGTACCCCGAGACCATGCCGAGGACGGTAAAGGCAGCCATGGCGAGAAGAGAGAGCACGATTTCGTGCTTGAACGCCCCGATCGCCTCCTGAAATTTGACGGCATAGATGCTCACGTCCTCCACAAAGGCGCCGACGAAGCCGTTGAGGGTCGCGGTGAGCCACTCTTCGCTCACCATCGTGCGGATCGCCGACAGGATGCCGTTTTCCCAGCCGAGGCTCCCGACCGCGGTAAGGACGCTCTCCTTGAGGGCGGAGAAGTCGACGGTGGTGCCTTCGAGGATGGTCTGCACGTTGCGGAAGAGGTCGGAGAGCGCCGTAAGGACGCCGGGGAGGAAGACGGAGAGACCGATGACGAGCCCGAGCGCGAGCGTTCCGAGGGGAGTGAAGAAATATTTGAGATTTTTGAAGAAGTTGAGGATCCCTTGCTTGATCACAGACCGCTACCTTCGCAGATTATTTTTTGGAATGTTCCCTTTTCCATGCCTTGATCTCCTCGAGCCGCGCCTTGAACCGCGCCTCGGCGCCCTCCTCCGTGGGGAGATAATACTCCTTTCCCACGAGGGAATCGGGCAGACACTGCATGGTCGTGAGCTTGTCTTCGGCGTCGTGCGCATACTGGTATCCCTTGCCGTAGCCCTGCTCCTTCATGAGCTTGGTGGGGGCGTTGCGGATGACGAGGGGGACGGGCTCGGCGAGCATCGTGAGGGCGTCCTGCTTCGCCCGCAGATAGGCGACGTCGCACGAATTTGACTTGGGTGTCACGGACATGTATACCACCGCTTCGGTCAAGTGCACCGAACACTCGGGCATGCCGATGAAGTGGCACGCCTGATAGGCGGCGATGGCGATCTCGAGCGCGCGGGGGTCTGCGAGCCCGATGTCCTCCGAGGCGAACCGCGTCACCCGCCTTGCGATGTAGAGGGGATCTTCGCCCGCTTCGAGCATGCGGGCGAGCCAATAGACGGCGGCGTCGGGGTCGGAGTTGCGCATCGACTTGTGGAGGGCGGAGATGAGGTTGTAGTGCTCCTCGCCCGTCTTGTCGTAGAGGAGGGACTTCTTCGAGGTGCACTGTTCCACCGTCTCCTGCGTGACGACCGTCCTGTCCCCCTGCAGATCGCCGTTGAGGATCGCCATTTCGAGGGTGGAGAGAGCGCTGCGCGCGTCGCCGTTCGCGAAGGCGGCGATCATCTCGATGGTCTCGGGGGCGATCTCCACCTTCTGCCTCCCGAAGCCCCGCTCGTCGGTCACGGCGTTGCGGAGGAGCTCGGCGAGTTCCTCCGTCTTGAGCGCTTGCAGCACGAACACTTTGCAGCGCGAGAGGAGAGCCCCGTTCACCTCGAAGGAGGGGTTCTCGGTCGTTGCGCCGATGAGGATGATGCTCCCCTTCTCCACAAAGGGGAGAAAGGCGTCCTGCTGCGCCTTGTTGAAGCGGTGGATCTCGTCGACGAAGAGGATGGTCTTTTCGCCGAAGCGGCGGTTCTTTTCCGCCTGCTCCATCACCTGTTTGATCTCCTTGATGCCGCTCGTGACGGCGGAGAAGTCGATGAACTTCGCCTTGGTGCGCCCCGCGATGATGCGGGCAAGGGTGGTCTTGCCCACCCCGGGCGGCCCCCAGAAGATCATCGAGGTCACGCGGTCGCTCTCGATGAGGCGGCGCAGAACTTTGCCTTCGCCGAGCAGATGCTTCTGCCCGTAAAACTCGTCGAGGTCGCGCGGACGCAGCCTCGCGGCGAGCGGCTGCATTTCGTCATGTTCGAAGAAGGTCGGCTGTTCGTTCATGCCGTCTTGATCCTCCTGAAACGTTCTGCCCCAATTATAGCATAGCGCAGGAGAAAATGCAACGGAAAAAGGAGCGGGGGAGGCGCGCGCCCCGAAAATTTTCCCGCCGGCGGGACAATTCCCGTTTGAACGGCGGCGGCGCGCTTTTGCAACTTTTTCACATTTACGCAAGTTCCCGATAAATTTGCAAAAAACAGGTGACAAACGCCCGCGCGCGCTGTTATAATAGGGGGGAAGACAGGGGGAACTATGGGGACTTTCGAAATCATTACGATCGTCATGCAGATCCTCGGGGGCGTCGGGACCTTCCTCATCGGGATGAAGATGCTCTCCGAGAACATGACCCGTCTCGCCCATACCAAGCTCCGCGACATGCTCAACAAGACGGCGAAGAACAGGTTTGCGGGGGTCGGGATCGGCACGGCGATGACCATCCTCGGGCAGAGTTCCGCCTTTACGACGGTCATGGTCGTCGGTCTCGTCAATGCGGGCATCATGACCCTCTTTCAGGCGACGGCGATCATCATGGGCGCCAACATCGGCACGACGCTCAACGCATGGGTGATCGCGCTCGCGGGGTCGGACATCACCGCCTTCTTTCTGGCGCTCGCCGCCGTCGGCGTGTTCATCACCATGTTCGCCAAGAGCGAACGCATGCAGTCGGTCGGCAACGTCGTCGCGTCCTTCGGGCTCATCTTCGTCGGGCTCAAACTCATGTCGGGCGCGCTCACCTTTGAGGAGGGATCGGAGGCGTTCAACGCCGTCTCGGGCGTCCTCGGCGCCATCCGAAACCCCCTCCTGCTCCTTTTGCTCGGCATCGTCATCACCGCGCTCGTCCAGAGCTCTACGGCGGTGAATGCCGTCATCATCACGATGGCGAGCCTCGGCATGGTCATCGGGGGCGGCGGAAACGCACCGCTCTACATCATCATCGGCTCGAACATCGGCACCTGCGTCACGGCGCTCATCTCCTCCCTCGGGGCGAGCACGAACGCCAAGCGCGCGGCGCTCATCCACTTCCTGTTCAACCTCTTCGGCGCCGTCATCTTTACCGTCTTCTTGCTCTCGTGGAGGGGATTCGCCGACACGGTGCTCGCGGGCATCTTCCCCTCGGACATCACCGTCTTCGGCAAACCGGGGCTCGGTCCGACCATGCAGATCGCGACCTTCCACACCCTCTTCAACGTCGTGAACACGCTGCTCTTTCTGCCCTTCGTCAAGGGATTCGTCTGGCTCGCCGAGCACATCGTGCCCGACCGCAAGGGCAAGGCGGAAAGGGAGCGCGTCTCCTCCGTCTTCGGCGAACTCGACGAGCGACTTCTGCGCAGTCCCTCCGTCGCGCTCGGCTACATCTACCGCCAGACGGGCAAGATGTTCTCCTACGCCATGGATACCCTCGACCTCTCCTTCCGCGCCTTTTTGGAGAAGGACACGGCGGCGGCAAAGACGGTGGACGCCCACAACGCGGAGCTGTTGCAGGCAGATAAGCTCGGCGTTGCCTACCTCGTCAAGCTGTCGGGGGAGAGCCTCGTCCTCGAGGACGAAAAGACGGTCTCCAACCTGCACTATGTCCTCAACGACATCATGCGTCTCGGCGAGCTCGCCGACAACATCACCAAATACACGCGCCACGCCGTGGACGACGGACTCGTCTTCTCCGAAGAGTTTCTGACCATGCTCTCGGAGATGTACGGGCAGCTCGGCAAGCTCTACGAGCTCGCCCTTGCGACCTATCTGCTCAAAGACGTCTCCAAACTTCGGGAGGTCGACGCCCTCGAGGATGAGATCGACCGCGACAGAAAGGATCTCATCGCCCAGCACATCGAGCGGCTCAACGAGGGCAGATGCCAGCCGCAGAATTCGAGCGTCGTCATCAACCTCGTCGGCAACCTCGAGCGCGCGGCGGACCACATCACCTTTATCGCACATTCCATCGAATGACCAAGGGAGGTATATCATGAAGATCACCATACAGCACGATCGCGCAGTGCCCGTCAAGGCGGGCGGAGTGGGGCTCTTTTTCGAGGACCTCAACTACGACCTCGACGGCGGGCTCTATGCCGAGCTCCTCGAGAACCGCAACTTCGAGGCGAAGGACGTTCACGGCGAGTGGGACCGCTACATCGTCGACCACGACGGCGGCTACGGCTGGGAGGCGTACCCCGCGGGGGCGAACGTCACGTTAAAGATCAAGACCGACCGTCCGCTCTTCCCCGAGAACCCGCACTACATGCGCATCACGGCGGAGGCGGGCTGCGGCATGAAGAACAAGGCGTACGACGGCGTCTATCTCACCGCGGGCGTCGAGTACCGTGTGAGCTTTTGGCTGCGCGCCTACGACTATAAGGGAAAGGTCTCGGTCGGCTTCCGCAAGGACGGCAAGACGATCGCCGAGAAGAAGCTCAGAGTGCACGCAGACGGCAAGTGGAGAAGGTACGCCGTCCGCATCAAG
>CANQNB010000070.1 GCA_947625065.1 uncultured Clostridia bacterium | reverse complement strand
GGGGGGGGGGGGGGGGGGGGGGGGGGGGGCTAAAATATAGACTGTATCCCCACGGGGCACAAAAAATTTTCCGCGGGAAAGGGGAATCAGCATGAAGAAAGAAGCAACAAAAACAATTTTGAGTTCGGCAGTTTCCATCGCACTGAGCGCGGCGCTCATCGCCGGCTCGACCTTCGCCCTCTTCACGGGGCAGTCGAATACCGACATCTCCATCACCAGCGGTAATGTCGACGTCACAGCCAAGGCGAGCATCTCCCGTGTCTACTCCGCCGAGTGGAAAGATGGGGAAGGTTACACGAACAAGAATCTCTATGAAGGGGAGACGTACCAAAGCGGCAAAGAGTACAACTTCTCCAACGGCGGCACGGTGACCTATTCGGGCGGCACGGTCACGATCAAGAGCATCTCCCCCGGCGACGGCGTGGTGCTCAAAATCGAGGTGCAGAACAGCAGCACGATCTCGATCAGATACCAGATGCGCCTTGGGATAAAGGACACCGTCCTCGGTCCGAACGGCGAAAAGCTCAGCGATTTTTTGAAGGTGGAATTCAACAGCGAAACGGTGAGCGGGGAATACGGCGTTGTCACCGACAAGTGGTCGGAGTCGATCGATCCGGGAGCCAAAATAGAACCGTTCACAGTTGAGATCTCTCTCCCTATCGATACGGAGACGGAATATCAAAGTCTTTCGACCGATCTCACGATCGGCGTCTATGCCGTCCAGGGCAACGCGAGCGACAGCACGCCCCTCGCCGATGTGATCGTCAATTCTGCGGACGGCCTGCACGCCGCCTTGGATGACTTTGCCAAATCGGATGAGACCGATCTTGTGTTGGGGCTCATGGATGATATGACGATCTCCGACGAAACTCCGCTCATGGTGCCCGAGAACAAGGATCTTACGATCGATGTCGGCGGAAATTCGGTGGCTGTGGATAAAAATACAGAGGAAGGTCAAAGTTTGATCGTGCCCAAAGGTAGCACGCTGACGGTCACGGATACCTCAGCCGATGTTGCCGATGAAGGCAAACAGGGCTCGTTCATCGTTGACTATCAACAAGTGGGCGGAAACCGGTGATGCCAACGAAGACGGAGCATACGGTCTTCGCGTAAAAGGCACATTGAACGTGCAGGATGTTAAGTTTCAAATCCATAATGAAACAAGCGACCATGCAGTATATGTTGAGGGCGGCACTGTCAACATAAGCGATCAAGCTGTTTTGGAGATGAAAGGAAAAACAACCGCAAGTGATGTTCCTGATGCTAATCCCAACGGGCAGTTGGAGTATTTTGGTTTTGGAGTAGGCGTGTTTGTTTCCCAGGGATCTACTCTAAACATCGAAAATGCGACCGTAAAAATTGAAGGGAATATTACATCATTTTTGATCGGAAAAGGGGCGGGAGAACAAAAGAGTCACCTCAACCTGAAAGATGGCACGCACGTAATCAGTAAGGATCTCTTTAATTTGTCTGGAGTGACGGTGGCATCGGTATTTGAGGTTTACCCCAATGGTGTTTTAACTGTTTCCGAGGGAGCGACGATCGATCTTACAGGAAGCGCGACAGATCCGAATCATTATGCTGGTCAAACATATACGTTTGCAATCGGAATCAATTGCATAGGTGGCGGGGACGTCTATATGAATGGCACAATGAATCTTGAAATCAAAGAGGGCGGGACATACGCCATTATGTCAGCGACCAACTATATTTTCAGAGAGGGGACAAGGGACATCATCGGGCTTATAAATCTTAGTCATATCACGATCGGTCCAAAGGCGCGGATCAATGCGAAGAATTCGACAAGCGGCACAGGTGTGATATTTTTTGCTGCACAGAGATATGGGCAACAAAGTTATGATAGTGATGCAGGGTTCGGAGAGATTGTCCCTGGCTCTTCGATTGCTTCAATTGTCATTGAAAATGGTGCCAGCCTTCTTTTGGAGAGCGTAGTGGTTCGCAACGGCGGCGATCGTTACTGCCTCTCTTCCGCGCTCCCCACACCCGACAGGTTGGACGCTTACACAAAAATAGCCATTGACGATCAACGTGTATTTGATTAAAATCAAGCTGATTGTGAGAAATCGATCAAACCCGAGCGGCGGGCAACAAATTTGTTGTCCGCCGCTTTTATATTGTTCGTTTTTGCAGTGGACGATTTGAAATTGCGGGGCGCATCTCAGACATGCCCCCGCCCTTTTTTGTCACCTCGCCCCTCCTTGTCACCCCCTCCCTGCCTTACGGCATCCCTCCCCCTCAAGTATAAGGGGGAGGGCAGGGAACGACCGAACCTTGGCTCCACCTTTGGGGGAGCTCCGCCGTAGGCGGTGAGGGGGTTTCGAACCCCTTTCGGCGCGGTGCGCCACTTTCCCCAAAGGGGACAGCAAGAGTGGGCGCTGTGCGCCACTGTCTCGCGCGGGTAGAGTCCCGCGCTCGGTCAGCAATTGCCCGTGCATATGGGCAATTGCCATCGAATTTCGCGCCGACAGCCCACTGGGCTGGTCGGCAGAATGCGAAATTCTACCCAAAGGAGACAGCGAGAGCTTCCTCCCGCGAGAAAAAGCCCGAACGTTTTATGTTTTAGGTCTTCTTTTCGTTGATGAGGCGCAGGAGGGCGTAGACCGTTTCGAGCGACAGGGCATCCATCCTGTTCAGCTCGCGGATGATCTTGTCGTATTGCACAGGATAGACAAATTTGTCCTCGAAAAACTCTCCCACCGTGATGTGGAAGTAGTCGCAGAAGTTGAACAGCCCCTCGAGGGAGGGCAGGCTCCTGCCGTTTTCGATCTGGTTGATGTACTCCGTGCTCTGCCCGAGTTCAAGGCTCAGTTTGCGCCCCGAGATCCCGTGGGCGAGGCGGATCTTCGCATAACGATCGGCAACAAATTGCTTATCCATGATATGATTTTACAATATGCGAACAGAAATTATGAATATTTTTTCTATTTATCACTTGACATACATACTTATATTATGTATAATGTCTTTATCAAATAATTCTAAAATGAGGAGGGAAAAATGTTAGGTGTGTACAACATGCGGGTCGTCAACGATCTGCGGGGAGAAGGTCTGATCAAGGATTGGCAGGGAGGGATCCTCACCGTCCGCTTCGGAACGAAAGACGTGCATTTTTGGTTCCCGATGGCGTTTGAGAACGGGGCATTGCGGACGACCGATCCGGGTGATCAGCTCCGCATCGACGAGCTCGCAAGCCGTTGGTTTGCCTCTGTCATCGACCGCTTTGTGACGGAGTCGGAGGGATTCAACGACACGGAGGAGAACCGCAACGTCGCCTATAGCAACATCCGCACGATGCTCGGGAAGTCCTATTCCGACGAGCAGATCGTCGAGAGCTTTTTGAAGGAGAAAGCCCGCCGTCACGCCGAGGCGAATATCGATGCCGCGGCTGCCGATCCTGTCAGGATCTCCGAGGCGGCGGCGCATGACGCAGCGGCTCCCGCACGTCCAAACAATGCGGCTCCTGCGGCAAAGCAGGGGAGAGTTCAGCCTGCGCCCGCTCCGCAGGTCGGCGGACAGCCCGCTCCCAAGGGAGAGTCCAAGTTCACGGGCGGTGCGTTCGCCAACTTCGGCGTTCCCTTTGTCGAAGGGCTGGTGACGGTGGTCTCCCTCGGGATCGCCTTCCCGTGGATCCACTGCTGGGCACGCCGCTGGGAGAGGGAACACACCTACATCGACGGCAGGCAGCTCACTTTTACGGGCAGGGGCGGCGAACTCTTTGTGCAATACATCAAGTGGTGGCTCCTCTCCATCGTGACCCTCGGCATCTACGGCATCTTCTTCCTGCCGCGCAACGTTCAGCGTTGGGAGACGGAGCACACCCATGGCGTGGGGATCAACGCTCCGTCGCGCTTCGACGGAACGGTCGGCGGCATGTTCAAGACAAACATCCTCACGCGGTTGGTCGTTTTCATCACCTTCGGCTTTGCCGGGAATTGGGCGGTCTGCTACAGGGAACGCTACTATGCGAATCACACGACCTTCGACGGTCTCCCCCTCCGTTTTGAAGGCACTGCAAAAAAGTATGCCCGTTGGGCGCGCAAGGGGAGTTTCAAACGGCTCTTCCTCACGATCATCACCCTCGGCATCTACGGCTTGAAGACCGCCGTCCTCCAAAAGGATTGGCTCATCAAACAGACGCATTTCGGAAGATGATGCGAGACTATGACCGCAGCCGCCGTGCATTGCACGGCGGTTTTTGCATGCTCATTCGTTTGCGACCAGCTTGACGGTGAGCACGGTCATGTCGTCTTCGGCGATGTTCCCCGTGCGGCTGAGGGCTGCGGAAAGGAGCTCTTCGGCGAGCGACTGCGGGTTGAGCGGATGCATGGCGGAGAGGTAGGAGCACAGATCGGTCGGAGAGCCGAAGGCGGAGGTCACGCCGTCGCTCATAAGGATGAGGAAGTCGTCCGCCCTGAGTGCAACGCGCATGCAGGCGGGGCGGATCGCCTCGAGCACGCCCATGGGGAGCGATTCCCCCTCGAGCACCTGAAGGGTCTCCCCCGAGAGCACGAAGGCGGGCGGAGAGCCGATCTTCACCACATCGGCGATACCCGTGTCCAAGTTCACCGCCGCAAGATCGAGGCAGGAGAAGGTCTCGTCGGCAGAGTAGGCGATGAGGCTGTTGACGGTGGAAAGCACTGTTTCGGAGGGCATCTTGGCGCGGTAGAAACTTTCGAGCAGGGAGAGGGTCCTGTCGGAGACGGTGCGCGCGCCCTCCCCGCTGCCCATGCCGTCGGAGAGGGCGATGAGAAACCGCCGCTCGTCGATCCTCAGCATCGAGTGGGTGTCGCCGCACGCCGTTTCGCCCTCCTTGGTGCGGGAGGCGATGCCGAACTGTGCGTCATAGACGGGTCTGACTTTGAGCACGAAGCAGGCGCGGTCGCTCGTCAAAGGGATCTTTTCGGCGAGGGTGAGGGGACGGGAGAGCGCTTTGGAAGCCACGCGGCAGAGGGTGCGCGCATCGGTGCGTTCCCCGAGGATGAGGGAGGCGGTGAACCGCTCGTCCTCGCCATAGAGAAAGATCTCGGAGGAGAGCATGCCCTCCCGCGCAAGGGCGGCGGCAAGCGCCTTCTCCCCGTCGGAAAAGGCGTATTCGGCGCTCTGGGTGAGGGCGATCTCCCTGAGGATCTCGCTCACGCCGTGTGCCTGCTGCGCGAGCAGCTCCCTGCCCTGCCGTGCCGCATCGAGTTCGGCGCTCAGGTGGGCGTATTCCGAGAGCTGTGCGTTGAGGGAGAAGAGGAGCCCCGAGGCGTTCACGCAGCTCGCGGTGAGCTCGGAGGGCATGTCGATGAGGCTGACCCGCCCCTTCGCCTTGCCGACGGCGATGAGTTTGTCGAGGGCGGAAAAGACGCCGCGGCTCTCGCACACGCGCTCGTTGGGGCAGCCGCTGCAGAGGGAGGAAAGGAGGTTTTCTCGCACCCGTTCGCGGACATGGTCCCCCTCGTTTTGCTCTGTGAACGCCCTTTCGATCTCGCGGAAGAGGGAGGAGACCTCATAGAGCTGTTCCCCGACGGCGCGGCGGCTGCGGTTGACGGCGATCCGCGGGAGGCTGCGTTCGCGGTAGAAGAGCATCGTCTTTCTCGCCCGTGAAATCACCCGCGCGGGGAGCAGGCAGGCGAGGAGCACGGGAAGCAGGCAGGCGAGCAGAGTAAAGGCGATGCGCACGCCGCCTTCAAAATACAGCCCCTCGAGGTACTGCACCCCCGCGAAGACGGCAAAGAGCGCCGTACCCGCGGCGATCCTGCCGTAGGGCACGAACAGCAGGGCGGCGCAGGCATAGACCGCATAGGCGGCGATCGGCGCGGCAGATTGCTCCGCGAGGCAGAGGGGGAGGGAGAGCACGATGGCGAAGGGGACGCACGCGCTCGTCTCGAAGAGAATGGCTGCGGCGAGAAGAGCGGTGAGCGAGATCAGGCAGAAGACCGTCTCCCCGACCGAAAAGAGGGCACCCATGCCCAAGAGTACCCACATCAGAGCAATCTCGGTGAGTTCCCCCGCGGAGAGGCGGGAGCGGAAGGCGCGCCGCAGGATCGCCGCAAGTCCCCCCTCAAAGAGCACGGTGGCGAGCAGGAAAAAGAGGGCGAAGACGAGCTTCGTCACGATGTCGGGCAAGGGGAGGAGGGAAGAGGACGGAAAGAGAAAGAGGAAGGGGACCTGCGCGAGCGCGGCATAGAGCAGCCGCCAGAGCCCCATCTTTCTATGGAACCTGCGGTGGAGCACGCACACGAGGATCATGAGGGAGGCTTGCAGGGCGGCGGAGAGGGACGCCATCCACGAGAGGGCGGAAGCGGATGCGAGCACATATCCCGCGCCGAGCACGAAGGGGTCGAGCCCGCAGTAGAGCGCGGCTTCGAGCAGCGCGAAGGAGAGGGGTTCGCGCCCGGGCAGCGTAAAGTTGAGAAGGACCATCGAGGCGAGGATGAGGGCGTAGGAGATGACCTCCCTCGCGGGGATGTGCAGGCGGCGAGGTTTCATGGCGTCGGCAAGGTCTCCGTTGGGCATGAGATAAGCCTATTATAAAGGGGAACGCGTGGGCGCGCCGCGGAGAGTTGGGAGAAGGCTGTCGAAAAAAATAAAAAATTTTCCGAAAAATTTTTCCCAAACCCCTTGACAGATTCAAAAAGCGTGCTATAATGAAGGTACAAAAAGAAAATAACTAACAAAAAACGTAAGTTGTTTTCAAAAGGTAAGGCGGGATACTCCGATGGACAATGCATGATCGGAACAATCGACCAAGTGGCGGCAGGACGGGAAAGTTCGCCGCCCACGGTACCGCTTTTCGGGCAGGTCGCCCAAAAGTTCATATCGGGAGGTACAGCGATATGAAGGTCTTTCAAGCCACAATTACTTGATCGCAGGAGGACACGCCAATGTACACCCAATCCCAAGAGGCTGAAAAATAAGTATCCCTACTCCATCCGCGGGCAGAAGGTTTCCCGCACGGCGCCATGCCGAACGTAAGGGATGAAATCTGACATGGGAGCCTCATGAAAACTGAATCAAATGTCGATAAACCCCCGTGCGGTCGCACGGGGGTATTCTGATGCATTTTTGGGGAGGAGAGGCGAAGCCCTCGCTGTCCCCTTTGGGGTAGAATTTCGCATTCTGCCGACCAGCCCAGTGGGCTGTCGGTGCGAAATTCGATGGCAATTGCCCATATGCACGGGCAATTGCTGACCGAGCGCGGGACGCTACCCGCGCGAGACAGTGGCGCACGGCGCCGAAAGGGGTTTTGATGACCGCATTCCCTTGCCCACCCCTCGAGGGTCGCAAAACGCATTCTCGCACATCAGCCCGGTGGGCTGTGGGCGGCGTTTTGCGG
>CANQNB010000069.1 GCA_947625065.1 uncultured Clostridia bacterium | reverse complement strand
TCCGTGATGTACCTGCCGCAGGGAATGGAGAAGACATAGGGCGGAAGGGAGACGTCGGTGTATTCGACCGTGACCGTGACCGAGCCGTCCTCATTGGTCGTTGCGCCGATGCTGCGGATGCCGTTCCCCTCCTCGCCTGCCGCGGGATCGGGGATGAAGAAGGTGCTGTCGGGGTAGTCGCCCGTGTATTCGATGACGACCTCCATGCCCGTGTCATCTGCGCTCCTACGGCTGTAAATGTTCTCTATGGTCCGCGTCTCTTCACTGTCGAAAAAGGTGCACCCGACCGCAAAGAGGGCTACCATGCCCGCGATCAGGGCGCAGAAAACTTTAAGAAGCTGTTTCTTCATACTGTCTCCTTTGCTTTCATCAGATCCCGATAG
Organism: uncultured Clostridia bacterium; assembly: GCA_947625065.1. Taxonomy (GTDB): domain Bacteria; phylum Bacillota; class Clostridia; order Christensenellales; family Borkfalkiaceae; genus Gallimonas. The sequence goes on along the minus strand of CANQNB010000069.1, from coordinate 7,017 downwards.
TCGGGCACGAGCGGCGTGCCGGACGCGACGTCGAAGACGCCCGAGGGATCGCTGCCGAAGCGGAATTTGAAGGGCTCATAGCCCGTGACCGTCGTGACCGTCTTCGTGAGCACTTCCTTCATGAAGCGCATAAAGTTGGGCTGCGAGACGACGGAGTGCAGCCCCTCCCCGTTTGCGAGCCCCGAGAGGTCGAGGGTGGTGGTGAGGGAGAGATAGCTGTCGAGAAGGTCGACGTCGACGGCTTCCGTGAGCCCGCCCGCGGTGAGACCGTTCACCGTGACGGAGGAGAGGTTCTTACCGCCGCCGTAGAAGGCGACGGGGATGTTGATGTATTCTTCGCCGCCGATGTCATAGATGACCCCCCTCTCCCTTGCGCGGGCGGTCAAAATCTCTTTGAGGGGGAAGATGTCGTCGATCGTGATGTCGTAGTCCCTGTCGAGCATGCTCTTGACGACGTCGGAGATGTTCTGGTCGATGAGCCCCGAGATGTCCCACGAGCCGAGCGTCTTATAGTCGAAGAAGCGGGTGTTGCCCGAGAGGTTGACGCTGACGGGGTAGGAGGCGCCCGAGAGGTTCATCTCGATCTCGCCGAAGCCCGGCGTGACCTCGGCGGCGATGTTGAGCAACCCCAGCACCCCCGAGAGGACCGACGGCGCCCTGTTATACAGGAACGGACCGTTGAAGAGAGTCTCCACGCCGATAGCGGCGATCCCGCTCCGGTAGAAGATGGTGTCGCAGATCTCCGTGGTACCGTCGATGTCCGTTTCATCGATCAGATCTTCGCAGTTGAGCCCCCTCTGGAGGGAGTGGAGCGCCGTCTTCATCGCCTCTCTCTCGTAGGGCACCGCCCCGCCGCCGAGCAGGGCGTTGAAGTCGGGGTAGCCCGTCGTGAAGAGGCTGAGGCTCCTGTCCCCGTCTCCGTCCTTGCCCAAGTGGGCGGCAAGGGTGGCGGAGGACGCCGACCCGTCGAGGTTGGTGAAAGAGAACTTTTTCGTGCTGTCCGTTTGGTTCTTCTCGTAGCGGTTGCTTCCGACCATGAGGAGGAAGTTGCGCGCCGTGCTCAGAATGCAGTTCTCGATGCGCACGTTCTTTGAGGAATAGCTGCGCATGACCGTCTTGCCGTTGGAGAGCACCGAGTTCTTCACGGTGACGTCGCTGCCGTGGACCTCGAGCACTGTGCCCGTGTAGTGGAGGTTTTGCACGATGAGCCCGAAGTCGCAGTTCTTCACCTTGATATCGTCGATCGTGATGCCGCTGCCGTCGACATAGAGCCCGATGTTGTCCTGCCCGAAGGCAGTGACGAGCGGCTTGCTCCCGTTGGGATCGCCGAGCATATAGAAGGGTTTGGGACCGCGGAACAGGTCGAGCGGACCCGGGAAGTAGGAGTCGAAGGTGTTGCCCGAGGCGTCCGTCGTCGTCGAGTAGGAGGTCGGGAAACACAGGTTGTGCAGGTTGAGGGTGTAGCCGTTGCCATAGACATCCTTGCGGATGCGAAGCCCCGCGATGATCTCGTCACTGACGGGGCTGTATTGGGCATGGGTGGCAGCAAATGCGTTCCACTGCCCGATGAACTCGCTGTTCCACGTCGTGGGGAAGCGGTAGACTTCGTCCGAAAAATCAAATCTTCCTCCCCTCTCCGTACCGAACAGCGCCACGTTGGAGGACGCCGCCCCCTCGAAATTCGCCTTGGATTCGAAGTTCTTCCGAAGGACGACGATCTCCCCCGACGTGGAGCGGTTGGTACAGTCCAAGAGGTCGTCGTAGGTGTAGACGTTGACGCCGTCCCTTACGACTTCGAAGGAAAACTCGGCGGTGAGCCCGTCCCTTCCGCTGATAAAGGCGGCGGTGGATGCACCCGCCCCGTGCACGGTGATCGTCTCCCCGGCGAGGTCGACGGTGAGGTTGGAGGTCGTGCGCGCCTCATCCACCTTGATGTCGCTGCGGAGCGACGGGTCGGAGAGGGTCAGATCGAAGCGGATGACGGCGGGCTGTTTGATGCCGTTCTCCAAGTCGTATTCGCCGTAGTAGACCGTCTTGTCGACGTTCTGCCCCGACCCGTCCACCTCGGTGTTGACGGCAAAGGCGTTTCCGCTGTACAGAATGCCCGTCATGCGCCGCGGGGTGACGTTCCCCTTCTCCGTCGAACAAGTGATGGTCACCCTGCCCACCGTGCGGGTGCGGAGGAACCACTTGCCGACGCCCGCCTCGTAGATCTCCGCATGGGGCTCTTCGGCGCCGTCGGCGTTCTCCACCGTCCACACGATGCGGTTGCCCTCGCTGACGGGATAGCGGCTGTCTGCCACGACCCCTTCCGCCGCAAGAGGGATCTGCTTGCCCACCTCGAACAGCTCGTTTTCGCGGTAGGACCAGTCGATGCGGACGACGTCGTTGTCGATCAGATTGAATGCCGCCCTGATCGTGACGACCCCGAACAGCGCAACGAGGAAGGGAATGATGAGAAGGATCGCGAAATTTTTCTTTTTCATGTCAGTTGACCACCTCCAATTCGTCGAAGAGACGGAGGATGCGGGACTTGAAGCCGATCGCCCACGGGAGCCCGCTCGCGAGGATGACGGCGAGCCCGATGAGGTAGACGGCATAGAGCGGGAGCCCGAAATAGGAGGCGAGGATCATGCCCGCGGAGTAAAGGATGGGCAGCATGTACGAGAAGGTGGACGACAAAAAGTAGCTGCGCGCGCGGTTTTGCCTGATTCTGAGTTCCTCATAGAGGGAGATCATGCTGTAAATGATCTGGATGAGCGCCGCCAGTGCAAAGCCTGCGAGCGCCGTCCAGATCGAGACTGTTCCCGTAGCGAAGAGGACGAGATAGGTGACAAAGACGGAGGCGCAGACGAAGACGAGAGGCAGCGCGGCTTTGACCGTGAGCTGCAAAAATGTGCTCACGGGCATACTTTTGATGAGGCGGATGTTCTTCGCCTCGCCGGAGATGTAGTTGTTCGCCCCCTGCGCGATGATGAGGCTGACCAGAATGACGAGGAGCATGTCGATGACCGGCAAAAAGTTGGGGAGCAGGGCGACGTAATACGCAAAGATGCCCGACGTGAAGATGGTGTTCAGGGAGGAGACGATGAGATAGACCAGAAACGGCTGGACGACGAGCAGTCCCGTAAAGGAAAAGAGGTTGTCGGAATCGCGGAACAACAGGATCCATTCCTTCTTTACGAGAGCCCTTCTCGCGGACATGGGTGTGGGATGCGCGGTCTTCCTCTTCTCATGCGCCTGAAAACGGACAAAGCGCAGGCGCCGGTAGGAGAGGATGCATACGGCGGCTCCGAGGACGAGGATCCCGAGTGCGATGGGGAGATAGACCGCGAGCTCGGAGGTGCTTCTCAAAAAGAAGATGTCGACGAGCCAGACGGCGGGGATCATATAATTACGGGCGCCGATCATGAGAGCGATGTTGTCGGCGCTCAGGAGAGAGTCGAAGTTGTCGGACGCGACGAGCGTCACAAAGACATTCAGTACCCTGCTGTAGAGGTAGCACAGGGCGAAGATGACGGCAGCTGCCGTGAGAAACTGCACGATGGGATGTTTTTTGAGAAAGTCGCCGAGCAGCTTATAGGGGTAGACAAAGAGCAGCGCCAAGCCGCATTCAAAGGGGAATGCGAGTGCGGGATAGAAGAGCCCGAGATAGTAAAGGGAAGTTCCGCGGTGGAAGACCGCCGCATAGGAGGCAATGACGGGATAGGTGAACATGAGCCCCGTGCCGTACTGCATCAAAAAGAGGAGAATGAGTTTGGAGAGGATGATGCGGCTGCTTCTCACGGGCATCATCGAGAGATTGCTCGCGTCCTTCTCGTTGAAGAAGAGCTTTTTCGCCTGCGTCAGGCAGACAAAAACCATGAGCGCCGAGACGGCGAAGAGTGCGATGGACAAAAATGCCAGCGGCGCATTGACATAGGAAGAAAGCCGCGTAAGAACGTTGGACACGATGAACGTCTCGACGGCGATGAAAAAGGCGAGCAGCAGACCGCCGACCAAATAGGAGAGGATGCGCCATTTCCCCGTCTTTCCGCTCGCGAACAGGAGCTTGAAATCTTTGTAGAGCAGGGTCAGCATGCTATCCTCCGTACGTCTCCACGAACAGACGGGCGAGGCGGAGACGGAGATTGGGCGATTTGTTGAGATCGTAGAGCGCAGAGACGACGCCGTCGTTCACGATCCCGACGCGGTCGCACAGTTTTGAGACGAGTTCGATGTTGTGCGAGGTGACGAAGACGGTCTTTCCGTGGTCGGCGTATTCGCGCATCATCTTTTTGAGTTCCTCCACCGCCATGATGTCGAGCCCGACGGTCGGCTCATCCAAAATCCAGATGTCGGGATTGTGCAGAAGGCTCGCGACGAGGCAGAGCTTCTGCTTCATGCCGTGGGAGTAGCCCGAGATGGGGAGTTTCAGATCGCTCTCATGGAAGGAAAGGCGCCCCGTGAGATACTCATAGTTGCTCTTGAACTGCTTCTCCCCCACCCCATAGACGCTGGCGATGAATTCGAGGTAGTCGTAGCCCGTCATGATCTCGTAGCAAGTGGGCTCGGAGGCGACATAGCCGAAACTGCGCTTCGCCGCAAGGCTGTCCTTTACAACGTCGTGACCGTTGAGGGTGATGGAGCCGCTGTTGAACTTTTTGACCCCGATCATGCAGTCGATGGTCGTCGACTTGCCGATGCCGTTTCTGCCGATAAAGCCGAACAGCTCGCCGCGGTACACGTCGAGCTCAATGCCCTTTAGGACTTGCTTTTTGCCGTAGGATTTGTGGAGATCTTTGATCGAGACGGCGATCTCACCGCGCTCTTGCTTTGTTGTTTGCGTCATGGTCTTCTCAATTTTGTGAACCATACCCTCTCGCCGAGAAAGGTGTAGTCCGTCTTGCATGCGGCGCAGCGGAAGCGGGTCCCGTCCGAAGAGATGTCCCTGCCGCCGCACGAGGGGCAGTGCGTCTCATAGATGCGCCGGCTCCCCCTTTGCAGCCGCGTCTTGTCTTTGAGGTAGCGTTCGAGCAGCTCGTTTTCGTCCGTCCCGCGCATGCCGAGGGGGCGAACTGCGTCATCGAGGCAGGCGGCGTCCCAAAGGCTGACGGCGTCCACACCGTCCGCACCGCTCGCATAGAGACGGGGGCGATCCCTTTGCACCTCGGAGAAGTCGATCGAGGCGTCGAAGACGAGGAGACTGCGGACAGCCCCGCCCTCCCAAGGCGCCTTGGGTCTCACGGTGACGTACAGACCGCCGTAGCCCTCCGCCCGTTCGATGCGGACAAAAAAGTCTTCGCCCTCAAAGGTCATGGAGGGGATGCGTGAGCCTTCATCGCGGACATGCCCCCCTTCGATGAGCTCATACCCCAAGGTCCGGAGAGCCAAGAGGAGGCGGGTCGCAAAGTAGACCGCCATGTCGTCTGCCCGCGCTTCGGCGCTCGCGTAGGTCATGTTACGGAGATAAAACTTGTAGCACGCCCCGTAGGCGCGGTCGTGCTTGAAGAGGTTGGTCGGCTCGATGCGCGCAAAGCGGGTGTTCGCCTTAGAGACGATGCGGTAGAACTCGGTGGCGCGGATGCGGCGGAGCTTTTTGGAGAGCAGAGCAATTGCGCCGTACAGCTCTTCGAGAAGGGAATGCTCCGCGGTGAGCTCCCCACGCCTGACCGTGCCGACGAGCAGATCGCACGCCTTGGTGTAGTCGGCGAGCTGGGCGGAAAGGGCATCGATGAGGTGGACGACGAACCTGTTCTCGTAGTTGACGAGGTCGTCGACATTGCGGAAATAGTAGACCTCCGCGGGCGTCATGACGCCCCCCCTCTCCTTCCAGAGCTTTTGGTCGCGGACGGTGTCGGAGAACATCTCGGGCGTGATGCCGTGCGCCTGTTCCGCGCGGACGATGACCGTCTCGCGGGAGTTGAGGATGTGCGGGTGTACGACGATCGTCGTGATCACGCTCAGGATGCGGTCGACCTCCTTCAGATAGCCGAGGTCGCTGCGCAGGGAGGCTCCCTGCAGGGAGAGCGCGGAGAGCGAGCCGATCTCCCCGTAATAGGACGCGCAGCTTTGGTGGTCGTGCGCGTAGGCGTCGATGCGCCCCACGACCGACCTTAGGAGAACTTCTTCGCAGTGGATCATATCAGAGTTTCTTGATGAGGGCAGCGAGCATCTTTTCGCTCTTTTTGAAGACGCCCGCCCCATAGACCGTCTGAATGAGCTCCTGAACGCGCCTGAGACCGTCCTTCACGTAGTCCTCGAAGCGCCCCTCGAGCTTGACGAGCACCTTGCGCGCGAGGACGAAATCCAAAACGTCCTCCTTTGTGCCGCCGCAGGCGATGTAGACGGGCACGAGCGCGCGGATCTGGTTGAGCACGCGGTTGCCGAACGCGACGTCGAATTCGTCATAGATGAAGTCGGTCACCCTGCAATAGCGCGCCTCGTCTTCGCGGGTAAATTGGTTGGACGCCTCGCGCTGTGCCGCCTCGAAGAGCGAATTCAGCCTACCCATGCCCAAGGTGATGGGCTCCGTATTGCCTTCCGCCTCAAAATAATCGTTGCGGTTGTCGAACTCGATGGGGATGGAACGGTCGTAGACTTTGTCGGCGATGGAGAAGGTCGAATCGTCCTTATTCGCCGTCCCGACGAAGAAGCTGTTCGGCGGGATTTGCACATAGCCCTCTTCGAGCTTAATGGGCGGGAGAAAGCCGACGGGCAGCTGCATGATGCGCAATTTCCACTCCTCCTCGGGGTACTCGAGCACGGAGAGAAAATCGGCAAAATAATATTCGACGCGCGAGATGTTGAGCTCGTCGAGGATGAAGAGATGGATGCGGTCCTCGTCGTAGCTCGCCTCATAGAGGGCGGAAAGGAAGTCAGTCTCGGCGTACGTCTTGGAGAATTCGTTGAAGTAGCCGAGGAGATTGGTCCTGTCGCGCCACGTCGCCTGCACGGCGAGGAAGGTCGCCCTGCCGTTCACATATTTTGCGAAGTAGCGGGGCAGGGAGGATTTGCCCGTGCCGCTCAGGCCTTCGA
>CANQNB010000068.1 GCA_947625065.1 uncultured Clostridia bacterium | reverse complement strand
TACGTCTTCCTGGGCGAACTCGCGCTCAGCGGGGACGTCCGCCCGATCGCGGGGCTCCTGCCCATCCTCATCTCGGCGAAGTCGCACGGTTTTACGCGGTTCATCGTGCCCGCAGGCAACGCGCGGGAAGCGCAGTACATGGGCGGGGCGGAGATCTATCCCGTCCGCAACCTCACCGAAGTCGTCCGCCATCTCGCAGGCACCGAGCCCATCACGCCCCTCGAAACGGCGCAGTTCGTCCCCCACGCGGGAGGAAGCGGCTCGGTCGACCTGCGCTTCGTCAAGGGACAGCCGCTTGCGCGGCGCGCCCTCGAGATCGCCGTGGCGGGCGGGCACAACCTGCTCATGGTGGGTCCCCCCGGCACGGGCAAGACGATGCTCGCGCGCTGCCTTCCCACCGTCATGCCCGACCTCACCTTCGAGGAGGCGCTCGAGATCACCAAGATCCACTCGGTGGCAGGCGTGCTCGGCGAAGAGGGGATCGTGAGCGAACGTCCCTTCCGCACCCCGCACCATACGGCGACGACCGTGTCGATGTGCGGCGGCGGCAACAACCATGTCCATCCCGGCGAGATCTCTCTCGCACACGGCGGCGTCCTTTTTCTCGACGAACTGCCCGAATATAAGCGCTCCACCCTCGAGGCGCTCCGCCAGCCCCTCGAGGACGGGAAGATCACCGTCTCCCGCGCGGGCGGGACATTTACCTACCCCGCGCGCTTCATGCTCTGTGCGAGCATGAATCCCTGCCCCTGCGGCAACTACGGTTCGACCGAGCGCAGCTGCATCTGCACGCCCGCCGAGATCCGCCGCTACCGCAAGCGCATCTCCGGTCCCCTCCTCGACCGCATCGATCTGCAGGTCGAAGTGGACGACATCGCCTACGACGATCTCACGTCCTCCGAGGCCAACGAGAGTTCCGCCATGGTGAAGGAGCGGGTAGAGTTTGCCCGCCGCGTCCAGCGGAGCCGCTTCGAAGACTACGGGATCGGCACCAATGCGGAGATGGGGGAGAGGGAGATCGGCGAATTCTGTCCGCTCAGCCGCGAGGGGGACGACATCCTCCGTGCGGCATTCGAACGCATGCACCTCTCGGCACGGGGACGCGCCCGCATCATCAAGGTGGCGCGCACCATCGCCGATCTCGACGGCTCGGAGGAGATCCTCGCAAAGCATGTCGCGGAGGCGGTCTCCTACCGCATCAGCGAAACGGTCTGACATATTATGGGATACACGGCGGAAGAACGGGCGTATCTGTGGCTCTGCGCCTGCACGAAAACAGATTACAGACAGCGCGTTGCGCTTCTTCGCGCCGCGCCTTTGCCCGCCGCCCTTCTCGAAGAGGCGGAGAAGTTTTTCCCTGCCGTGTGCGGCGAAGACGTCGCCCTGCCTCCCCGCAGCGAACGGGAGCGCGAGGCGGATGCATTTCTCGCGTCGCTCGAAAGGAAGGGATATTTCGCGGTGACCCTCCTCTCCGACGACTATCCCGTCTCCCTCAAACACATCTCCCTCCCGCCCCTCGTGCTCTATGGCGCGGGCAGAAGGGAACTGCTCTCGGGGCGCAGGTTCTGCATCGTCGGTTCCCGCATCACCCCGCCGTGGGCAGCCAAGCTCGGAAAGATGATCGCAGAGACCGTCTCGAGGCGCTTCGTCATCGTCACCGGGCTCGCCGAAGGAGGGGATCTCGCAGCGATCGAGGGGGGCATGTCCGAGGGCAACCTCATCTGCGTTCTCCCGTGCGGGCTCGACGAGTGCTATCCCGCCGCGCATTCTTCCCTCAAGGAACAGGTGCGGCGCAAGGGGCTATTGCTCTCCGAACTTCTCCCCGGGGAGAGCGCGAAGAAGTACTCCTTCCATGCGCGCAACCGCATCCTCGCGGGGCTCTCGGAGGGGGTGCTCGTCCTCTCGGCGGCAGAAAAGAGCGGCGCGCTCATCACCGCGAATGATGCGCTCGACTTCGGGCGGGACGTGTTCGCCCTTCCGCACAACGCGGGCGCAAGGCAGGGCGAGGGCTGCAACGAACTCATCAAACGGGGCGCCTACCTCGTCACTAAGGCAGAGGACATCTTCTCCCTCTACGGCATCGAGCTCAAGGAGGAGAAGAAGATCGAGCTGACCGCAGGGGAAGCCCGCGTGCTCGACGTCCTCAAAGATTATGGAGAACAACACCCCGCGCAGATCGCAGAGAGGGCGCAGATGAAGATCTTCGAAGTGACCGCCGTGCTCTCGGCGCTCGAGATCAAGGGCGTCATCGTGCGGAGCGGGGGAAACCAATACAGTGCCATCTGATCCCCGGGTACGGGGAAGGGAAAGTAAGGAGTAGATATGGATCTGATCATTGTGGAGTCACCATCCAAAGCTAAGACGATCTCGAGGTACCTCAAAGGAAAATACAGAGTCGACGCCTCGGGCGGGCACATCCGCGACCTGCCCCAGAAAAAGCTCGGCGTCTCTGTGGAACACAACTACGAGCCGCGCTACGTCACCTCCCCCGGGAAGGAGGAGATCATCCGCCGCCTCACCGAGGAGGCGAAGAAGGCGGACCGCGTCTACCTCGCGACCGACCCCGACCGCGAGGGGGAAGCGATCTCGTGGCATTTGCAGACGGTGCTCGGTCTCCCCGAGGAGGGCGAGAACCGCATCGAGTTCAACGAGATCTCCCCGCGCGCCGTCCAGCACGCGCTCGAACATCCGCGCACCATCAACTACAACCTCGTCGATGCCCAGCAGGCGCGGCGGGTGCTCGACCGCCTCGTCGGCTACAAGCTCTCGCCCCTTCTGAACAACAAGATCCAGAACGGGCTCTCGGCGGGACGGGTGCAGTCGGTCGCCCTCCGCCTCGTCGTCGAACGGGAGAGGGAGATCGCCGCCTTCGTCGCGGAGGAATATTGGACGATCGCAGCCGAACTGCGCGACAGGGAGCAGCGGCACGCCGCCTTCCGCGCCCTTCTCGAAAAGAAGAAGGGGAAGAAGTTCAAGGTGACGAGCAAGGAGGTCGCAGACGGCGTCCTCGCCGATCTTGGGCGGGGGGAATACGTCGTCACGGGCGTCAAAAAGAGCATCACAAAGTCGCACGCTCCCGCCCCCTTCACGACGTCCACGCTCCAGCAGGATGCCTCCAATAAACTCGGCATGACCGCGCCCGAGACGATGCTCATGGCACAGCACCTCTACGAGGGCATGGACCTCGAAGGGGAGGGGCATGTCGCATTCGTCACCTATATCCGTACCGATTCCACCCGTGTTTCGGCGGATGCACAGGCGGCGGCGCGCAAGTATATTTTAGAGAAATACGGGAAGGAATATCTCCCCGATAAGCCCAACTTTTACGCCTCCAAGAAGGGCGCGCAGGATGCGCACGAGGCGATCCGTCCCATCGACCTTACCCGCACGCCCGAGTCCGTCAAAAAGCTGCTCGACAGAAAGCACTACAACGTGTATAAGCTCATCTACGAGCGGTTCATCGCCTCGCAGATGTCGGAGGCGCAGTACGACGCGATGCAGATCGAGCTCAAAAACGGCGACTACGGTCTGAAGGCGAGCGGCAGGGCGCTGCGGTTCGCGGGCTTCACCGCCATCTATGCCGATTTCCACACCGCCGACGAGGAAGAGACCAAGGGGCTGCTTCCGCCTCTCAACGAGGGGGAGGCGCTCGACCAGCTCGGTCTCAACGCCGAGCAGAAGTTCACCAAGCCCCCCGTGCGCTACACCGATGCCTCCCTCGTCAAGGCGATGGAGGACAAGGGCATCGGGCGCCCCTCGACGTACGCGTCCATCATCTCCGTCCTCACCAAGCGCAAGTATGTGGAGAAGGACGGCAAGTACATGAAGCCGACCGAGATCGCCTACCGCATCACCGACATGCTCGTGCAGTACTTCACCGACATCATGGACGTCGGCTTTACCGCGGAGATGGAGGAAAAGCTCGACGAGATCGAGGACGGCGGCAAGGACTGGAGGGCGATCATCGCCGACTTCTATCCTCCCTTCGAAGAGAAGCTCCGCTTCGCCTCCACCGACGGCGACGAGATCACCGACATCCTCTGCGAGAAGTGCGGGCACCCCATGGTGCGCAAGAGCGGAAAGTACGGAAAATACCTCGCCTGCTCCAATTACCCCGCCTGTTCCAACATCATCAGCGAGGGGGAGGCAGAGGTTTCGGATACACCATGTCCGAAGTGTGGGCGCATGATGGTCATCAAGAGCGGCAGATACGGCAAGTTCCTCGCCTGCCCCGATTACCCCACATGCAAGTCCACCCTTCCCTTTGGGGAGAGCCCGCACGACGACATCCTCGAGGGCATCTGCCCCGACTGCGGCAAGCCGACCAAGCGCCTCAGGACGCGCACGGGCAAGACCTATTACGGTTGCAGCGGCTACCCCGCATGTAAATTTATGAGTTGGGACGTCCCCACGGGCGAAAAGTGCCCCAAGTGCGGCTCTGCGCTCGTGAAGTCGCCGCGCGGCACCGTCAAGTGCTCGGGCAAGGAGTGCGGATACCGCATCCCCGCCCCCAAGACGGCGAAGCCCAAGGACGCACAGGGGGAAGCATGAAGATCCCCGTGATCGGCGGAGGTCTCGCGGGCAGTGAGACGGCATATTTTCTCGCACAGCACGGCCTTTCGGTCGTGCTTTACGACATGAAGCCGAAAAAATTCACCCCCGCGCACACGTCGGAAAAATTCGGCGAGCTCGTCTGCTCCAATTCCCTCAAGAGCGACGACGTCTACGGCAACGCTTGCGGTCTGCTCAAAGAGGAGATGCGGCGGCTCGGCTCGCTCACCATGCAGGCGGCGGAGGCATCGCGCGTGCCGGCGGGCGGAGCGCTCGCGGTGGACCGTGAACTCTTCGCTTCCTTCATCACCGAGAAACTGAAAAATCACCCCAATATCGAGATCGTCTCGGAGGAGATCGCAGACATGCCCCCCTTTGGCGTCGTCGCAACGGGACCGCTGACTTCCGATCTTTTGGGGGAGGCGATCGTAAAACGCTTCGGCGTTCTTCACTTTTACGACGCCTCTGCGCCCGTTGTCTCCGCCGAGAGCATCGACTTCTCCAAGACGTTCACGCAGGACCGCTACGGCAGAGGGGAGGGGGACTATGTCAACTGCCCCATGACGAAGGAGGAGTACGAGGCGTTCGTCGACGCCCTGCTCCATGCCGAGCGCGCAGAGCTGCATGAGTTCGAGAAGAGGGACGTGTTCGAGGGGTGCATGCCCGTGGAGGTCATGGCGGCGAGGGGGAAGGACACCCTCCGCTTCGGTCCCTTCAAGCCCGTCGGGTTGCAGTTCGGCGGGGCGCGTCCCTATGCCGTGCTCCAGCTCCGCAAGGAAAACGCGGCGGGCACGAGCTTGAACCTCGTCGGCTGCCAGACCAACCTCAGATTCGGGGAACAGCGGCGCGTCTTTTCGATGATCCCCGCCCTCGCACACGCCGAATTCGAGCGGTACGGCGTGATGCACCGCAATACCTATCTTGAGTCGCCCCGCTGTCTGAATGCCGATTTTTCGTCGCGCGACAACCCCAAGCTCTTCTTCGCGGGGCAGATCACGGGCGTCGAGGGATACGTCGAAAGTGCGGCGAGCGGGCTCATCTGTGGGTACCATGTCCGAAGGATCGCCCTCGGAATGCAGCCGATCGTTCCTCCCAATACCACCGTCATCGGGGCGCTCTCCCGCTATGTCGCCGCGCCGAACAAGGATTTTCAGCCCATGAACGCCAACTACGGCGTGCTCGCGGGCGGCTTCGAAGAGGTGCGCGACAAGAAGGAACGCAAAAAACTTCTCGCCGAACGCGCCCTTTCGGACATCGAGCGTTTCAAGACGCAAAGTTTGGGGTAAATATAAAATACCCGACCTTTTTACATTTTCGGAAAGGAGAAGATCAATATGGAATTTCGCGGAACAACCATCTGCGCCGTCAAACGGGACGGCGTCACGGCGATCGCGGGTGACGGACAGGTCACCATGGGCGAGAGCGTCGTATTCAAAAATACGGCGATCAAGGTGAGGCGGATCTACGGCGGCAAGGTCATTTTGGGGTTTGCCGGGTCGGTCACCGATGCCTTTTCCCTCTCCGAGCGGTTCGAGGGGATGCTCAACAAGTTCGCGGGCAACCTCATGCGCTCGGCAGTGGAGCTCGCCGACCTCTGGCGGAGCGACAAGATCGGCAGAAAGCTCGACGCCATGATGATCACGGCAGATAAGGATACGCTGCTCATCCTCTCGGGCACGGGGGAAGTGATCGAGCCCGATGAGGGGATCTGTGCCATCGGCAGCGGCGGGAACTATGCGCTCGCCGCGGCGCGCGCCCTTGCGCAGAACACCGATTTCTCCGCGGAGGAGATCGCGAGGAAGTCGCTCAAAATCGCCTCGGAGATTTGCGTGTATACGAACGACCACATTATATGTGAGACGGTTTGAGCGCATATTTGCGTCGCAATACGGCGTCATGCTTGCGTTCTCCCTTGGTCACGTACGAAATAGTACGCTCCCTGCGGGAGAGCCGCGTATTCCTTGTCTTGCTCGCATCTATGCGCTCAAACTTCGAAGGAGACTTTCCGCGCCGTAATACGGCGTCATGCTTGCGTTCTTTCTTCGCCGCTCATTATCATAAAAAGGAGTCATCATGGATCTGTCACCCAAACAAATCGTAAACGAATTAAATAAGCACATCATCGGTCAGGAAGAGGCGAAAAAGGCGGTTGCCATCGCCCTCCGCAACCGTTACAGAAGGGCGCAGCTCTCCCAGGAGCTCCGCGAGGAGATCACCCCCAAGAACATCATCATGAAGGGTCCCACGGGCGTCGGCAAGACGGAGATCGCCCGCCGCCTCGCAAAGCTGGTCAAGGCTCCCTTCATCAAGGTCGAAGCCACCAAGTACACCGAGGTCGGCTATGTCGGCAAGGACGTCGAGGGTATGGTGCGCGACCTCGTCGAATGCGCCATCCGCCTTGTCAAGGACGAAAAGACCGCCGAGGTCTCCGTGAAGGCGACCGAAGCTGCCGAGTCCCGCATGGTGAAGCTCCTCGCCGAGCTCAAGAAGAACGACCGCGGCGAGCTCGACCGCAAGATCTTCGAAGAAAACCTGCTCACCTCCCTGCGCAAGGGCACGTTCGACAACACGGTCATTGAGGCGGAGGTCAAAGATGAGCCCAAGAACATGGAGCTCGTCCCCGGCGGCGCGGCGATCAACCTCGGTTCGATCTTCGGCGACATGCTCCCCGCAAAGCGCAAGAAGCGCAAACTCACCGTCAAAGAGGCGATGAAGCTCTACATCTCCGAGGAGGCGGAAAAGCTCATCGATGACGACGCCGTCACCGACGAAGCCCTCCGCCGTGCCGAAAACGACGGCATCATCTTCATCGACGAGATCGACAAGATCGCGGGCAAGGGCAACACGTCGGGGGCAGACGTCTCCCGCGAGGGCGTCCAGCGCGACATTCTTCCCATCGTCGAGGGGAGC
>CANQNB010000067.1 GCA_947625065.1 uncultured Clostridia bacterium | reverse complement strand
GTGTCATTCAAATGATACACCCCCTACCTGTCGCGGTGAAGCCGCGACATCCTCCCCCCTCTGGTAAAAGTGGGGAGGCGATACCCCCTCACCGCCTATGGCGGAGCTCCCCCAAAGGTGGAGCCGAGGAGTCGCGTCCTCATTCCGAACGGAGCGCAAGCGCAGTGAGTGAATCTAAGATACACTCGGCTTACGCCTACTTCGCCTACGGCTCGTGTCGACCTTAGTCTACAATAGAAGCCTCGGTCGGTCGGAATGAGGACGGGAGGAGCTTCTAAAATACGTCATGTTGAGCGGAGCCCACAGGGCGTAGTCGAAACATGTCCTTATTATATAATGCGGACACCCTTCGACAAGCTACTTCGCCTACGGCTCGTGTCGACCTTAGTCTACAATAGAAGCCTCGGTCGGGCAGGGTGACGTGATTAGGAATGTGGGAGGAGAACACAACACCCCCTCACCGCCTGTGGCGGAGCTCCCCCTCAAGGGGGAGCCAAGAAGCCTCCTTATGATAAAAAATGCGCCGGGGATAAGACCGACGCATTTTTCAAATATTTCAAATAAAATTGCTTTTTGGAAGCGCTTCCTCAGACATGGTACCCTCGGACGAGGTCTCATGTTCATCAAAGGTCAGGTGATCTCTTCGATATAGGACACGCAGTCGAGAGCGGAGAGCGCGTGCACGAGCTCCTTGTGCTTCTTCTTGCGCAGCTCCTTGTCTGCCACGGTCAGCGCGACGGTGTAGACCCCCAGCCCCGAGTTCGCATAGGCGGGGTTGATCTCGATGTCGTCGATCTTTAACCCGAACTCACGGATGGTCGCCGTAAACTCCTGCAAAAGGTTGCGCCCCTTGAGCTCGAGGTGCACCTCGAAGTGGCTCGAATGCTGTTTGTTGAACTTTTCGAGGCGGGTGAACACCGTGAGGCAGAGCATGAGCACGCAGTAGGCGATGAGGGTCACGGTATACAGCCCGAGCCCGAGCACCACGCCGATGATCGCCGTCGACCACAGCCCCACCGACGTCGTCAGTCCCTTCAACTGGTTCTTCGAACTGAACAGGATGGTATTCGCGCCGATGATGGCGATGGCGATGAGGGTCGCCGCCGACAGGAAGGGGAAGGTCACCTTGAAGGCAAGGATGAGATAGAGGTCGGCGATGGCGACGGACGTCGAGGCGAGCCCGACCACCATAAAGGTGCGCAGTCCCGCCGCGTGGCGGTTGCGCGCGCGCTCACAGCCGAGAATGGTCGTGAGGACGATGATGATCCCGATTTTGAGGGCGGTCGAGCCGAGGGTCACTCCCTTCGACCATTCCCCCATGAGAGAGGCGAAAAAATCCTCCGCGATGATGTCCACTTGTTACCTCCTGTTTTTGAACTTCCTGCGCATATATTCGGAACTCTGTTCCCGCTCAGTTTCGTCGGCGCCCTCCATGAATGCCGCTTCCTCGGGCGTCCGTGCGTACCGTTTTTTGTCGAGTTCGCTCTCGATCTCCCTCAAACGCTCCTCGAGAGTCGCGACCTCTGCCTCCGTCCCGACCGCGGGAGCCGGGGGCGATTCGCCTTCTGCCCCCTCCTCCGCCTTGGCGCCGTAAGACCCCGAGAGGTAGAGGGAGAGCTTGGCGAGGGCGGGACCGATGAGCTCGTAGAGAATGCTCGAGGAGAGGATGATGGTCTGCAAGAGGCTGCCCATGTCGCCGCCGAGCATGCGCGAAGCCATCGCCGCGAGCCCGATCGCCACCCCTGCCTGGGGCACGAGCGCAAGCCCGAGGAAGTTCCGCACCTTCTTGGGTTCCTTCGTGATGAGGCACCCCAAAAACGCGCCGACGTACTTGCCCGCGATGCGCACGATAAAGTAGAGCACGCCGATAAGCAGCACGGGCGACCCGCCGACCTTGGTCCCGAAGTCGAAGAGGACATCCAACCGGAAGTCGAGCCCCGACTTCACAAAGAAGAGGAGCAGTATTGGCGGGGAAAAATAGTTGAGCTGTTTGAAGAGCTTTTCGTCGTCCGAGGCGTTGATGTACACCATGCCCATCGCCATGCAGCCGAGCAGGGGGGAGACGTCGAGCGCCGCGCCGATGCCGCAGATGACGAAGAGAAAGGCGACTGCCACGATGAGGCGGTTATCCGTCGAGCGCCGCTTCATGAGGAATTTGAGCAGGAAGCCGAGCCCGATCCCCACGCCGATGAGAAGGAGATTCCACGCGATGGGGAGGAGCACATCCCCTGCCGAAAACGCCCCGTCGAGCGTCGCGAGGGAGACGGAGATGGACACCGAAAAGGCGATGAGGCTGACGACGTCATCAAGGGCGACGACGGTGAGCAGGGTGTCGACGAACCTCCCCTTCGCCTTGGTCTGGCGGATGGTCATGAGGGTGGAAGCGGGCGCGGTCGCCGAGGCGAGCGCCGCGAGGATCATCGAAAACGCGAACCCGAGCCGTAAAATAAAAAAGGTCAGAACAAAGACGAACACGGAGGCGACGAGCGCCTCGAACAGCGTGATCACGGCGACCCTGACGCCGTTCTTTTTGAGCACGGAGAGGCGGAAATATTCGCCCACGCTGAACGCGATAAAGGCAAGAGCGACGTCGGAGATGAACCCCATGCCCGAGATGACCCCCTCGGGAATGAGCCTGAGGCAGTACGGTCCGATGACGATCCCCGCGAGGATATACCCCGTCACATTGGGGAGCTTCAGAAGCTTTGTGAGGCGGGTGAAGAGAAACCCCGCGATCAACATCAGACCCACCGAGATGATCACTGCAGGGATGCTCGTCGGTCCGCCCAAAGTGGTGTAAAATTCATCGATCGCGCGGTAAAATGCGTTCATCCTCTCATCTCCTCTCTGATGGAGCTGTGCCTCTCTATCCTATGCACGGGCGGTCTGCCGCGCCCGCGTCCCGTATATAAAAGAAGAAAAATGCCAGAGGGTGTGTGCCTCCGGACATTCTCGCGGCTGCGCAGGGTATCCGACCCCCCTTGCCGCCACCTGTATAGGTATTATAGCACCAAGCAGGCGTCTTGTCAATAGGTCTTTTTTTTATTTTTTGTGTTTTTTTTCGGGATCCGCCGCCCGCACGGAGTAGCATCACGGAAAATTCCGCGCGGAAAACGTGGGCGCGCACGCCGTCGCAGTCGCCCTCTCCCCCGCGGAAAAAATGCGTTCCGTGAGGGTCTTCCTCGGACATGGTATGCCCATTTTACTCGGTGAGCAGCCGGACGATGTTGTCGAGCTCGGCGGGTTCGACGCCGATGTCGAGCAAAGCCGCCCTGCATTTGTCTCGCAGAGGGGTACTTCTTCCGCCGTACTGGTTGTTGATCGTCGCGCCGTATTTGGTCGTGATGTTCCCGAGGTCGCGCTGCCCCCCGATGTTGGCAAAGTTGGAGAAGAGGTAGTCGCAATAGATGGACCGCTCCTCGACGCCGAGAAGCCCCAACAGGAGATAGCTGATGATACCCGTCCTGTCCGTGCCGATGCTGCAATGGTAGAACAGGGGGTAGCTGCTCTCCTGCGCGAGGATGCCGAAGACGATGCGCAGTTCGGCTTTGTTGAGCCCCAAAAGGTCGGTCCAGTTCATACCGATATGGTAGTAGGTGACCCCTTCGAGCACGCTCTTGTTGACGCCCGGCGCATATTCATCGGGGTCGTTGCTCCCGCCGCGCAGGTCGATCTCCGTTCTGACCTTCAATTCCTCCGTCATGGTGCGCATCCCCGCCTCGGTGATGAGCGCATCCCCGAAATAATCCTTATTGAGGTGCCCCGTGCGGAAGAGGAGCCCCTGCTTCACCCGTCCGCCGCCCTCGATCTTCCAACCGCCGACGTCGCGCACGTTCGCGACCCCTTCCACCAACAGGTTGCGGGGACCCTGGTCCTCCGTCGTGAAGATGGCGGCGCCGCTCTCCTTGCCGTCCGCAGCCACCGTCCACCAGTAGGTGGTCGCGATCTTGAGGTTGTAGACATCGAGCGAACACGTCTCCGCCGTATAGACGAGCGGATCGGCAAAGTCCTCCGTCTCGCTCACCCGCAGGGTGTAGACGGCACCGGGGTCTGCTCCCTCCGCCGTCCAGCGGAAGGCGACGGGCGCGGGCGCGCTCAGTTCCTCGTCCCCCTTCGCATAGTCGAAGACGTTGTTGTTGTAATATTTTTGGTTGAGGAACCCCTGCTGCAACTCGGTGTGAAGGCACACTTCGCTGCCGAGGTCGGGCAGGGAATAGGCGATGCCGCCCACCGTGCCCTCGTAACCCGCGCCGAGAACGGGCGGAGGTCCCTGCTCTTCGGGCTTCTCCGCGCTCCCGCCGCCGTGGTTGCAGGCGCCGCACATCACCGCGGCAAGGGCGACCGCCGCCGCGCAGAGGGTGTAACAAAATCTGTGTTTCATCCGATCTCCTCTCTTTCGTCGCTTTTGATACCTATTATATACGAAAACTCCCCGCCCGTCAATATGTTATGAAAATTTTTTTCGTCACTTTTCCGCAAAAAGAGGCGGTTTCGGGGCGCGTTTGAAAAGGATTTTCGTTTTCCCTCCCCTTGCCGCCGCCCGTCCCCTTCCCTCCCCCGAAAGGAGCGCGGCGGACAAAAATGAAATTATTTTTTGAAATCTGAAACTTTTTTTCGGTTCCCCCTTGATTTTTGGGAAAAATCATGTATAATGGAAATAAGCGGCTTTTTATTCCGTATTCTATGATAAGAGGTACCGACCTATGGACATTTCAGCGAAAAATATCCGCAACATCGCGGTCGTGGGGCACAGCGGGGAAGGCAAGACCACCCTCTGTGAAGCCATGCTCTACAATGCCGGCGCGATCGAGCGCATGGGCAAGATCGAAAACGGCACCACCGTTTGCGACTTCGACGAACAGGAGACTGCCAGAAAGACTTCCATCTCTCTCGCCGTCGCCTACCTGAACTGGAAGGACACGAAGATCAACCTGCTCGACGTCCCCGGTTTCTTCGACTTCGAGGGCGAGCTCTGCTCCGCAATGTGTGCGGCGGGCGGCGCGCTCGTCGTCACGGGTGCGGGCGGCTCTGTCACCGTCGGCGCGGAGAAGGCGCTCGACAGCTGCCTCAAAGCCAAAAAGCCCGTGTTCCTGTTCATCAACGGCATGGACAAGGAAAACGCGGACTACCACAGCACCGTGAGCGCCTATCAGGAGAAGTACAAGGGCAAGATCGCGCCCATCCAGATCCCCGTCATGGAGGGGGGCAAGATGACGGGCTACATCAGCGTCATCAGCGGCAAGGCGTATAAGTTCGGCGCGAACGGCGTGGAACAGACCGACGTCCCCGCCTCCTATCAGGGCGAACTCGAACAGATGCAGTCCATCCTGCAGGAATCCGCCGCCGAGAACGACGAGGAGCTCCTCGACAAGTATTTCGAAGAGGGTTCCCTCACCGCCGAAGAGACCCTGCTCGGCATCCGCAAGGGCGTCCTCAGCGGCAGCATCATCCCCACCCTCGCAGGCAGTGCCCTCCTCAATAAGGGGGTCATCAATCTCATGAACGAGCTCATCTGCTTCATGCCCGTCGCCGCGGAACGCCCCGGCATCCCCGCGACCGACCTCAAAAAGAACGAGCCCGTCACCGTCGCGTGCGAAGAAAACGCCCCCGTCGCGGCGCAGGTCTTCAAGACTGCCGTCGACGCCTTCGTCGGGAAGATGAACTATCTGCGCGTCTGCCGCGGCGTCCTCAGAACGGGGACGGACGTCTTCAACCCCAACACGAATACCACCGAGCGCATCAACGCCCTCTACCTCATCCGCGGGAAGAAGCTCGAACCCGTACAGAGCCTTGCGGCGGGCGACATCGGCGCCGTCTCCAAGCTCTCCAACACGGGCACGGGCGACACCCTCTGCGATGCAGCCAATCCCGTGCAGTTCGAACCCATCGAATTCCCCGAACCCATGCTCGCCCTCGCGGTCTCCGCGACGGTGCGCGGCACCGAGGATAAGGTGTTCGGCGGTCTCCACCGCCTCGCCGAGGAAGACAAGAGCTTCCGCATCGTCAAAAATACCGAGACGGGCGAGACGCTTGCCTGCGGACAGGGCGAGATCCAGCTCGAGATCATCAAGCGCAAATTGAAGGCGAAGTTCGGCGCAGATGCCGAGTTCACCGCCCCCACCGTAGCCTACCGCGAGGCGATCACTTCCACCGCAGAGGCGGAAGGCAAGCACAAGAAGCAGACGGGCGGCGCAGGGCAGTTCGGCGTGGTCAACATCCGCTTTGAACCGGGCGCGGAGGACGGCGTGTTCCAGTTCGTCGATGCCGTCGTCGGCGGCACCGTCCCCAAGCAGTTCATCCCCGCCGTCGAGAAGGGCCTCCGCGAGGCGATCCAGAAGGGCGTGCTCGCAGGGTACCCCATGGTCAACCTCAAAGCGACGCTCTTCGACGGGAAATACCACCCCGTCGACAGTAAGGAAGTCGCCTTCGTCTCCGCGGCAAAACTCGCCTACGACGACGGCATCCGCCGCGCACGCCCCGTCATCCTCGAGCCCATCCAGAGCCTCAAAATTTTCGTGCCCGAGCAGTACGTCGGCGACATCATGGGCGACATGAACAAGCGCCGCGGCAGGATCATCGGCATGGAAGCCCGCGAAGGCATCCAGGTCATCACGGCAGAAGCCCCGCAGGGCGAGATCCTGACCTACGCGACCTCCCTCCGCTCCATGACGCAGGGCAGGGGCAAATTCACCGAGGAGTTCGCCCGCTACGAGCAGGCTCCCGACTCCGTCCTCCAAAGCCTCAAAGGCTGACCCGGGGCAGAAACGCACATCCCAAGGGCACGGCTTTTTGCCGTGCCCTTGCCTGTTTCGTGAGCCCATACCTCGGACATGGTGCCCTCCTTTTGCGTCCGATGAGAAAATTCCCCCCTCCCACGCCCCTTCAAAAGCACTGGGCATAAAGGAGGACTCGTTCCCCCGCCATGCAGCTCAAAAACGCGCACGATGGGAGAAAAATAAAATTTCCCAAAAAAATTTGCGATTATCCGAAAAAATCGCTTGCATTCTTTCTCCGATTGTGATACACTAATCAAGCAACGGAAGTTTAGCTCAGCTGGGAGAGCACTTGCCTTACAAGCAAGGGGTCATAGGTTCGAACCCTATAACTTCCACCAATACAGCGCGGATGGCTTATTATGCGGGAATAGCTCAGTGGTAGAGCGCCACCTTGCCAAGGTGGATGTCGCGGGTTCGAATCTCGTTTCCCGCTCCAAACACAGCTCCGCGCTGTTTTTTTGGCGCCATAGCCAAGTGGTAAGGCAAGGGTCTGCAAAACCCTGACTCCCCGGTTCAAATCCGGGTGGCGCCTCCATCCCTCGGGCACCCGCATTCCGCGGTGTCCCTTTTCTTTATTTAGGTCGCCCGCGCGCGGCAATCAAAACCCCTTCCCAACCGAATATCCTGCGAGTATGGCGAAACCGGCAGACGCAAAAGACTTAAAATCTTTCGGGAGCGATCCCATATCGGTTCGAATCCGATTACTCGCACCAAATTTTGAGAGGAGATCCACCGATCCCCTCTCTTAATTTTTAGAATTTTTTGAATACGCGGGAACGCACCCTCCACTTTTCCTCAAAATTTTATAATAAAATTTATATTTTTGGGAACGTTTTTCTGATTTTCCACTTTTTTCCGCAAAAGTATACATTTGCGGACGCGATTTTGTTGACAAAAATTTTGGTTTGCAATATACTATTTTCGTGGTTTTGGTGCGAATTTCGGCATTGGCAA
>CANQNB010000066.1 GCA_947625065.1 uncultured Clostridia bacterium | reverse complement strand
GATGGCGCCCGTGCGCTTGAAGTCGTCGACGAAGTACTGCGCTTCCTCAAAGGTGATGCCGATCGCCGCGAACACGACGGCGAACTTGCTGTCGGAGCCCCGCACCTTCGCCTGCCGCGCGATCTGGGCGGCGAGTTCCGCGTGGGGCAAGCCGCTCATGGAGAACACGGGCAGCTTCTGCCCGCGCACGAGGGTATTCAGCCCGTCGATGGCGGAGACGCCCGTTTGGATGAATTCGTTGGGATAGTCGCGCGCGGCGGGATTGATGGGCTCGCCGTTGATGTCGAGCATCTTTTCGGGAATGACGGGAACGCCGCCGTCGCGGGGGTTCCCCATGCCGTCGAATACCCTGCCGAGCATGTCGCGGGAGACGGCGAGCTGCTGGCTGTGCCCCAAAAAGCGCGCCTTGGCGGTGGAGATCTCCAGCCCCTGCGAGTTTTCGAAGAGTTGGACGACTGCCCTGTCCCTGCTCACTTCGAGCACCTTGCCGCGGCGGATCTCGCCGTTCTTACACACGATGTCGACGAGTTCGTTGTAGGCAACCCCCTCCACGCCCTCGACGAGCATGAGCGGTCCGACCACTTCGCGGATCGTCTTATATTCCTTATACATCGTCGTCACCTCCCTGCGCGAGCGCCTTGATCTGCGCGTTCATTTCCGAGAAGATCTCCTCGAAACTTGCGAGCTCCTCCTCTGGGATATATTTCGCCCGCCCGATGCGCTCCTTGAAGGGGCAGAGGAGGATGTCGTCGAGGGAGATATAGGACGTGACCGCCTGCTCGGAGAGCTGGTAGAACTCATAGATGAGGCGGAGCATGAGATTTTGCTTTTCGAGGGAGGTGTAGGTGTCCACCTCGTGGAATGCGTTCTGGTGGAGGTAGTCCTCGCGGATCATCTTTGCCGTCTCCATGATGAGGCGGTCGCGCGAGGAGAGTGCATCCATGCCGACGAGACGGACGATCTCGTCGAGGGCGGCTTCCTCCTGCAAGATCTTCATGACGAAGGCGCGGTATTTGAGGAAGTCCTTGCCGACGTTCAGATCGTACCAATCCTTCATCTTGTCGGCATAGAGCGAATAGCTGATGAGCCAGTCGATGGCGGGGAAGTGCCGCTTATAGGCGAGGGAGGCGGAGAGCCCCCAGAACACCTTGACGATGCGCAGCGTCGCCTGCGAGACGGGTTCGGAGAGGTCGCCGCCGGGGGGCGAGACCGCACCGATCGCAGAGACGGAGCCCGTTCTCTCCCCGCTGCCCAAAAGTTTGACGATGCCCGCGCGCTCGTAGAATTCGGCAAGGCGGCTGCCGAGATAGGCGGGATAGCCCTCGTCGCCCGGCATTTCTTCGAGCCGTCCGCTCATTTCGCGCAGCGCCTCTGCCCAGCGGGAGGTGGAATCTGCCATGATGGCGACGTTGTAACCCATGTCGCGGAAATACTCTGCAATGGTGATGCCCGTGTAGATGGACGCCTCGCGCGCTGCGACGGGCATATCCGACGTGTTCGCGATGAGCACGGTGCGCTTCATCAGGGGCTCCCCCGTCTTGGGGTCCTTGAGGGCGGGGAACTCGTTGAGGACGTCCGTCATCTCGTTGCCGCGCTCGCCGCAGCCGACGTAGACGATGATGTCCGCATCCGCCCACTTCGCGAGCTGGTGCTGGACGACCGTCTTGCCGCTCCCGAAGGGACCGGGCACTGCCGCAACGCCCCCGCGCGCGATGGGAAAGAGGGTGTCGATGACCCGCTGCCCCGTCACCATCGGGGTGAGCGGAGAAAGTTTCTCGCGGTACGGTCTCCCCTTGCGGACGGGCCACTTGCGCAGCATGGCGACGGGCTTTTCGCCCTCCTCTGTCAGGATGACCGCGACCGTCTGCTCGATGGTGAAATCCCCCTCCGCGATGTGCGAGACGGTGCCCGCAATGCCCAAGGGGACGAGGATGCGGTGCTCGACGATCTCCGTCTCCTGCACCGTGCCTAAAATGTCGCCCGCCTCGACCCTGTCTCCCTCCGAGACGCACGGGACGAAGTGCCAGCGCTTTTCGCGGTCGAGTCTGTTGACCGTGACCCCGCGGGAGATGCGGTCCCCGTACTCGAAATAGAGGGTGGTGAGCGGACGCTGGATGCCGTCGAAGATGCCCGTGATGAGCCCGGGCGCGAGCTCCGCCGAGAGCGGTTCTCCCGTGGAGATGACCTCTTCGCCGGGGCCCATGCCCGAGGTCTCCTCGTAAACCTGGATGGAAGCGACGTCCCCGCGCAGTTCGATGATCTCGCCGATGAGCCCGAGTTTGGAGACGTGCACGACGTCGTACATCTTGCAGTCTGCCATGTTCTCCGCCGTGATCAGCGGTCCGGAAATTTTAACTGTTTTCCCTGCCATATTGTATCCTCAATGAGAAAGTATATCGACGCCGAGGGCGCGCTCCATGGCGCTCTGCAGAAGTTCTTCGCCGTAGCCGCCCTCTCCCTTGCCCGTCGGAACGGGCAAAATGACGGGGTAGGGCTCCTCGTCGAACCGCTTCAGAAAGTCGCCGAGCAGGCGTGCATATTCCTCCGCGAGGAAGATGATCTTGTACTCCCCCGCGATCCTGCGCACGATCTCCCGCGCCTTCTTTTCGTCCTTGACGGGAAACGTCTCCACGCCCGCCGCCTTGAATACCATGATGCTGTCGCCGTCGCCGACGATCGCCATTTTCCCTTCCATAATTCCCCTTGGCACGGACTGCGTGCCTTCCCGGACGCTCAGGGGAGCGCCCGCAGCCGTTTTTTGATGTCGTACGAGGGCATGCCTGCGTTGAGGCAGACGAGGATGATGCGCACGTTCGCGATCTCCGCGCGGCGACGGAAGACATAGTAGAGGAAGGGCTCCTTGCCCTCCAACTCGAAGCGGCGCCTCACAAAATATTCTGCCTCCGACGACTCGACCGCGCGCTCCGCCTCGGTGTAGGGAAGGCGGCTCTCTTTCGCCCGCGCGCACAACCCGAAGAATGCCTCGTACGGTGTGCCTTTGAGCGCATCAGAGGCACCCATGTCCGAAAGAAACAGCTTCGAAAGCCGCTCTTCGGTCAGTTTTCCTCCCGTGACGAGGAGGGGCTTTGCGCGCTCGAACGTCTGCGCGCGGAAGCAAGTGAGAATGTTCGTCCTGTCCGTGCGTTCGGCGATGAGGTCGCGCAGGACCTTGCGCAGTTTGAGGGAGCGGAGAAGGAAGCTGTTCTGCGCGTTCAAAAAGCGCACGCCGAGCTCTGCGCCGCCGACGTCCTCCCCAAGAGCCGCGGGGATGGTCTCGGCGAGTTCCCTGCACAGCCCCGTGCAATCGCCGCTTTCGACCGCCCGAGATAGCTGCGCGATGGGGACGAGCCCCTCGGGTGCGAGCAGATCTTCGGCAGACGTCCCCAACTTTTTCGCCTTGCAGAGCGCCTTTGCGTTGTGAAAATCGCGCGGCGCGAGAAAGTAGACGAGCTCCTCCCGCGAGGGGGCGTATTCGCGGATGAAGGCGTCGAGCGCCTCCTCCTCGGCGCGGCAGGCGGACTCGCCGTCCTGCTCTCCGTCGCCGAAACCGCTCTCCCCGAGGGCGCGCAGGACCTCCTCCGCCGTCATCTCGGGAAAGCGGAGGAGCTTGTCGCCCAAAAGGAGCTTCTCTCTGACGGCGATCACGCCGTTTGTATACAGTGTACTGAGCATTTATTTGAACAGCCGTTCCGCAAGCGCGGATTGGTTCTCCTCCATGTCCGCCGCGAGCAGGGCGGGATAGGAGATGTCTTTATCGCGTTTTTCGCCGCGGAGAAGGCAGCCGCCGCCGATCTTTATGCGCTCTTCGCTCACGCGGAGACCGAGCTCGCGGACGACGGAGAGGGACTTCGCGCCCTCCCCGTAGGGATAGTTCTCGTCGAAGACGATCTCGTCCCCCACGTCGGCGTTCTCGCGCAGGAGCCTTTCGAGCAGGCGGAGAGATTCCCTCTCCCCGAGCGCATTGAGCTGCCCGAGGGCACGGGCGTAGATCGTCTCGATGACCCGCCGCTTCTCTTCGAGGCGGATCTTGGCGCTGTCGAGACGGGCTGCCGCCGCATTGACCTCCGCCATGCGGGCGGTGAGCGCTTTGAGCTCTGCCTCCGTCTCGGCGCGGTCTGCCGCCGCCTTTTCCTCTGCCGCGGAAATGATCTCTTCGGCACGTGCCTGCGCCTCCGCGAGGATCGCAGCCGCCTCCCCTTCCGCGTCTGCCCCGATGCGGGCGATGATTGCTTCCGTGCTCATCGTCTTACAGCGCCATGAGGACCATGATGGAGATGACGAGCCCGAGAAGGGCGTAGAGCTCGATCATTGCGGGACCCATGACGATCTTAAAGCCGACAGAGCTCTGCTTGCCCGCCGCATAGATGCCGTTGACCGCAGCCCGCCCCTGGAAGAAGGCGGACAGGAAGCCCGTGAGCGCCATCGGAAGGCAGGCGCCGAAGATCGCCCAGCCGTGCGCCGTCGTCGCCATCTCCGCGGCATACAGCCCCGCGAGCTGGTTGGACGCCATGATCGCGATGACGAAGCCGTAGAGACCCTGCGTGGCGGGGAGCAGCATGAGCATGATCATGGTGCCGTTGAACTTCTTGGGATCTTCCCCCGCGACGCCCGCAGCCGCCGAGCTCGTCTTGTAGAGCCCGATCGCGGACCCGAGCGCGCACAGAAGTACGCAGAGCGTGATCCCGATGACTGCGATCACAAAACCGGTAGTAAACATGATGATACCTCCAAAATCGCTTGTTTATCGCCCCTGCGGCACCGGTGCCGCGGCAGGCGTAGTTTCCAGATCAATGTATTTCTTCTTAGAGCCGAACGGGACGAAGAGCTCCCCGTTCCCCTCGTAAAATTTCCCGAAGAACTCGATGTATTGCAGTCTCGCTGTGTGGATGTAGGCGCCGAGGAGCCCGATCGCGAGGTTGAAGATGTGCCCCACGATCATGAGGAGCACCCCCAAGACCGCAAATAGCGGACCCATCGAGAAGAAATCGAGGGCGTATTGCGAGACGACCTGCGCGATGATCGCGCCCGTGAGCAGCAGCGCATAGAGACGGAGATAGCTTAAAACGTCCGAAAAGTAATTGATGAGCCCGTAGATGGAGGCGAACCCCTTGGTGATCTTGCCGAAGAACTTCTGCTTCCTGCCCGCGGTCAGAACGGCGACGAGGAGGGCGACGCCTGCGACGATGCCGCCCGCCATCGTGAGGAAGGAGAGGCGGAACTCTTCGACCAGACCGATGAGGGCAAGTTCCACGCCGACCGAGAAGACTGCCCAGACGACGCCGTCGAAGATGCCGTCGAGGATCCCCCCGTGCCGCCACGCCTGCACCGCCTTACACAGATACCCCGCCATGAGCTGGACGACGCCGAGCATGAGCGAGATCACGAGCACGGCGGGAAGCCCGATGCCGAGCACGGTGTACATCTCCGTCTGCACATTGGGCATGACGGTGAAGGGAAGGACGGCGATCCCGAAGAGAGAGTTGAACAGGATCCCCCACAAGACGGCGAAGATCCCGCTCACGGCAAACACGCCCGCGAGCGCCTTGACCCCGCCCTTCTTTTTGCGGTTCATGAAACAGATCCCCCCGCCGCCGAGCATCATGAGGATCCCGTAGCCGATGTCCGCCATGATAAAACCCACAAAGAGGCTGTAAAAAAAGGACATCACGGTGTTGGGATCCATCTCGCGCGCGTCGGGCGGGGAGTACATATTCGTGATGGTCTCGAAGTTCTCGATGACCTTGTTGTTCTTCATGAGGGTGGGGACGAATTCATCCTCCGACGGATCGGAAAATTCGTACCAGATCGCGGACATGGTACCCTCGAGCGCGGTCTTGACCGCCTCTTCCTGCTCTGCGGGGACGAACGCTTCGAGAAAGAAAACGCGCTCGGTGCCGCGCATCAGGCCGACCGTTTCCGCCTTTTCGAGGAGAAAGCCGACATAGTCGCAGTAGATCTTGAGAGTGCGGATCTCCGAGGTGAGTTCGGCGAGGGCCTCCGTTGCGATGCGCTCCCTCTCCCCGGAGGCGGCGAGGCGGCTCTGGAGCTCGGCGAGCTGCTGCGCGCCCGTCATGTTCCCGCGGTAAGGGCAGGGGGTGAACCCTGCTGCGGTGAGGAGCTGTTCCACCTCCGTATAGGCGCTCTTGTGCACCGAAAGGGTGAGAAGGACGGCGTCCTGCGCCTCAACTGCTTCGTACCCTGCGAGTTCGGCGGCGTCGAGCAGGGGTTTGAGCCCCTCCCATGCGCCCGTGCCCACCACGCCGAGACGGGTGCGGACGTGCGCCGTGTCGGCATACTCCGCAAAGGGAAGCGCCGCCCCGGCATAGGGAAGCGCGGCTGCGATCTCTCGCCTGAGCCCCGCCTGTTCGTTGCGGCAGGCTGCCTCCTGCTCGGTGAGTTCGCCGATCCGGGAGACAAGCGCGTCCATCTCCTCCTTTTTGTCTGCCGATGCCGCGAATTCCGCGTAGGAGACGGAAAATCCGTCCTTGACCGCCGCGTTTTTCTTTTTATCGAGCCCATCCGCCCGCTTTTCGAGCACGGCGAGGGCGCCCTCGAGCCCCGAGAGGTAGGTGCGGAGCTCCCCGCTGTCCTCGGGCAGCGAGACCGTCCCCTCCACCGCGGCGTGTTCCCTGATCTCGACGGCGTTCGTCCGTTCGAGTGCGTTGAGGATGAGGTCGCGGTCATAGTAGAGGGCGGCGAGATTGAGTTTTCGCATCTTGGCGATCACTTCGTCAGCCTCCCGACGATCTCATAGACGGATGTTTCGGCGGAGGCGAGGATCCCGTCGGCATATGCCGCTGCCTCGCGGCGCGCCTGCCCGATGGCAGACTGATAGGCGGAGGACGCCTCGTCTTCCGCTCTCTCCAACGTCTCCTCGCGCAGACGGCGGAGGGATGCAGCCGATTGCTTTGCGATCTCCGACGCGCGCGCCTCTGCTTCGGCAATTGTCTGTGCGGCCCCGCTCTGCGCCTCTTCCTTCCGGGCGGCAGCCGCACGCTCTGCCTCGGCGATCATACCGATGATGGTCTGTTCCACGATTGCTCCGTAAGTACCGTTTGAATTTCGTTCTCTATTATATACGTTTTTTCGCGCCCTGTCAAACAAAAACGGGCGAATTTTCGCGGCAGAAAAAGATGGGCGCTTCCCTGCCGTTTCCACCGTGCGGAACGCAAAAATTGGGGGGAAGGAGTGGGCTCGCTTTTGCGCCTTTCGGATGCGCATATGCTGCAGCCTGCACATCGGACGTGAGCCTTCGCCTCGGACATGGTACCATCGTTTTTGGTCTTGATCGGGGCAGCAAGGGGGCTCTCTTGGCTCCACCTTTGGGGGAGCTGTCACGCTGCCCTTGCGTGACTGAGGGGGTTCAGAACCCCTTTCGGCGCTGCGCGCCACTTTCCCCAAAGGGGACAGCGAGGGGTTCCCCTGGCTACGCCGTGCCACCCTCCCCCCGTAGGGGGTAGGGCTTTTACTGCACTAATAGCAAGATCCCCGAGATGCAGGAGCATCTCGGGGATCTTGGTGCGGATGACAGGACTTGAACCTGCACGGTTACCCATCGGATCCTAAGTCCGACGCGTCTGCCAATTTCGCCACATCCGCGAAAAATGTGCGCCGCCCGGATCGCGCCCGAAAAAAACGAAAACCCCACACATTGACACATCCGGATCGGTGATCCTTCCCGTCAACATACAGGGCTTTGTGGTGGGAACGACAGAACTCGAATCTGTGACCTCTTGCATGTCAAGCAAGCGCTCTAACC
>CANQNB010000065.1 GCA_947625065.1 uncultured Clostridia bacterium | reverse complement strand
GTATCCGTGGTCGGTGACTTCAACGGATGGGACGACAGCGTTCACGTCATGCAGCGCATGGTAGACGGCGAGAGCTTTGAGCTCTTCATCCCCGAATTAAAACAGTACGACATTTATAAATACTGCATTACAACGCAGGACGGGCGCAAACTGATGAAGACGGATCCCGTCGGCTTCCACACAGAGACGCCGCCGAGGAACGCCTCCAAGCTCTACGATTTGGACGGCTACCGGTGGGAGGACGAAGGGTACTTTGAGGAGGCGGCGCGCCGCAGCATCTTCTCCTCGCCCATGAACACCTACGAGGTCAATCTGCTCTCGTGGCGTCGCCATGAGGACGGGAACTATCTCTCCTACCGCGAACTCGCGACTGAGCTCGTCGCCTATGTCAAGGAGATGGGCTACACCCATGTCGAATTCATGCCCGTCACGGAATATCCGTTCGACGGCTCGTGGGGGTATCAGGTCACGGGGTATTTCGCCGCGACCTCCCGCCTGGGCACGCCGCACGACTTCATGTATCTCGTGGACTGCTTCCACCGTGCGGGGATCGGCGTCATCATCGACTGGGTGCCCGCGCACTTTCCCAAGGATGCGCACGGGCTGTATGAATTTGACGGTCAGCCGCTCTACGAGAGCAGCCAGTGGGACCGCATGGAACACAAGAACTGGGGGACACGCAGGTTCGATTACGGCAGGAGCGAGGTACTCTCCTTCCTCATCTCGAGCGCCTGTTTCTTCTTCGACCGCTTCCATGTAGACGGTCTGCGCGTTGACGCGGTCGCCTCCATGCTCTATCTCGATTACGATAAACGCCCGGGCGAATGGGTCCCCAATATCTATGGGGAAAACAAAAATCTTGAGGCGATCGCCTTCCTCAGGAAGCTCAACGAGGCGGTTTTCAAGCGCTTCCCTTACGCCCTGATGATCGCGGAGGAATCCACCGCATGGGGGCTCGTCACCAAGCCCGGCTCGGTGGGGGGGCTCGGGTTCAACTTCAAGTGGAACATGGGCTGGATGAACGACATGCTCTCCTATCTCTCCCTCAACCCCTTCTTCCGCATGAACAACCACAACAAGCTCACCTTCTCCATGATGTATGCCTTTTCGGAGAACTATGTCCTGCCGATCTCCCACGACGAGGTGGTGCACGGCAAGTGCTCCCTCATCAACAAGATGCCGGGGACGTATGAGGAGAAATTTGCGGGCGTGCGCTCCTTCCTCGGCTATATGATGGCACACCCCGGGAAGAAGCTCAACTTCATGGGCTACGAGTTCGGTCAGTTCAAGGAATGGAACTATCAGGAGGGGCTCGAATTCTTCCTGCGGGACAACTACGAGATGCATGCAAAGCTCTCGGAGTATGTCAAAGAGCTCAATATGCTCTACCGCTCCACGGCGCCGTTCTATGAGATCGAAGACTCGTGGGAGGGCTTCGAATGGCTCGCCGCCGACGACGCAGACCGCAATATCGTCGCCTTTATCCGCAGAGATAGGGGCGGGAATGAAGTACTATGTCTGACATGCTTCTCGGGAGCCGACGCCAAAGACTATTGGCTCGGCGTCGACAAGCGCGGGAAATATAAGGTCATTTTCTGCTCGGACGACAAGAAATTCGGCGGCGAGGGTAAGCTCTCCAAAAAGACGTACCGTGCCGTCAAGGCGCCGAGCCACGGGAAACAATATTCGCTCAAGATCGACGTCCCCAAGCTGACGACGCTCTATCTCGTCCGCCTTCCCGAGGAGCACGGGCGGGCATAACGGGGAAATACGACGGAAGTGCGGCGCAATGCCAAATCAAGTAAAAGCACCTTAAGGGGGTATGAAAATGCTGAGAAAAAAAGAATGCGTGGCGATGTTGCTCGCGGGCGGGCAGGGTTCGAGACTGTATGTGCTCACGAATAACATCGCAAAACCTGCGGTTGCCTTCGGCGCGAAGTACAGGATCATCGACTTCCCGCTCTCCAACTGCATCAATTCGGGGATCGACACGGTGGGCGTGCTGACCCAATACGAGCCGCTCGAACTCAACGAGTACATCGGGAACGGGCAGCCGTGGGATCTCGACCGCGCATTCGGCGGCGTCCACATCCTCTCGCCCTATCAGGCGAAGAAAAAGCAGTCGTGGTTCGAGGGCACCGCAAATGCCATCTACCAGAACATGTCCTTCATGAAGAAGTACAACCCCGACTACGTGCTCGTGCTCGGCGGCGACCACATCTACAAGATGGACTATGCCGAGATGCTCCGCGCCCACAAGGCGACGGGGGCGGATTGCACGATCGCCGCGCTCGAAGTGCCCATCAAGGAGGCGTCCCGCTTCGGCGTTCTCAACTGCAACCCCGACGGCTCAATCTACCAGTTCGAAGAGAAGCCCAAGCAGCCCAAGAGCAATCTTGCCTCCATGGGCATCTATATCTTCACTGCAGAGAAGCTCTTCAAATATCTCGAGGCAGACGACCAGAACCCCGATTCCTCGAAGGACTTCGGCAAAGACGTGCTTCCCGCCATGCTCAACGCGGGCGAGCGCATGTTCTCCTACACCTTCAAGGGATATTGGAAGGACGTCGGCACCATCGCCTCCCTCTGGGAATCCAACATGGACCTGCTCGGCAAGGATCCCGCCTTCGACGTCAGCGACCCCGACTGGAAGATCCATTCCCGCAACCCGCTCGCACCGCCCGAATATATCGGTCCCGCAGCCGACGTCGACGATTCGATGGTCGCACTCGGGTGTGAACTCAACGGCACGGTCAAGCACTCCGTCCTTGCGTCCAATGTCGTCGTCGAAGAGGGGGCGGTCGTCCGCGACAGCGTCCTCATGGCGGGGACGGTCGTGAAGAAGGGGGCGGTCGTCGAGTACGCCATCGTCGATGAGAATGTCGTCATCGAAGAGGGGGCGCACGTCGGCGAGCCCAAGGAGACGAGCGCGGGGATCGCGGTCCTCGGCAGAAACATCACGGTCGCCGCAGGGACTTCGGTCGCGGGCGGCAAGATCATCGACAAGGATTACAAGGGGGAATAAGAACATGGCACATTCTACGGTCGGCGTTATTTTTTCCAACATTCACGACGAGAATATCCCCGAACTTTCGCGGCACCGCACGATGGCGTCCGTCCCGTTCGGCGGCAGATACCGCCTCATCGACTTTGCCCTCTCCAACATGGTCAATTCGGGCATTACGACGGTGGGCATCGTCACGAAGAACAACTATCAATCCCTCATCGACCACCTCGGCAGCGGCAAAGAGTGGGATCTCGCCCGCAAGGACGGCGGCATCATCCTGCTCCCGCCCTATTCCGACGATACGGATAAACCGTACACGACCCGCCTCGAAGCGCTCATGAGCATCACGGGATTCCTCGACCACAGGAGCGAGGACTACGTCGTTCTCTCCGACTGCGACGGCATTGCCCACATGGACATCGGCAGCATCGTCCGCTATCACGAAGAGAAGGGCGCAGACATCACGATGGTCTACCACGAGGAGACCGAACCGAGCGAATCCTCCTACTTCATCACCCTCGACCCCGATAAGACGGGGCGCATCCAGGGGCTCAACATCAACCCGACCCATCTGCGCAAGGGAACGAAGTACAACCTGTATGTGAATATCATGGTCGTGAGCCGTGAGTTCCTCATCCGCACCATCCAGCAGGCGGTGCAGCGCGGATTCTCCAGCTTCGGCAGGGACATCCTCACCAAGAACGTCGACACGCTGAAGATCTACGGGTATCCCTTCACGGGCTACTATGCGGGCGTAAACTCCATTCAGGACTATTACCGCCACAGCATGGAACTGCTCACCAAGTCCGTCCGCGACGAACTCTTCGGCGACCGCGACATCTACACGAAGGTCCGCGACAGCGCGCCTTCCAAGTATATCGACGGCGCCGTTGTCCGCGATTCTCTCATCTCTGACGGATGCGTCATCGAGGGGACGGTCGAAAACTGCATCCTCTTCCGCGGCGTCAAGGTCGGGAAGGGGAGCGTCATCAAAAACTCGATCATCATGCAGGATTCCGTGATCGGGGACAACGTCAGGCTCGACTGCGTGATCACCGACAAGGACGTCGTGATCGGCGACAGGAGGAATCTTGCCGGATGTGCGGAACTTCCGTACTTCATCGCGAAGGGACGCAAATTATAAAATCAAGCTCTAAGGGGGAAAATATGAGCAAATCAAAGAGACAGGAAGAGGGGACGCCCGAAACCGCGAAGCTCGAGGAGATCGAGGAGATCGAGGAGATCGAGAAGGTCGAAACGAAAGCCGATACGGCTGTGCCCGCACCCGCGGAAGCTCCCGAGGGGATCGCGGTGGAGGCAAAGAAGAAGATCCTCTTTGTCGCCTCCGAGGCGGCTCCCTTCATTGCGACGGGAGGACTCGCCGAGGTCATCGGCTCGCTGTCCAAAGCGATCGCGAAGGAAGACCGTTACGATGTGCGCGTCATCCTTCCGCTCTATCAGGACATCCGCAAGGAGTACCGCAAGGATTTCCGCTTCATCGGCAATATTTTCGTTCCGTTGAGCTGGAGAAACCAATACTGCGGCATCTTCGAATACATCAAAGACAACGTCACGTTCTACTTTGTCGACAACGAATACTACTTCAAGCGTCCGGGGTGCTACGGATACTATGACGACGGCGAACGGTTCGCCTTCTTCTGCCGCAGCGTCATGGAGATCCTCGGCTTTATCGGCTTTTATCCCGACATCCTGCACTGCCACGACTGGCAGGCGGCGCTCGCGGCGCTCTACCTCAAGACCATCTACTGCTTCCGCCCCGAGTACCAGTTCATCCGGGCAGTGTTCACCATCCACAACATCGAGTATCAGGGGAAGTATTCCCTCGACATCCTCGAAGACCTGTTCGGCATCTCCTACCGCTACCGGAATCTGGTGGAGTATGACCACTGCATCAACCTCATGAAGGGGGCGATCGAGTGCTGTGAAGCCTTCTCCACCGTCTCGCCGACCTACGCGGGGGAGATCAAGGACCCGTACTATGCGCACGGTCTCGATCCCATCATCCGCAGGAACGAATTCAAGCTCTGCGGCATCCTGAACGGGATCGATCCCGAGTATTACGACCCCGCGACCGACCCGTCCCTGTTCGCCCATTACAGCGCGGAGCACCCCGAAAACAAGGCGGTCTGCAAGGAGGAATTGCAGAAGATGCTCGGGCTGCCCGTCAAGAGCGAGACGCCCATTATCGCCATGATCTCGCGGCTCGTCACCCACAAGGGGCTCGACCTCGTCATGGAGGTCATCGAACAGGCGCTCCGTCAGGACATTCAGTTCATCGTCCTCGGCACGGGCGACGCCACCTACGAGCACTACTTCTCCGATCTTGCGAGGAGGTATCAGGGGAAGGTGGTCTCCATCATCTCCTTCAACTCCGACCTCTCGCGCAAGATCTATTCGGGGGCAGACATCTTCCTCATGCCGTCCAAGAGCGAGCCCTGCGGGCTTTCGCAGATGATCGCCAGCCGCTACGGCGCGGTCGCGCTCGTCCGTGAGACGGGGGGTTTGCGCGACAGCATCATTCCCTACGGCGCGGGCGGCAACGGGTTCACGTTCAGCAACTACAATGCATACGACATGCTCTACGTCATCAACGAGGCGATCACCGTCTATCACATGAAGGACGAATGGGCACGGCTCGTCAAAAAGGCGATGGATACCGACTTCACATGGTCCAACTCGGCGAAGTCGTATACCGATCTCTATCTCAGACTTCTCAAATGAGCATGCGCAGCCGCTTCGGCGGCTGTGTATGATAAATAAAAAGAGACAAATCCAAGGGACAAAGGAAAGGGCAAAACATTATGGAGACCTTAACGCAAAAAGATGCGGAACGCCTGATCGAGGGGAAGCTCTCACGTTATTTCGGCGTCGCACCCGCAGAGGCAACGCGGGAGCAGATCTACAAGGCAGTCGTCATGAGCGTGCGCGACATCATGCTCGAAAAGCGCCAGCAATTCCACCTCAAGACAAAGGCGGCGCGTGCAAAGCGCGTCTACTATCTCTGCATGGAATTTCTGATGGGGCGCTCGCTCAAAAACAGTGTCTACAATCTCGGCATCGGAAAGCCTCTGACCGCGGCGCTCAAAAAGTATAAGACGACCCTCGAAGATCTCTATGAGGAGGAACCCGACGCAGGGCTCGGCAACGGCGGGCTCGGGCGGCTCGCGGCATGTTTTCTCGACGGGCTTGCGACGCAGAACTATCCCGCGATGGGCTTCTCCATCTGCTATCAATACGGTCTGTTCAAGCAGAAGATCGTGGACGGATGGCAGATCGAATTGCCCGACGTGTGGCTTCCGGGCGGCTCGGCGTGGCTCACGCTTCGCACCGATAAGACGTTCATCGTCCGTTTCGACGGGGAGCTCGAGGAGAAGTGGACGGACCACGGCATGGAGACGGTGTATCACAATGCCAAGGAAGTGGAAGCCGTCGCCTATGACATGATGGTCTCGGGTGCCGATTCGCAGGCGGTCAGTGTGCTCCGTCTCTGGAGTTCGCGCGCCGTGCAGTCCTTCGACATGCAGGCATTCTCGCAGGGGCATTACGACGCCGTCATGCGCGACGACAGCGACGCCCAGCTCATCTCCAAGGTGCTCTACCCCTCCGACAACCACAACGAGGGGAAGTCCCTCCGCCTCAAACAGCAATATTTCCTCGTTTCGGCGTCCCTGCAGTGCATCGTCTCCGACCATAAGCGCCGCTACGGCTCTCTCGCCCTTCTTCCGCAGATGGCGGCGATCCATATCAACGACACCCATCCTGCGCTCGCCATCCCCGAACTGATGCGCATCCTCGTCGACGAGAACTATTTCAACTGGGAAACGGCTTGGAACATCACGACGTCGACGTGCGCCTACACCAACCATACCGTGCTCTCCGAGGCGCTCGAAACGTGGAGCGAGGACCTCGTCGCCCGCAGACTGCCCCGCATTTACGGCATCCTGAAGGAGATCAACCGTCGTTTCTGCGAGGATCTGTGGAACAGATTCCCGGGCGACTGGGCAAAGATCTCCCGCATGGCGGTGCTCTCGCACAACATGGTGCGGATGGCGAATCTCTGCGTCGTCGGCTCTTCGACGGTCAACGGCGTCTCCGAGCTGCACAGCAGGATCATCAAAGAGAGCATCTTCCGCGATTTCTACGATTACACGCCCGAGAAGTTCACCAATGTCACCAACGGCATCGCGCACAGGCGCTGGCTCAACCAATCCAATCCCGAACTGTGCGCCCTCATCGACGACTGCATCGGCGCGGGCTACGCAAAGGACGCGGAGAAGCTCTCCGGTCTCAAAAAGTTCGCAAACGACAGGAGCGTCCTGCAGCGTCTCGACGAGATCAAGCTCATCAAAAAGCAGCAATTTGCCGACTATGCGCGCAAGACGCAGGGGATCGTCATCGACCCGAACACCGTCTTCGACGTGCAGGCAAAGCGCATGCATGAGTACAAGCGCCAGCTTCTCAACGTCCTGCATATCATCGGGGAATACAACGCGCTCCGCGAGAACCCCGACCTCGACGTCCTCCCCAAGACGTACATCTTCGGTGCGAAGGCGGCAGCGGGCTATGAGATGGCAAAGCAGATCATGAAGCTCATCTGCTTCCTGTCCGAGGAGATCGCAAAGAACCCGCGCATCCGCGAGAAGCTCAACGTCGTGTACATGGAGAACTACAACGTCACGATGTCCGAAAAGCTCATGCCGGCATCCGAGATCTCCGAACAGATCTCTCTTGCGGGCAAGGAGATCTGTTCGGAGATCTCGGATGCCGGCATGAGCTT
>CANQNB010000064.1 GCA_947625065.1 uncultured Clostridia bacterium | reverse complement strand
GTCAACTACTACACCCGCGAGAAGATGAACGAAGGCGACAACCCGCCCGTCGGCATCATCCTCTGTTCGGACAAGAGTGACGCCATCGTCAAATACACTCTCCCCGAGGACAACAGCCAGATCTTCGCCTCGAAGTATATGCTCTATATCCCCTCCGAGGAAGAATTGAAGCGCGAGATCCAAGCCGAAAGAAAGGCGATCGAGGATAGCAAGGAGTAAATTGGATCTGAACGCGAAAGATGGAAAACAGCGGCTCATCGATAGCTTTGTCAATTCGATTTACCTCTGAGACGACCACTTTATCACGTTCAATTATAAGGGACATTCAAGTGACGATTCCTTTGGAACTCCGCAAGTATTTTGAATTTGGTTGGGGGTAGCAAAGTCGCCTTTGTCCTCGACGGCGACGGGCGCGTGGTGATCGCAAATTCCTCCATGCTCGCATTGAAAAAATGAAATCAGGTGTAATATTTTACCGTTGACAGGGAATAGGAAAAGAGTTATAATGGATTTACTCAAAATTTGCAAAAATATAAGAGGGATGATCCTTCAAAAAAACGAAAAACTAAAATTTTGAACGGCGGTGCTTTGTGCACCATGAAGAGCGGCTCCCGAGATTTCTGGGAGCCGAAATTTTACGCATTCTGATGTTACAATCAGGAGATGTTTCGACAAGCTCAACATGACGCAATTAGAAGCGTCGTGGGCTCCGCTACTTCGCGCTATGCGCTCGTGTCGACCTTCGTCTACGATAGAAGTCTCGGTCGGGCAACATGATGCGATCTGCGACCGTTTCCGGGCGTCAATGCCCCACTCGGGACAAAAATTTCCGTTTGCGGGTTGCAAGAGCGGAGGGGATGTGGTATAATGCAGGCAGAGGGGGCGGATATGCAAAAGAAGCGGTGCGATTTCAGCTTCGGGGCGGGCAGGAACATTTCGGAAAAGTCGCTGCTCTATCACGATACGCGGTGGTGCAAACCCGAGCACAGGGACGGCGAGCTCTATGCCATGCTCGTGCTCGAGGGCATGCAGGCGGGGGTCAGCTGGAACTTGATTTTGGAAAAGGAAGAGAACTTCCGCAGGGCGTTCGACGGCTTCGACCCCAAAAAAGTGGCAAATTACGACAGCCGAAAGGTGGAAGAACTCATGCAGGATAGGGGGATCATCCGCAACCGCCGCAAGATCGAGGGAGCGATCAAGAACGCGCGGGCTTTCCTCAAAGTGCAGGAGGAATGGGGCTCGTTCGACGCCTTCATCTGGAGCTTTACGGGCGGAGAGACCGTCGACCATCATCTTTCGGACGCCAGGCAGATGCCAGCAAAGGACGCACTCTCGGAGAGGGTGAGCGCCGAGCTCAGACGGCGGGGATTTTGCTTCGTCGGACCGACGATCGTCTACTCCTATCTGCAGGGCATCGGCGTTGTCAACGACCATTGGGAGGGATGCGACTTTCGGTAGAAGCGCGGGCTGCGCAGGAAAGGTTGACCTCATCCGATGGGGGCATGTCCGAGGAAGAGGCTTTCGCGCGCTGTTTTTTGCCGGGGAGGGGCGAATTCGCTTGCATAATTTTTCGACATGTGATATGCTGTTCTTAACAAAAATCTTTTCAGGGAGGGAGGATATGAACAAATTCAAGGCGGCGGTATGCGGCGCGGTCGCGCTCGCGATGTCGGTGTGTCTGTTCGCCTGCGGCGGCGGCACGGAAGAGGAAAAGAAGAAGGAGGAAGAAAAGGTGAAACTCGATGCGGGGACGACGCCCATCACCGTCGAGCACCATGGGAGGACGGTCTACGGGGACGCCTATATCCCCGAGGCGGAGAGCTTCCCCATCGTCATCTTCAGCCACGGGTTCAACGGCTATCAGGACGACTTCAAGACGGCCGCAGGGGTCCTGTGCGATGAGGGGGTGGGGGCGATCACCTTCACCTTTTGCGGAAGCGGTGCACGCGACCGCAGCGGGTTCGGCACGACGAACATGACCCTCTACACCGAGCGGGAGGACCTGTGCGCGCTCATCGAGTATGCGGGCACGATCGAGGGGTTCAACGGCAGTCTCTTCCTCTTCGGCGGAAGCCAGGGCGGCATGGTCTCCGCGCTCGCGGCGGAGCAGATGGCGGAGAAGGTCAGCGGCATGGTGTTGCTCTATCCCGCATTCGGCATCCGCGACGATTGGAACGCCCTCTTCCCCAAGACGAGCTATCCGACCGATGACAGCCTGCCCGAGACGGTGCCCAACTTCAACAACTGGGGGGTCGACCTCGGCAAAGAATTTATCAGGACCGCGCGCGAAGTGGATGTCTTCGCGGGCATGCCTGCCTTCGGCAAGCCCGTGCTCATCTTCCACGGGGACAACGACGCCGTCGTGAACATCAGGTACAGCAAGCAGGCGACGGGGGAGGGCGGCTATCCCGTGTCGCGGCTCGTGGAGTATGCGAACTTTGTGCACGGCGCGCAGCCGTCTGCCGAGGACATCGAGACGAAGATCCTTCCGCTCATCAGAACGGGCAAGCTCCCGACCGAGTGAGGAAGGCTTCCCCCCGATGGGTGAGTGCCCTCATTCCGAGGGCAAAGCCCGAGTGAATCTTAAACCCAAGATACGCTCCCCGCTCGGCTTACGCCTCGGGGTATTTTGCGCTGCGCGCTCGTGCCGACCTTAGTCTACAATAGAAATCTCGGTCGGTCGGTATGAGGGTCGCGTTCCTTCGCAAGCAAAAAAATTTACAAAAATTTTGCAAAAAGGCGGGACAAAGGCATAGGGTCAAACGTTGGATTGGTAGAAACGACCAAGGAGGTATCTCATGCATCCATTCACCAAATCAAAAGGGGCGAAAAGGGCGGTCGGTGCGGTTGCGCTCTGCCTCGTCGCGGCACTCTGCTCTGCCAACCTCTCTGCCTGCGCGGGGAAATCGACCAAGCTCGCAGCACCGCCCGCTGCTGTCCGTCTCTCCTATGAAGAGGAGGCGGGGCTGAAGGAGCTGCGGACATCGCTCGACGCCTTCTCGGCGGAGTTTTCCGCACAGGCGTTTGGACTGGATGAGGGGGAGGGCAACTTTACCGTCTCGCCCGTGACCGCATACATGGCGCTCTCGATGGCGGCGGCATGCACGGCGGGGGAGACGAGAGAGGAGATCCTCTCCGCCCTTCAGACGACGTATGCTAACCTCGAGGCACAGTCGGGCGCCCTCTACCGCTCGCTCGCCGCGCGCATCGAGGGCAACGGCATGGGGCAGCTCAGACCCGTCAATTCCATCTGGCTCGATGAGAGCGTCTCCTTCCGTGAAGAATGCGTGGAGACCCTCGCACAGCGGTTCTACGCCTATGTGTATGCCGCCGACTTCGCACACGACAACAAGAATGCCAACCTCGCCGTGCGCAAGTTCGTCAAGGACAGGACGAAGGGGCTCATCGACAGCGACCTCCGCCTGCCCAAAGAGACGATCTTCACCCTCGTCAGTTCCCTCTATCTCAAGGATACGTGGAACCTCTTCGGGAATGATCTGCCCTTCACCGCAGAACAATATACCTTTGCGGGGACGGACGAGACCTTCTCCACCCGCCTCCTGCAGGGCTACTACGAGCACGGGCGGGCGTATGAGGGGGAGGACTTTGTCCACTTCTTCACCGAGACCTATCACGGGTTCCGCCTCAAATTCTTCCTCCCGAAGGAAGGGCACACGGCGGCGGAGATCTTTACCGCCGAAAACATTGCCGAGGTCAACGCCGTGAGGGACTACGGCGCGGACGACGATGAACAGCGCATCCGCTACTACACGCGCTGCCTCTTCCCCGAGTTCACTGCCGCCTTCGACGGGCAGATCGGGGAGACCCTCCGCGCGCTCGGTATCCAAAAGATGTTCGACCCTCTTTTGAGCGATTTCTCCCCGCTCGCCGAGGGACCCGTCTTCTGCAACGAGCCGACGCACGCCGCAAAGCTCAAAGTCACCAAGAAGGGGATTG
This sequence comes from uncultured Clostridia bacterium, assembly GCA_947625065.1. Lineage (GTDB taxonomy): Bacteria > Bacillota > Clostridia > Christensenellales > Borkfalkiaceae > Gallimonas. The sequence continues at coordinate 3,853 of CANQNB010000064.1, read as the reverse complement.
AGGGCGCGGCGGTCTTCGTCATCCCCGGTGCGGGCGCGCCCGGTCCCGACGAGTATGAGGAGGTCTATCAAGACTTCGTCGTCGACAGGGAGTTCGGCTTCCTCCTGACTGATTTCGACGGCGTGCCCCTCTTTTCGGGCGTCGTGAAGAAGCTCTGACAATGTAGGAAATATGGCGCCGCCCGCCTCTCCCCGAAAAAGGGAAGAGGCGGGCGGTTTTTGTGTGCGCGAATCCTTGCAATCGGAAAAGTTTTATGGTATACTTATCATGGATGAAACTTTTCGATGCGGGCAAATACAGGGGCAAACGGGTCTGCGTGGCGCTCTCGGGCGGCGTGGATTCGGTGTGCCTTTTGCACGCTTTCAAGAGCCTTCCCCCGGACATGGGTATCGCGCTTTCTGCCATCCACATCGAGCACGGCATCCGCGGGGAGGAGAGCATCCGCGACATGGAGTTCTGCGAGGGGCTCTGCAGGGAGTGGGGCGTGCCCCTCACCGTCCGAAGAGTGGACGTGCCTGAGCTTGTGAGGGAGCAGGGCGGGAATGTGGAGAGCGTCGCCCGCAGCGTGCGCTACGGGGCGTTTCATTCCCTCCTCGAAAACGGCGAAGCCGACCTTGTGGCGACCGCCCACCATGCGGATGACGTCGCCGAGACGGTGCTCTTCCGCCTTGCCCGCGGGACGGGCGTCTCGGGGATGAAGGCGATCACAGAATACGGCGGGATCATAAGGCCCCTTCTCACCCGTACGCGCGCCGAGATCATGGCGTATGCAGACGAAAACGGGCTACCCCATGTCGAGGATTCGACCAACGAAAACGAAAATTACACCCGGAATTACATCCGCCATACCGTCCTTCCCGCCTTCGAAAAGATCCACGGGAACGCGACGAAACATCTCGTGGAATTTGCCGCTCTTGCCGCCGAGGAGGACGACTTTCTGCAGCGGCTTGCCGAGGACGCCACCGTCCGCATGCTCGATGAGGAGTGGGTGCCCGTAGATCTTCCCGATGTCCTCTTTGACCGCGCCTGTCTTTCCTGCATGCGGCAATATGCGCCGGGCGGCGGCTATACGCGCGCCAATCTTGAGGAGATCGGAAGGCTCAAAGCCCTGCAGAGCGGGAAGAAGGTCCTGCTCCCCGTCTCCGACGTCCCGTGGCAACGGATCGCCATCCGCGAGGGAAAGTACATCGTCTTTTATTGGGACTTCCAGGAGGAGGCTTCCGAAGTCCCCTTTGCAGCGCAGGAGGGCATCTACACCAAACCTGCCGCATTCTCCGTGCGGGAGGGCGAAGAAGTGCCTTTTTCCTGCTTGGAGGGGAGCGGCTCCAAGCGCGTTCTCACCGTCGATTTGGACGCCTTCCCCGAGGGGTGCGTGGTGCGCGTAAAGCGCGAGGGAGACGTCATTGCCCCATACCATGCCCCAAAGAAGACTCTCAAAAAGTTTCTGACGGACAGAAAAATTTCGGCGCGGCTCTCGAAAAAACTTCCCGTCATCGCGAGGGGAAACGAGGTTTATGCCGTCGTCGGCGTGGAGATCGCGGACAGCGTCAAAGTAACAAACAACACGGTGCGGCGGGGCTTGATCCTCTGAGACGCACGGCTGACAATTCGATCATATTACGGAGGAAATACTTATGCACAACGATTGCGAACGCATCATGCTGACGGCGGAGCAGATCCGCAGCCGCGTCAAAGAGGTCGCGCAGACGGTGGATGCCCTCTATCAGGACAAGCGCCCCCTCGCCGTCGGCATTCTCAAGGGGAGCATCCTCTTCTATGTCGACTTTGTCCGCGAGCTCACCTGCCCCGTCGAGCTCGACTTCATGGCGGTCTCTTCCTACGGGTCGGGCACCGTCTCCTCGGGCAAGCTCCGCATCAAAAAGGACCTCGACAGCGACGTGAAGGGGCGGGACGTCATCATCATCGAGGACATCATCGACAGCGGTTTCACCCTTGCCAACCTCAAGGCGCTGCTCTTGGAACGGGGAGCGCGGTCGGTGCTCATCGTCACCCTGCTCAACAAGGAGGGGCGGAGGGAATATGAGATCGCCCCCGACTTCAACTGTTTCGACATCGAAAACGAGTTCGTCATCGGCTACGGGCTCGACTATGACGAGCGGTACCGCAACCTGCCCTACATCGGCATCCTCAAGCGGGAGATCTACGAGGGCAAGTGAGAAGTTCCGCTTATAGCGCAAAAGGCGGCTTTTATCATGACACCTCCTACCTGTCACGGCAAAACCGTGACATCCTCCCCCTCCGGTAAAAGGGGGGAGGCAAATGGCAGTTCATAGCGCAAAAGGCGGCGCGCACCCATGGGTGCGCGCCGCCTTGCCGTATTCGTTCAATTTGTCCTTTCTGCCGTCACTTGTTATTGAAGACGGCTTCGCGGAGGTCGTAGCTGAATGTCCCGAGCTCGCTGATCGCCTCTGTCTCCATGTGCAGGAGGACGTTGCGGTAGGTGTTCGCCTCCACATTCGTGCAGCGGGCGTAGATGAGCTTTTGCGAAGCGCCGGGGTTGTCCCCCGTAAAGTGGAAGCTGAAGCGGTTCGCCTCGATGGGGCGCGCCTCTACGCTTTGTTCGGTCTCCCCCGTCCTGAGGGTGAAGGTCGCCGTGAATTGCTCCTTGACCGCCGCATCGGTGTTGCCGGCGACGCGCACCTTGCCCGTGACCATGTCGTAGGTGGCGAAGGAGAAGGAGGTGCCGACGTCGACGCCGCGGAGGGCGAAGAGGATCTCTTCGTTGTCGAGGTAGGTGCCGTTGTGGCTGAGCTTGATCTCTGACACGGCGGGCTCGGCATTTTCGTCGAGGAGGTCGGTGTAGGTATACGTCGCCTTGGAGAGGGCGGCATTATAGGAGAGGGAGTAGCTGTAATTGTACTTGACGAAGGCGTCCTCGGGCTCTTTCGCGCGGACGTTGGGCGCGGAGCAGAGGACGGTCTTCTCACTCTTGATGGGGCGCAACCCGTCGCGCACGCCGAGGAACCACACCTTGGAGTGGACGCTGTCGGTGAAATCCGTCCCCTTGGCGCCGTTGACGTAATATCTCCCCGAGATGGTGAGGGAAGTCTCATAGATGTAGCCGAGCGGGTTGCCCTCCGCCCCGGCGATGTTGGCGCTCTCGAGCTTGGTCGTGTACACCCCTTCGTCATATTCCACGCGGTAGTCTTCGTCCTTGCCCGGGGTGAAGGTCACGGCGTAGGTGAGCTGTTCGAAGGTGTCGGAGATGCCGTCGATATTGTTGGTGTTCGAATACCAGTTGGGCGTGAAGGAGAGGGAGGGGGTGTTGGTGCACGCCGTCAAGAGAAGGAGGGGCGCTGCCAAGAAGAAGGGCGCGATTTTTTTGAATTTCATAGTTCACCTGCCGTGGCGCATTGCGTTTTTCCCTATTATACCATAAAATTTTGCGTTTGTAAAAATAAAACGGGGAAAACCGCGGAAATTTTTCCCTCGATTCGGCGGGAAATGTGATATAATAGAAAAAAATCGTACAATCAGGGAACAGAGGATGACAAAGGTGATCACAGCCCGCACCATCGACGACGCGCTCTTTGGGCTCGCGAGCGAGGTGCGGCAAAATGAAGCACGGGAGGAGAGGACGCTCGTCTTCTGCGAGGACAGGCTCACCCTGCTCGCGGAGGGCGCCGTGATCGACGGGACGGGCGGGACCTTCCTCACCGACGTCGTGACCTTCCGCCGCTTTTTGAACAATGCGGGCAAGCGCAAGCTCGCCACCCTCTCCAAACAGGGGTCGGTGCTCGAGATCGCGGCGCTCATGGCTCAGCATGAGGACAAGCTCGGCTGCTTCAAAAAGAGCGCGGCACAGGCGGTGTATGAGACGATCGCCCAGCTC
>CANQNB010000063.1 GCA_947625065.1 uncultured Clostridia bacterium | reverse complement strand
ACCCCCATCGACTTCGATAACCTCGTCGCCATCGGCTCCATGATGGGCTCGGGCGGGCTCATCGTCCTCGACGAGGACACCTGCATGGTGGATATTTCCAAGTTCTATCTCGAATTTACGGCGGATGAGAGCTGCGGGAAGTGCACCCCCTGCCGCATCGGGACGAAGCGCCTTCTGCAGCTTCTCACCAAGATCACCGAAGGCAAGGGCACGCCCGAGGATCTCGACAAGATCGGCGAACTCGCAGAGCACATGAAGAGCTCTTCGCTCTGCGCGCTCGGCCAGTCGGCGCCCAACCCCGTCCTCTCCACTCTGCACCATTTCAGAAAGGAATACGAGGACCACATCTACAATCATCACTGCGAAGCGGGCGTCTGCAAAGCCCTGCTCAGCTACACCATCGACAAAGACAAGTGCATCGGCTGCGGCATGTGCGCACGGAATTGCCCCGTGAGCGCGATCTCGCGTACCGACTATACCGCCCCCGGTCATAAGCTCGCGTCCTTCGAGATCGACGGCACGAAGTGCATCAAGTGCGGCGTTTGCCTGAGCAACTGCAAGTTCAAGGCAGTCGAGAGAAAGTGAGGTGAAACCATGGTAAATCTGAAAATCAATCATATCCCCGTATCTGTTCCCGAAGGCTCGACCATCCTCGATGCAGCCCGCCTCGCGCATGTCGAGATCCCTACCCTCTGCTATCTGAAGGACGTCTCCTGCGTCGGTTCCTGCCGCATGTGCCTCGTCGAAGCGACGGGCGCGCGCGGGCTCGTGGCGGCGTGCGTGTACCCCGTGTCCGAGGGGATGGAGGTCCTCACGAACACCGAGAAGTGCAGAAAGAGCAGAAAGATGAGCCTCGAGCTCATGCTCTCCAAGCACAAGAAGGAGTGCCTCGCCTGCGAGCGCGCAGGCAACTGCGAATTGCAGCGCCTCTCCATCGAATACGGCTGCGACCCCAACTATTTCGAGGGCGAACAGCTCGACACCCCGCTCGACCTCTCCGCGCCCTATGTCGTGCGCGACAGAGACAAGTGCATCAACTGCAACCGCTGCGTGGCGGCGTGCAAGAAGCAGTCGGTCGGCGCGATCGGTCCCATCGGCAGAGGATATAACGTCCACGTCGGCAGCGCATTCGAGATGTCCCTCATGGAATCTGTCTGCGTCGGCTGCGGTCAGTGCATCGTGGCGTGCCCCGTCGGCGCGCTCAAAGAGAGAACGACGGTCGACGACGTGTGGGCTGCCATCGCAGACCCCTCCAAGAAGGTCGTATTCTTCACCGCTCCCTCCGTCCGTGCAACGCTCGGCGAGGCGTTCGGTCTCCCCGTCGGCACCAATGTCGAGGGCAAGATGGTCGCGGCGATCCGCCGTCTCGGCGACGTCGGCGTCTTCAACATGGACGTCACCGCCGACCTCACCATCATGGAGGAAGCCTATGAGCTCGTCAGCCGCATCAAGAACGGCGAGACCTTGCCCATGTTCACCTCCTGCTGCCCCGGCTGGGTGAAATTCGTCGAACAGAAGTACCCCGAATTCATCCCCAACCTCTCGACCTGCAAGTCCCCGCAGGAGATGTTCGGCGCCCTTCTCAAATCCTATTACTGCGAGAAGAACGGCATCGATCCCAAGGATCTGTATGTCGTCTCCGTGATCCCCTGCACCGCAAAGAAGTACGAGTGCACCCGCCCCGAGATGAACGGCGAGGTGGACACCGCGCTCACGACCCGCGAGCTCGCACGCATGATCAAGACGGCGGGCATCAAGTTCAACGATCTCCCCGACGAAGCGTTCGACGATCCCTTTGCTACGGCGACGGGCGGCGGCACGATCTTCGGCGCGACGGGCGGCGTCATGGAAGCTGCCCTCCGCGTTGCCGCCAAGCTCCTCGACGGGTCGTTTGAAGTCGTCGACTTCCCCGAAGTCCGCGGGACGACGCCCATCAAAGAGGCGACCTATTCCGTCGCCGGCGTCACGGTGCGCGTTGCCGTGGCGAGCGGGCTCTCCAATGCCGCCGAGATCCTCGAGGGGCTCAAAGCGGGCACCCGCAGCTACGACTTCGTCGAGATCATGGCTTGCCCCGGCGGCTGTGTGAACGGCGGCGGTCAGCCCACCCTTCCCGACAGCATCCGCAACAACGTCAACCTCAAGGGGCTCCGTGCCAAGGCGCTCTACTCGGTCGACAAGGGCAACGGTCTGCGCGCCTCCGACGAGTCGCCTGTGATGGCGCAGGTCTACGGCGAATACTTCGGTTCGCAGGGCAGCCACAAGGCGCACGAACTTCTGCACACCCACTACACGGCAAACAAGAGAATTTGAGTTACCGTTCCTTGACGAAGGGACCGTCTCTGCGGAGACGGTCCCTTTTTTGCATATTGACCGAAAATCCCCCACTCATGTCCGAGGTCTGGGCTCACGCGGACTTCCTTGCCCACCCCTTGAGGGGTGGGTGGCGAACGCAGCGAGACGGAAGGGGTGTTGCTCGATCGGAACGACACCCCCTCACCGCCTGAGGCGGAGCTCCCCCTTGAGGGGGAGCCAAGAGGCGTACTTCGGCACCCCCTACCTGTCACGGCAATGCCGTGACATCCTCCCCCCTCCGGTAAAAGGGGGGAGGCGACAGGGCAAAGGAACGTTTGACAAAACCGCCGCGATCCCATATAATAAGACGTATGCATTTGAAGGTAAAAAAGAAAAGTTTCGCTGTCGTGATGATCCTCGGCGCGGCGCTCTGCTTCGCGCTCATGAACTTCTTCGTGAACGCGGCGGGGGATCTGCCCGTCATGCAGAAGGTGTTCTTCCGCAATCTCGTGGCGGCGTTCATCGCCGCCGTCTGCCTGTGCTTCGAAAAGGAGAAGTTCCGCATCCACGACAAGTCCTGCCTTTTGTGGCTCTTTCTGCGTGCCGCCGTGGGGTTTTTGGGCGTCGTGCTCAATTTTTACGCCATCGACCACCTGAACAGCATCTCCGACGCCTCCATCCTCAACAAGCTCTCCCCCTTCTTTGCGATCCTGTTCTCCGTCTTTCTCCTTGGGGAAAAGCCCCGCGCGCTGGAACTGCTCTTCGTGTTCGTTGCCTTCGGCGGCGCCGTCCTCGTGGCGAGCCCCACCTTTTCGATGGACGTTTTGCCTGCGCTCGCGGGCATCGGCGGGGGCGCGTGCGCAGGATTTGCCTACACCTGCGTGCGCGTGCTCGGCTGTAAGGGCGAGCGGAGCAACATGACCGTCTTCTTCTTTTCCGCCTTCTCCACCCTCGCCGCTCTCCCCTTCTTCATCGCAAACTACGCACCCATGTCCGCGATGCAGCTCTCATTTTTGCTTCTTTCGGGCGTCGCCGCAGCGGGAGGACAGTTCTTCATTACCGCCGCCTACCGCTTTGCGCCCGCCAAGGAGATCTCGGTGTTTGATTACGCACAGGTGCCCTTTGCCGCCCTGCTCGGGTTCTTCTTCCTCCATCAGATCCCCAAGCCGCTCTCCCTCGCGGGGTACGCCGTCATCATCGCCGCCGCGGTCGCAAGATGGGCATATGGGCTCCTCCGCGACAGACGCGAACGCAAGGGCAATGCGGAAACCTCTTCCCCCGCCTCTCCCGCCTCCGACCCTGCCCCTTCTCCGCCGCCCGACGCCTCTCCCCCTCCGCCCGCGCAGAAAGACGACGAAAAACAGTCAAATCGGAGATAAACCCCGCGAATCGGTTGCATTTCAAAACAATTTGTGATATGATGTTGATGTATGTGCGATCGGCTGGATAACAACGGGTCCGAAGAGGAGAGCAAGTTCTCCCCCGAACAGGCACCCACCCCCACAACTCAATCGGGCGACACGCCGTCAGAGCCCTCCGGGGAACATGCCGCGGAGAATGTCTCTCACGACGAGCTCATCAACCGCCGCAAGATAGAGAAACTCTCGGAGGAGATCGAAAAAAAGAGCCGGGAGGGGAAGAAGAAAAAGAACCTCAAATGGTGGATCCAGACCATTCTTCTCTTCCTCCTCATCGTCGGTTCCATCGTCCTCCTGTTCGGCGTCACCTCTCTCATTGAGGGCGCGGGCATGCGCACCTTCCGCTCCGTCCTCAAAGGGGTGAACTGGTATGCCTTTGCCCTGCTCATCGGCGTCGTGCTTCTCTATATGTTCTTTGAGAGTTCGAAGTACGCGTATCTGCTCAAGATCTCCACGGGGAAGTTCTACCCCCTCGTCGCCATCAAGGTCATGTTCCTCGGCAAGTATTACGACGGCATCACCCCTCTCGGCACGGGCGGACAACCCTTCCAGATCTACTATCTGCACAAGAAGAACAAGATCCCCGCGGGCGTTGCGACGGCGATCCCCCTCGTGAAGTATTCGGTCACCACCATCGTCGTGTGCCTCATGGCGTCCGTGCTGTTCTCCATCGCGCCGAGGTACCTCCCCGGCGGCTGGGGGGACAAGACCATCTTCATCGTGGCATGGGTGTCCATGTTCTTCAACCTGCTCATCCCCGTGCTCATGACGACCTTCTCCCTCTTCCCCAATTTCGGGAAGAAGTCCATCGCATGGCTCGTGCACTTTTTGTGGAAGATCAAGCTCGTGCGGCACAAATACAAGGTCATGCACAAGTACGTCTATGAGATGGAGGAATACCGCCGTGCCCTCAAAGAGCTGCTCAAAAAATGGTGGCACTTTATTCCTCTTGCGCTCATCGCGCTCATTACATCTCTGCTCGGCAACTCCATCCCCTTCCTCGTCATCCTGACAATCGCCGACGTCGAACCCAGCCTCTATCTGTATACGCAGATCCTGTGTCTGAGCATCATCTCCTTTTACGCCTCCTCCTTCGTGCCCACGCCGGGCAACACGGGGGCATTCGAGGGAACGGGCGCCGTCATCTTTACCACGGTGCTCTCGGGCGATGCCTTCAAGGGCTTGATCGGCTGGGCGATCCTCATTTGGCGTATCCTCACCTACTACATCTACATCTTCTCGGGCGTCGGGATCAACATCTTCGAGATCATCCGCAGTGCGGTGCGCAAATCGCGCGCAGCGCGGCGGGGAGAATGACCCTCAATCATGCAAAAAACCGCCTGCCGCAAATGCGGCGGGCGGTTTTTTGCATTCAAACGATCATCTGACCAGCTTCTTGATCCAATTTCTCTCCCTGAGAGAGACCTTGCCGTCGATCGCGCAGATCATGAGGCAGACAAAGACGATGTCGTCTTTGAGGTCCTCCGAGAGCGTCCCGAGGAGGTCGACAAGGGCGTCGACGGTGTCTTTGAGCGCGCGGCTGTTCACCTTGAGTTCGCGGGCAACGTCTGCGCAGCTGTTGAGGTCGACTTCGTCGCCGAAGAAGGTCTGCATGAGGGGATAGGCGATGAGCAGTTCTTCGTCCGTCACCTTGCGGTCGGCGGCGACAGAGCCGAGGATGAAGGTCGCGAACAGCGTGAGCCCGTCGACGTCATTCCCCGTGAGCGCGGAGAGCGCAGGGATGATCTTCGCCGATTTCTCGCCGAGGATCGCCGTGTAGTAGAGCGGATCGAGCGCTTCCACTTCCTTGCAAAGTTGGTTGAATTCTTTCATAAAGTCCTCCTAAGATGTATTTTTCTTCCCCCCTCAGGGGAGTTGAACGATGGTAGCGGTGACCTTCTTCCCGTGGACGACGAGGTAGGCGTAGCTCGCCCCCGCAAAGGCGCCGAGTGCCCCCGGGTTGACGAGGAGCACGCCGTTGACCGTCTCGATCGAGGCACGGTGGGTGTGCCCGTAGAGAGCGACTTCGCAGCCGAGTTCCCTCGCGCGCAGGGCAAGTTTGGAGAGGGTCCCTTTCACCCCGTAGCGGTGCCCGTGGCAGCAGAAGACGGAGACTCCCTCCGCCTCGATGACGCATTCGTCCTCGCCGTAGGTGAAGTCGCAGTTCCCGCGCAAAACGTAAGTTTTCTCGGGGAACGCGGACATGGTATGCCTCATATCCGTCGAACCGTCGCCGAGATGGACGAGAATGTCGTTCTCCGCGAAGAGATGTTCCACCCGCTCTATGGCGCCACGTCTGCCGTGGGAATCACTGATGACGACAAAAGTTTTCATAATTTCTGTTTGAGTGCATGCAGGGCGCGCCCCCTGTGGGAGACAGCGTTCTTCTCCTCCTCCCCCGCCTCGGCAAACGTCTTCCCGAGGTCATCGGACAGAAAGAGGGGGTCGTAGCCGAAACCGCCCTTTCCGCGGCATTCCTCCGTGATGACGCCGTAGGTGCGCCCCTCGGCGCACAGCTCCCGCCCGTCGGGGGTGACGAGCGCGATGGCACAGACAAAGTACGCCCGCCTGTTGGTTTCGCCCTCTAAATTTTTGAGCAGAAGGGCACGGTTTTCGGCGTCTCCCCCTCCCGAATAGCGCGCGCTGTAGACACCCGGCTTCCCGCCGAGCGCCTCTACGCAGAGCCCGCTGTCGTCGGCGATCGCGGACATGCCCGTGGCGTTTGCCGCCGCATGCGCTTTGAGAAGGGCGTTTTCGAGGAAGGTCGAGCCCGTCTCTTCGACGTCGCTGCTGTAACCCGCTTCCGCCGCGGAGAGGATGTCGAATTCGCTCAGGATCTCACGGATCTCCCTGAGTTTATGGGCGTTGCCCGTTGCCGCGACCAGTTTCATACTTCCTCCAGGGGAACAAATGCGTACTTTTCGAGATCGAACAGCCCGCGGTCGAGCAGTTTGAGCTTGGGGATGACGGCGAGCGAGAGGAAGGCGAGCGTCATGAAGGGGTCGTAGCACTCCTTGACCCCCATCGCCCGCGCCCTGTCGCGCAGTTCGCCCGTGCGGCGGATGACGGTGGACGCGTCCTCCGAGCTCATGAGCCCCGCGATGTCGAGGGCGAAGACGTCCTCTTCCCCATGGGAGACCCAAGCCATGCCGCCGCCCGCCCCTTCGAGAAGGGCGACGACGCGCGCCATGTCTTCGTCGCTGTCGCCGAGGACGACGAGGTTGTGGCTGTCATGCGCGACGGAGATGCCGATCGCGCCGCCGTGCAGCCCGTAGCCCTTGACGAGCCCGAGGGCGAGATTGCCCGTCGCGAAATGGCGTTCGACAACGGCAAGTTTGCAGACGTCGCCGCCCGCCTTCCACTCTCCGCAGGGCGCTTCGATCAGGGTCTCGCGCGTGTAGAGACCGTGGGGCTGCACCTCCATGGCGCGGAATTTGCCGCCATGCCCGCAGATGCGGAAACTCTCCGCCGTGACGGGCTTGATCTTGACCGTGCTTCTGACCTCTTCGGGCAGGTAGCGATCGCCTGAGTCAAAGAGCGGCTTTCCCTCCTCCGCGACGAGCGTGCCGCGCTTGAAGACGGCACGGACGCGGAACTCTTTGAGGTCGTCCACGAGGACGATGTCGGCAAAATAGAGCGGCGAGAGGGCACCCATGTCCGCGATACGGTAGCATTCGGCGACATTGAGCGTCGCCATCGCGACGGCATGGCGTGCGTCGACCCCTGCCGCGACGAGGCGGCGGAGGGCGTCGTCCATGTGCCCGCAGACAGAGAGATCTTTGGCGCTCTTGTCGTCACTGCACACGACGAAACGGCGGAAATTATAGCTGTCGATCGCCTTTGCGGCGTCGGCGATGTTGTTGGCGGAGGAACCGCAGCGGATCTGCACGTACATGCCGCGCGCGACCTTCTCGCGGCACTCCTGCGGGGAGAGCGATTCGTGGTCGGTGAGGATGCCCGCACAGCGGTATGCGTTGAGCGCATCACCCGAAAGGGAGGGGGCATGTCCGTCAATGGGCTTCCCGAAACGCTGTGCCGCCGCGAGTTTGCGGAGGGTGTCCTCTTCGCCCGCAAGCACGGCGGGGAAGTTCATCATCTCCCCGAGACCGTAAAAGAGGGGG
>CANQNB010000062.1 GCA_947625065.1 uncultured Clostridia bacterium | reverse complement strand
ACGTTCTCCCTCTGCGCCTTGCGGGTGTGCAGATAGGAGACATCGCGTGCGTTTTCGAACGAGCCGTAGCCGAGCGCGTCGAGGATGCGCGTCTTTGCCTCGCCCGAAATTTTGCCCTCTTCGTCGGCGAGCAGCCCGAGTTCGAGGAGCTTGACGAGGTCCTCCCCGATCTCTGCGGGCGTGCGGTCGTACCCCGCGTCGAACTCGATGTCGTCGGCGGAGATGTCGCTCGCGTCGAAGTAGAAGAGCTCGGTCTCCCCGCTCGTTCCCGTCATGCGGAGGAGCCTCTTCGTGTGCGCGAACTGCTTATAAAGGTGCAATATCTGTTTCCCTGCTTCCTTTACGGCACGCTCGATGCTCTCTACCGTCATGTGCATACGGTTGGTGTCCTGGTCGATGAGCAGCTGGATCCCGACGGCGCTTGCGACTTTGGTCGGCGTCGAGGAATTGCGCAGGATCTCGCTCACACCCGAAACGAGGATGAACTCGTTTGCGATGCGCTCTTCCTCCTCGGCAAACTCGGCGGGGAGCTTGCCGCAGTCGAGAAAGGCGGGCGCGGGCGAACCCTGACGGTAGACGAGGACCTTCCCGGGGTACAGACCCTCGTCCGCGAGCGCTTCGGCGTCCACGGAGCCGTCCTCCACCGCGATCACCCCCGCCGAGAGCCGGTTGAGGAACTCGTGCTTTCGGTTGCGCACCGCGTTGTAAGCGCGCTGCAGCGGGATCATGCGGTCGACGACGGATGTTCCGAAGAACGCCCCCGCGAGCTCGATGCACGTCTGCCGTATGAAGGGGAAGACGCGCTCGCCGCGGTCGCCGTTGCGGTAGGGCAGAGGACCTTCGTAGAGAAGTTCGTCCCCTGCCACGATCTCCAGCCGCCCATCGGGGACATCGCCCGTGGGACGGGTATACCGTTCGATGAGAATTTCCCTGTCCTCGAGCGCGGGGCGGAAGTTGCCGTCCATCGGTCTCTTCCATGCGCTCGCCGAGGAGTAGGGTGCGAGCGGAAATTCGTCCACCCGCCTGCCTGCCATCTCCACCCCGAACTTCTCTCTGATCTCCGAGACGGGGACGGCTTTTGCGTGAATGATGCTCTTGACCTCGGACATGGTAGCCGCGGACAAGCTGTCCGGGTAGATCTCAAAGGGCGAGAGTGCGATGACGTTGACGTCTCCCTCTTTGAGCGGATGCCCGCTCTCGTCGGTGCCGATGAGCTTGCCGTCGTCGAAGTTCCACACGACTTTGTAGAAGGAGGTGCCGCACACTTCCGACCAGAGGGTCGCTTGCGAGATGACGGCGCCGAGGTCCAATTTGTTCTTGACCGATTTGAGGATGTTGGAGGCGACGCGGGCGATGTGGATGTCTGCCTCGGTGTCGGAGAAGGCGCGCACTTCGAGGGAGGGGCGCACCTTGGCAAGGCGGGCGAGACGGGTGTCGATTGTGGGAGCGATGTGGTTGAAGCACCGCCTCGACTGCCAATAGAAGTCTGCCGATTCCTCCTCCATCTCCCCCGCGGGGGTGAGGTCGCAGAATTGGTTGCCGCTCACGAAGTTCATGTTGAGCTCCCAACCCCGCTCGAGGTGGCGGCGCATCTCCCGCCGCTGTTCGAAATCCTCGCGGATCTCCTGCACAAGACGGCTCTTGCGCATCTTCTCCTGCTGTTCTTTGAGTTCCCGTTCTGTCATTGATGTCTCCTTGTTTGATTTTTTCGCTTGCGGCGCGCCGCAAGATCAGTCCGCTTGCTCTTTGAGCTCCCTGATGAGGCGCTGCTTCTCGGCTTCGAGCTCCTCGTCGGAGAGCGAAGAATACTCCCGCTCGTCGATGAGCATCTTTGCCGCTTTCAGATCGGGCGGGATGTCCTTTTTGGTCTCCTTGCGCTTGATGAGGCGCATCTCCCCGTCCTTCATGTCGTATTCCTCCGTGACCTCCTCGAGAGAAAACCCGAGCGCCACTTTGAGGATGGCTTCCTTGATCTTGTCCAATCACTTCCTCCTTTTGAGGCGGCGGATCCTCCGCTCCATGTCCCGCTCGATCTCCGTCTTCTCCTGCGCCCGCCATGCAGCGCGGGGCTTGGTCATGAGATAGTAGCGGAGCTCGTCCATCGCGTGATCGTCCTTCTTGATGGGGCGGTCGTCCCCTCCCCAAAAGTACCCCTTGAATTCGCGGATGAGGTTGACGCACCCCCGGAAAATGTAGAGGTTGGGGAAGCCGTTCTTGCGGGAGAGGTAGCTCTTCACCTGCGCGATGCCGCTGAACACGTCCTTGTCGACACGGGGGCTGACGAGGATCCCGCGGTCGTAGAAGAGCTCGGACACGCTGCGCTGTGCGGCGAGCGTCTTCGCCTCGGCAGCCGAGTCGATGATGGCAGAAAGCCGCCCCTTGTCGTCCTTTTTCCAGCCGATGCGGTCGGAGATCGCATGGATCGCGGCGGCATGCTCGTCGATGCCCGCCTCCGCAAGGTAGTGTTCGGCGACGACATAGACGTTGCCGTCGTAGTCGGTGCAGTACCAATGGGCGGAGAGAGGATTTTTCAGCCCCGGGTCGATGGAGATGGTGTCCTGCCAGCTCTCGGGGACCTCGAAGGGGTCGATGACGTGCACGCTCTCGTCGAACTCGGGATAGACGAGCCCGCCGCGGGTGCAGAACTTGCCGTAGCGGCGGGACTGCAGGACGGTCTCGTCCATCGTGCTTTCGAGGAGGGCGATCTCCTTCTTGGAGAGGTAGGGGTTGTCCGCCCACTCCATGAATTCATACCAGATCTCGGGGTCGTTCTTGGGGTTGAGGTAAATGTCGCGGTAGACGAAGGTGAGCCCCTTCAAGGGGGTCATCGTGCCGAAGATGTCGCCCGCGCGGTCGACGACGCGCATCCTGCACTCGTCATAGATGTCCTCGGGGGGCTCCTCGTCGAACCACACGAAGTCGAGCGAGCTCCCCTGAAAGCGTTCCCTGCCCTGATCGCAGCTCTTAAAGCCGATGACGGAGGTGCCGCCGAAGACGTTTTTGATGTAAATTTGGTCGATGACCCCGGACATGGGTGCGTCCTTTCGCCCGCTCGACATCACGATGTCCTCGATCCAGTCGGGGCGGAGATAGTGGAGGATCTTGCGCTGGGCGACGTCCCGCTGCACCTGCGCCGTGAGCGAGACAACCCAGCCGAAGACGTCCTTCCGGTTGGGGCGGTAGGGGTGGATGCCACGGGCGATCCACACCGCCTCGACGGCGCCGCACTCGGTTTTCCCCGAACGGTTGCCGCCGAAGACCCAGCGGTTGCGCTTTTTTGAGCGGTGGAAGGCGAGCTGCTTTTTGTGCTTCTTCCTGCCCGTGTTGTAGCGGGCGAGATGGTCGGCTTCCCTCCGCATCGTCTGCTCCCTCTCGATCGCCCTGATTTTTTGCAGAATTTCGTCCATATTCGATAAAAGATATTCTTTCATGCGCGGCTGCGCGTGATACCATAGACGCTATGAGAAAATTGTCCCTTCTTCTCGCGCTTTTTCCCTTGATCCTGCCCCTCTGCGCGTTTTCGCCTACGCCCGCCCATGCCGAAGAGCCCCGCTACGCCGTCGCCCCCGACACCAACGTGTGGTTTTACACCTCCGAGGCGGAGGAGAGCCGTCTCTTTCTCCTCCCCGAGACCTACTATGTCCGCGTCCTCTTCGAAGGGGACACCTTCTCCGCGGTGGAATATCTCGAAAACGACCCTCCCTACCGCAAACTCATGGGCTATTGCCGCACCGACGCCCTGCTCTTTGTCGACTTCGTCCCCCTCCGCCCCTTTCTGCGCAAGCAGATCACCGTCACCTACACCCTCGGCGGGACGGGCGCCGCCCCCGGCAACGAGTTCGGCGAGGTGGAGCGCACCTTCGTCTATTACGGCGACCGCTACGAACACGGACAGCTCTACCTCTACGTCCTTGAAGGGGACACCTTCGGCTTCATTCCCGCCGACACGCCCGTCGAATTCGAACGCAACGACGACTGGCTCGTCCCCTCCGCCCCCTCCGATGAGACGCAGACGACCGCTCCCGCGAAGTCGGGACCGGACGTGTGGCAGATCGTGCTCCTGTGCGCGGTGTGCGCAGCGGCGGTCGGCATCGCCTTCCTCGTCCTGTACGGCAGGCGGTCTCCCCCCTCGGGCGGTGCACCGCGGAGCGAGCTCTGAGCGCGCATCACGCCCGCCCAGCGGCAGGAAGAGGACACCGCACGCAGCAGCCGCATGAGGGGACGGTAGGAAGAAAACTGCGCGAAGAAGATGGCATCCGTCCACCCCGACGCCTTGAGATGGGAGGACATTTTTCTGAGCACTGACGCGCGACGGCGTGCCCATGTCCGGGAACAGGCGCTCGGAAGCGCAGAAGCGAGCCGAAGTGCGGCGGCGCGGGAACGAAAGAATTCCGCCTCGAGCACCAGTCTGTCCGCCTCGGGAAGCCTCCCCGCGATGATGGCGATCTCCTCCCGCAAAATGCGCAGCCTTCTCGCCATGAGCACGCTCTCCGCGACGCCTTCCGTCTCCCGAAGGACGCATTCGGGGCGGCGGTAGGAGAGCACCGCACGGTTGAATGCCGACGTCTCTTCCCCATCGGCGAACCCCTCTAAGTACGGATACGCATATAACATTGTCTTTACGATATTCACATTCATCTGATTGATTCCTCCGAAACAAACGCACGGGGCTCGCATTTTTACGAACGTTTGTTCGAGTTTATTATAGCACACCGGGGCTCGCTTGGCTACCAGCGAGGACACTTTTTTTCCAAAATTTTTTTTCGTAAAAAGATTTGCCTTTCCTACGCGCGCGTGATATAATGAATGCGTATGAGCACAAAGGGAAAAATCCGCATCGCAGGACTCTCCGCCGCCCTCCTTCTGGTCGCGGCGGTACTTTGCATGCTCCCGGCGTCCTCTCTTCTGCCCGCTGCGGCGGAGACGGTCGGCGGGACGGCGCTTCCCCCGACGTATGAGCAGTACCTCGACCTCACCTCGCCCAAGGACGTCGCCGTGAGCGAGACGCACATCGCCATTGCCGACGGAAACAAAATTTATCTCTATCCGCGCGCGGGCGGGAAGTACCGCGTCTTTACGCAGGGCGCCGAGTCGGCTTCCTTCGGGAAGATCCAGCTCTGCGGCAACATCCTCTACTATACCGACGCCGCCATGGGGCTCTTCTGCCTCGATGCCGACGCTTCCTCCCCCGAACCCACCGATCTTAAGTACAATCTCGCAAACTTTATCGTGGCGGAGGGCAAGCTCTACGGGACGACCTCGACGGGCGGCACCACCTCCCTCTATTCCCTCTCCCTCGAGGGGCAGACGAGCATTCCGCAAACCGACCCCATCGCCTCCAATCTGCCCGCCCAGCTCCCCATGACGTATGAAGACGGCACCCTCTATTACGCCGTCAACAACATGATCTTTGCGGTGAACGTCGAGGACGACAGCGTGATCGAGACGCTGCGCATGCTCGACAGCACCACGGGGCTCCGCCATCCCCTCTCCATCGTCGCACGCGGCGGAGAAATGTACTTCACCGACGAAACGGGGCTGTACTGTTCGGACATGGGTGGCACCTCCGAGCTCCTCGACGCCTCCACTGACTATTCTGCACTCACGCGCGAGGGCGACACCCTCTACTGCGTCAAGGGGGATGAGATCTGCGCATACGACATGGCAAAGCGCGCCTTCACCCCCTACCGCATCACCGCCTCCTCCGACGCGCCAAACCGCCTCTCGGGGGCTGTGAACATTGCCCGCGCGGGAGATCTGCTCGTCACCGCCGATGCCGGCAACCGCAGGATCTCCGTCTACAACCTCGCGACGGACAGCTATTCGGTCATCCTTCCCCCCGAGGGGAACGACGCCTTCACCCCCGACCTCATCGCGACGGACGGCGACCTCATTGCCGTCTCCTCGGGCGCGCGCATCTACATCTGCCGCTACGGCGACACCGCCCTCGAGGAGTTCCCCGATCCCCCCAAGAGCAATGTGCGCGGGCTCGCCTGCGTCTACGGGAGCGTCTATTACGTCACCGACAACAACACCTACGGCAAGCTCGGGCAGGGCGACGTCATCCGCGGCAGCTACGGCACGCCGTGCGCCCTCACCGCCGATCTCTATGGCGATCTGTACGTCATCTATGCGGTCACGGGGGAGGTGCGCAAGTTCGCCGAGAGCGAATTTTTGAAGACGGACGGCGGGGAACTGCTCGGCTTCGTCCTCCCCGAGGGGCACGGCACGGTGTGCGCCGACTTCGAGGGGAACCTCTACACCCTCGTGAACGGCACGGTGTATAAAAACGGCAGCGAACCTGTCGTCTCGGTGAGCGGCGGCGACTACGTCTTCCTGCAGAGCGGCTCCCCCGCCCTGCCCGTCTCCTTCGCCCTCGGCTTCGAGGACGCCGACGCATACTTCCTCTTCGGCGACTACATCGTGAAGAGGGATGTCGGCATTCCCACCCTCTCGGGCATCGACGCGGGCGGCATCCGCGAAGAGCTCTTCGCCCCCCACCAAAAGGAGGAGCTCCTCATCGACATCCCCGCGGGGACGATCGGCGTCCGCACCGATCTCGACTCCTTCCGCGAGGGCGACCCGACCCACTTCCCCTATTCCTTCTACTACCGCACGGCGGAGGACATGCGCGGGCTCCTGCTCGCGAGCAAGGGCGACTACGTCCTCGTCGTCCTCTATGAAGTCTCCGACAATGCCCGCGTCTTTACCGTCGACCTCTTCCGCCTCGAGCCCGAGCGCAGACAGCTCGTCCCCGAGAGCGAATACTGGCAGGAAAGGCAGGAGGTGCGCTATCTTTCGAGCGCCGTCTCGGCGTATTACTTCCCCTGCCTGCATCCCGCGCTCGCCGACTGTGCGCTCAGCCGCGGCGTCTCCGTCACCGTGCTCGGCTATGTGACGGCGCCCGAGAGGACGTACGCGCTCATCGAGTACACGAAGGACGGGCATACCATGTCTGAGGATGGCGCTTTGGGAAAGGCATTCGGCTATGTTCCCCTTGCCTACCTCACAGAGATCGCGCCCATCCCCGAAAACGAGGGGAAATACGAGCCCGCGTGGCTCAAAGCCTCCGGGCAAGGGGTGATCTTCACCGCGGAGAGCGGGGAGACGCTCACGGTCTACGAGCGCACCCGCGCCGAGTTTTCGGAGAACGGAGACGGCACGTACACCGCCCGCATCTCGGTGGACGGGAAGGTGTATACGGCGACCGTCGCGGCGAACATGATCGACCGCGGCGAAAACGACGCCCTCCGCATCAGCCTCATCGTCATCCTCACGGTCGTCGCCGTCGGGATCGTCGGCGGCTACGTCTACCTCCTTCCCCGCAAAAAACAGTCGTGACCCAATAAAAACAGGCGGGGCGCTCTGCCCTGCCCACGTTCAATACATCAAAGGCGGTTTTTATGGCAACTTATTCTTCTCCGCTCGTCGAACAGCGGGCGGACCCCTACCTCTACAAACACACCGACGGCTACTATTACTTCACCGCGACCTGCCCCGAATACGACCGCATCGAGATTCGCCGCGCGCGCACGGTGAACGGCATACGGGACGCAGAAGCGCGCATTGTCTGGCGGGCGCATAAATTCGGCGAGATGGCTTGCCACATCTGGGCGCCCGAGATCCACTTCATCATGGGGAAATGGGTCATCTACTTTGCGGCGGGGCACAAGCCGGGCAAGTGGCGCATCCGCCCCTACACCCTCATCTGCAACGGGAACGACCCGATGACGGACGAGTGGGTCGAGGGGGGCATGATGCAGCCGGCGGACGGCGACGCCTATCCCTTCACCCATTTCTCCCTCGACATGACGGTCTTCGAGCACCGCAGCCGCTGGTATGCGATCTGGGCGCAGAAGGTGCAGACGGAGGACAGGAACATCAAGCCCATTTCCAACCTCTACATCGCCGAGCTTGCCACCCCCACCAAGCTCAAAACTTTTCACGTCCTCCTCACGACGCCCGACTATGACTGGGAACGCCGCGGCGGATTTTGGGTGAATGAAGGTCCCGCCATCCTCAAACACGGCGGCATGATCTACTGCACCTTCTCCGCCTCTGCGACGGGCGCGTGCTACTGCATGGGGCTGCTGCGCGCGTCCGAGGACGCCGACCTCACCGATCCCCGCTCGTGGGAAAAGGACCGCTACCCCGTCTGTAAGACCGACCCGT
>CANQNB010000061.1 GCA_947625065.1 uncultured Clostridia bacterium | reverse complement strand
ATGTCCGAATACCGCCATGCCACCGTCTCCCGTCTCTCGGGCGGGCAGAAACAGCGGGTCGCGATCGCGGGCGTGCTCGCCCTCAAGCCCCGCATCATGATCCTCGACGAATCGACCGCCATGCTCGACCCGCGCGGGAGGAAGGAGATCATCGACGTCGTGCTCAGGCTCAACCGCGAGGAGAAGATGACGGTCATCCTCATCACCCACTTCGTGGAAGAGGCGCTGCTCGCCGACCGCGCCATCGTCATGAACCGCGGGGAGATCGTCATGCAGGCGACCCCCGCCGAGATCTTCGCCCGCCACGAACAGCTCCTCACCTACAACCTCGCCCTTCCCCGCATCGGGATCATCTCGAAGAGGCTCTGTGAGGGGGGCATGTCCGTGAAGGACACCCTCGACATCCAAAAATTGGCAGATGAGATCGCAGGAGAACTGTCATGCGGATCGTAGCCGAACATCTCTCCTATACCTACAACCCGAAGTCCCCGTTCGAGACGAAAGCGCTCGACGACGTCTCCCTCACCATCGAGGAGGGGGAATTTTTCGGCATCCTCGGGCACACGGGCAGCGGCAAATCGACCTTCGTCCAGCACCTCAACGGGCTGCTGCGCGTGCCGTCGTCGCTGCGCGGCTACCGCGAGAAGAAGAGGGACAGGGAGAACTCTTCCCGCACCCTCCTGCAGGTGGGGGACTTCGACCTCACCTCGAAAAAGACGGACTTTCGCGCCCTCCGCAAGGCGGTCGGCATGGTCTTCCAATATCCCGAATACCAGCTCTTTGCGGAGACGGTCAAGGACGACGTCGCCTTCGGGCTCAAAAATTTTGCCGAAAAGAACCAAAAACCCTCGGCAGAAGAGATCGAACGCGCCGTCAGGGAAGCGCTCGGTGCGGTCGGGCTCGATTACAGCGAGGTCGCCGCAAAGTCCCCCTTCGACCTCTCCGGTGGGCAGAAACGGCGGGTCGCGATCGCGGGCGTCATCGTGACGAGACCCGAGATCCTCATCCTTGACGAACCCGCCGCGGGGCTCGATCCCCTCGGCAAACAGGACATCCTCACCCTCCTCCACGACCTGCACAGGCGTTGGTGCAAAACGGTCATTATTGTATCTCACGACATGGACGAGATCGCGGAGAACTGTACCATGTCCGCGGTCTTCGCCGAAGGACAGGTCAAATATTGTCTTCCGCCCCGCGAACTCTTCCAAAAGGCGGAGGAACTTTCCGCCCTCGGTCTCGACATTCCGCTCACCGCCAAACTGTGCCGCGCGCTCGAGGAACGGGGGGTGCACGTCGACTGCGACTTCACGACGGAGGGCTTCGTCCGCGCCGTGCTCGCCTTAAAGGCAAAGGGGGGCAGGGCATGAAAGATGTCTCCTTCGGGCAATACTATCCCGTGGATTCCTTTGTCCACCGCCTCGATCCCCGCCTCAAACTGCTCTTTCTCATCGTGTTCATCGCGGCGATCTTCGTCGCGAACAGCTTTTGGTCGCTCGGCTTGTGCGTCCTCATCCTCATCGCGGCGGTCGCCTTCTCCCGCGTCCCCTTCGGAAAGGTCCTCCGCTCGGTGCGCGGCGTCATCTTCCTTGTGCTGTTCACGGCGGCGGTCAATGTCCTCTTCTATACGGGCAAGAGCGAGCCGCTCTGGGAGTGGTGGATCTTCACGGTCACGCGGGAGGGCATCGTCTTCTCCGTCTTCCTCGTCCTCCGCCTCATTTTGCTCGTGACCTGCTCCTCCATGCTGACCTATACGACGACGCCCGTCGCCCTCACCGACGGCATCGAGAGCCTGCTCACCCCCCTCAAATGGGTGCACTTCCCCGTGCACGCGCTCGCCCTCATCATGAGCATCGCGCTGCGCTTTATCCCCATCCTCATGGACGAGACGGAGCGCATCAAAAATGCACAGAAGGCACGCGGAGCCGACTTCGAGAGCGGCGGCATCGTGAAGCGCATCCGCGCGATCGTGCCCATCCTCATCCCTCTCCTCCTGTCTGCCTTCCGCAGGGCGGATGAACTCGGCGACGCAATGGACGCCCGCTGTTACATGGGGGACAAACACCGCGTCAAGTACAAAAAACTCACCTTCACATGGCGGGACCTCATCGTCGCCCTTCTCGGCGCGGCGCTCCTTGCAGGCGTCATCCTTCTGAGGATCTACGGCGCAGACCTGCTCGGCGTCTACTTGGGGGTGGTGCTGTGAGATACGTCCTGCTCATCAGCTACGACGGAACGCATTTTTGCGGCTTCCAGAAGCAGAAGAGGGGGGAGCGCACCGTACAGGGAACGCTCGAAGCTGTAGGCGCGCGCATCTTTTCCTCCCCCGTGCACATCGCGGGGAGCGGAAGAACGGATGCGGGCGTCCATGCCGCGGGGCAGGTGTGCCACCTCGACGGCGAGACCACCGTCCCCGCAGAAAAATTGCGCGAGTGCTTCAACGTGCTCCTTCCGCCCGACCTCAAAGTGCTCCGCTCTGCGGCTGCGCCCGAGGGGTTCGACTGCACCCGCTGCGCAAGGCGCAAGACCTACGTCTACTCGGCGTACTACGCCCCCTGCGCCCTGCCCTTGCTTTCCCGCTACAGCGCGCGCCTTGCGACAAAGCCCGACATCGGGCGGATGCGGGAGGCAGCCCGCCTTCTCGAGGGGGAGCACGACTTTCGCGCCTTCTCCTCCACAGGGTCCTCCGCAAAGACCTCCGTGCGCACGCTGTACTCGGTCAACGTGCAGGAGATGACACAAAACGGGCATACCATGTACGAGATCGAGGTCACGGGAAGCGGTTTTCTCTACAATATGGTCCGCATTCTGGCGGGGGAGATCTTCGCCGTCGGGTGCGGAAAAACCACCCAGAATCTTCAAAAAGCATTCAACGGAGGGGAGCGCAGCCTCATCGCCAAGACGATGCCTGCCTGCGGGCTCACGCTCGCCTCTGTCGATTACGGGACAGACCTCTTTGCCCCGAAGGAGTAGAAATGGAATTTTTCAGATTTTACGACGTCTTTTCCACCGTCGCGTACTATCTGACGTTCAGCATGTACGGAGGTGACGATCTGATGCAGGGTGTGCCCATGTAGTCCGGGGGATGTGGATCAGCCTCGCACTTGCCGCCCTCGTCTACATCGCCCTTTTGGTGCTCGGCGGGATCGGGCTCTCCCGCATGGCGAAGAAGGAGCATAAAAAGTACGCCTTCCTCGGCTTTTTCCCCATCGTGCACACATGGTATGCGGGCTATATCGCGGGGGAAGCGAAGTTCTTCGGGCAGAAGATGAAGCGCGCGGGGCTGTATGCCGCCCTTCTCGAAGGGCTGTACATCGCCGTCCTCGCGATGGAGACCTTCACCGAGTTCCTCATGTATCTGCACCCGACGGAGCAGACGGTGCTCAATGCCTATGGGCAGGAAGTGCGCCGCATCGGCGTGAACGTGGGGGAGATCCCGCCCGCGCTGCGTTGGCTCTTCGAACCGCAGGGGCAGATCTGGATGTATGTCATCGACGCCGTCCTCTTCCTCGCACTCATCGCCTTCCTCGTCACCATCTACCTCGCCCTCTTCCGCAAGTACTATGCGCGCGGTCCCATGCTCATGACGCTGCTCTCCACCCTCCTGCCCTTCCGCGGCGTCACCACCTTCGCGGTGAGCAACAATGATCCCGTCGACTACAACGCCTACCTCCGCAAACGCATGGAGGCGATGCGCCGCCCGCCCTACGGTCCCGCAGGTCCTTACAATGGACAAAACGGTCCCTATGGCGGTCCGAACGGTCCTTACGGCGGTCCGAATGGTCCCTACAACGGGCAGGGAGGCTACGGCGGACAGAACGAAGATCCCTTCTCCGACTTCGGTCCGAACAGCGGCAGCGGAACAAGCGGCACAGGCAGCGGAACCAACGGCGGCTCGAACACGGGCAGCGGAGGCGGCAACCCTCCGGACAACGGAAATCCCTTCTCCGACTTCGATTGATCATACGAAAGAGCCCCGCCTGCGCGGGACTTTTTTGTTCCTACCCGATAAAAACATTTTACAAATTTGCGCCTGTTTGCTATAATAGTGAAAAATTCTCCTACCATTTACGGAACGGTCCACGTTCCGGTCGGGTGTGAAAGATATGGTCATTTCTGCGATCGCCACGGCGGAGGGCAGGGGGGGCGTTGCCATCGTGCGCATGAGCGGCGAGGGGTGCATCGCGATCGCCCGCAAGATGTTCTCCCGCAAGGGCGAGCTGCTCGCGAACAGGATGTACCCCGGCGAGATCGACGGCGGCTCCTTCCGCGACTACGGCTTCCTCGTCTGTTTTTATGCCCCGCGCTCGTTCACGGGGGAAGATGTCGCCGAGTTCCACTGCCACGGCGGCAGTGAGATCGCGCACGGCATTCTGAAGCGCACCCTCGCTTTGGGAGCCCGCCTCGCCGAGCGGGGGGAGTTCACCAAGCGCGCCTTTCTGAACGGTAAGCTCTCCCTCTCCGCGGCGGAGGGCATGGCAGACATGATCAACGCCCGTTCGGAGGCGGAGATCCGCGCGGGCTACCTTCTCTATGGCGAAAAACTCACCCTGGAGGGCAAGGCGCTGCAGGGCAAACTCAAGGAGTGCCTCGCGGGCGCGGATGCCGACATCGACTACCCCGAGGAGGACCTCAATCCCGAGTCGCGCACGCAAATCACCCATACCATGTCCGAGGTCGAGGCTTCGCTTTCCCGTCTTCTCCAACAATACGGCACGGGGAAGAAGATCAAAAACGGCGTCAACGTCGCCATCTGCGGCAGGCCCAACGCGGGCAAGAGCTCCCTCTTCAATGCCCTCCTCGGCTACGACAGGGCGATCGTCTCCGACATCGCGGGCACCACGCGCGATACGGTCGAAGGGGACATCACCGTAAATGGCGTCCTCTTCCGCCTCACCGACACGGCGGGGCTGAGAACGGGGGCGGACGTCCTCGAACAGGAGGGGATCCGCCGCGCCGAACAGGCGATGAAGGCGGCAGACCTCATCGTCTACCTCAAAGAGGAGGGGGACGCACCCGACTTCCCCGAGGGGACGCCCGTCATCACGGTGGGCGCCAAGTGCGATCTCACCCGCAAGACGGGGTGCGACATCCTTCTCTCTGCCAAGACGGGGGAGGGGCTCGGCGAGCTGCGCGCCATGCTCTACCGCCTCGGCTACGGCGGGGAGAACGGGGAGGCGTTTCTCGTCGAAGAGCGCCATTACCGCGCGGTGGAACGTGCCCGTGCGGCATCCCTTGAGGCGATGGAGGCGCTCAAAAAGGGCTATCCGCCCGAACTGTATACGGAGGACATCCGCCGCGCCTACGAGGCGCTCGGCGAGATCACGGGGGAGACGGCGGCGGAGGCTGTCATCAACGAGATTTTCGATAAATTCTGCGTGGGGAAATAGGAGAAAGGAGGATATGGCAGTGGTCGATCTCGATCTGTACAGAGTTTTTTACACGGTTGCGCGCTGCGGAAGTCTCACCAAGGCAGCCGATGAACTGTTCATCTCGCAGCCCGCGGTCTCGCAGGCGATCAAATCGCTCGAGACCCAGCTCGGGACCCCCCTCTTCAACCGCAACCGCAAGGGGATGGAACTCACCGCACAGGGCGGGGAGCTCGTCTTCCGCGACGTCGAAAAGGCAGTCAAACTGCTCAGCGGGGTAGAGGATAAGCTCGCCGAACTCAAGGAGAGTGCCACGGGCACCCTCCGCATCGGCGCCTCCGCGTCCATCTTCCAATACGTCCTCTCGAGCAAGATCGTCGAGTTCCGCAACCTCTATCCGCAGGTGAAGATCGAGCTCATCTCCGACGTGTCGCCCAAGATCATCGAGTATCTCAAAGCGGACAGGTGCGACATCGGATTCCTCAACATGCCCGTGCCCGAAGACGAGAGCATCCTCGTCGGCGAGCCCGTGCAGATCCTGCACGACGTGTTCGTGGTCGGGAAGGCGTACGAGGACCTCGTCGGCGTCGAGTTCTCCCTCGGCGACCTGCAGCAGTACCCCCTTCTGCTCATGAAGGAGAACACCGCAGCCCGCCATTCCTTTGAGAACTTCTGCCACAACTTCGGCATGCACATCACCCCCTCCGTCGAAGTGGACAGCTGGGACTTCATGAAGCAGCTCGTCACTTACGGCATGGGGATCGGCTGCATCCCGCGCGAATACATCCTCAAACGGCTTGCGGCGGGGGCGGTCTTCGAACTCAAAGTGGACCCCGCGCTGCCCAGCCGCTCGATCAGTATGGCGCTCCCCAAGGACGGCGCCATGCAGTTCGCCCTCCGCGCCTTCATCAATCTCTTCAAGAAGCAGCCGTACGGCACAGAGGAGAGCGAGGGAACGGAGACCGAACAGGAATAATGCAGAGACAAAAGCCGCGCCCGACGGAGAACCGTCGGGCGCGGCTGATATTTGATCGTCATCGGCTCATTCGGGCTTGTCGGCAGGGATGGGGATCTTGCGCTCCGCCGCCTTGGCGGCATACCTGCTCCCCGTGCCCTCGTAGATGCTCTGCGTGATGCGCTCCGTCTTCTCGTTGAGCCTTTCGAGCTGTTCCTCGGTGCGCGTCTGGATGTCCTCGATGCGCTTCGCCGTGCGCTCGTTGAGTTCCTCGTAGTCCTGTTCGTCGAGCATCTTGTCCGCGAGCTTTGCGGCGTTCTCGTTGACCCGCTCGATCTTCTTCTCCGCCTTCGCACGGATCTCGTCCGCCTTCTCCGCCATCATGTCGTTGATGGCTTCCTCCTCCCCGCGCAGGATGTTCACCATGCGCTCGCGATGGTTCCAGAGGAGCTCGGCGATGTCGTCGGCGATCTCCTCGGCGCCGTTCTTGGATTTGTCGAAGAAGGAGAGGGCGCTCTTGATCTGCTCGAGCAGCCGGGGCTCCTCGATGAGCTTTTCCACCTGCTTGCGGATGCGGCGGGGGGAGACGAAGTGGTACCCGCAGAAGTACCGCTCGGTGAACAGCTTCTGCGTCGCGCGCTCGATGGGGGTCGCGCAGTAGTCTATGATGATGGGGGTGCCCATCATCACGCTGTCGAGCACGGCGTTGGGTCCGCCCTTGGTGATGAAGAGGTCGCACGCCCCATAGAGCTGGGGGGCATCCTCGATGAAGCCGAAGGTGAGCAGGGTGATGTTGCTCTTCACCTTCTTCTTTTTGGCGTCGAACTTGCGCTTGAGCTTCTCGTTCTTGCCCGCGAGCACGCACACGGTGAGGGGCAGCTTGGTCTTGAGCAGTTCGTTGCAGACAGAGCGCGCCTTCGCCTTGGCATAGACGCCGTCCGCAATGACGACGGCGAACTTGTCGAGGGGAATGCCGAACTTTTTGCGGTAGAATTCCTTGCTCTCGTTGGACTCGGCGACGTTGGAGCGGGTGGGGTAGAAGGCTTCGACGACGTGCCCGTTCTTGAAGCGCAGGTCATACGCCTGTTTGGTCGCGAGCGGGTTGTTGGTGTAGATGACGTCGGCGCGGTTGTCCCACCAGCCGTGGACGTTGTTGTCGGGGCAGTAGGCGACGATCTTGACGTTGGGGTCGTACTGCATCTTGTATTCCACCGCGGCATAGAGAAGGAAGTAGTGGGTGCAGACGATGACGTCGGGGGCATACTTGCGGTATTCCTCGATGGTCGCCACCGTGTGGGGGTGGAAGAAGGTGTTGTGCATGATCTTGAGGGTATTCTGTGCCCCGAGGATGTGCATGGCGGCAAAGGAGAGGTCGCCGTAGGCGGGCACTTTGGAGTAGAGCTTGGTGTTCTCGACGAGAAACTCCTCGTACTTGGTGAGGACGGGATTGTCGCTGTCCCGCAGGATATAGCTCTCGATGATCTCCATCTTGTCCGCATATTTGCGCTTGAGGGATTCGGCGATGGCTTGGGCGCTGACGATGTGCCCCATGCCCGCCTCGACAAAGGTGATGAGTACGCGCGGTTTCCGGGTCGTGTCCATAATAAAACCTCCCAAAGGGTAAGACTTCGTCCCGCAGAGGGGACGCCGCAACATGCTTATATTTTACATGACGCGAAGAAAAAAGTCAACGTTTGCAAAAAAAATCTCGGACGTCCCGCAAAAAATTTTTCAAAATTCGACTTTTGGGGTGCAGAATGCTTGACATCATTCGCAAACCGTGGTAAGATAGTACCGTTGTTCGGGGGCGTAGCTCAGTTGGTTAGAGCGCTTGCTTGACATGCAAGAGGTCACAGATTCGAGTTCTGTCGTTCCCAC
>CANQNB010000060.1 GCA_947625065.1 uncultured Clostridia bacterium | reverse complement strand
ATGAGGTTCGGTTTTCCCCTGCCTCCCCCCTTATACGTGAGGGGGGAGGATGTCGCGGCTTCACCGCGACAGGTAGGGGGTGTCGCCTCCCGCCCTCCCTCATACCGATCGGCCGAGGCTTCTATTGTAAACTAAGGTCGACACGAGCCGTAGGCGAAGTACCCCGAGGCGTAAGCCGAGCGGGGAGTGTATCTTGGGTTTTAAGATTCACTCGGGCTTCGCCCTCGGAATGAGGACGGACGAATGGCTCCTCCGTGGGAGGAGCTGTCACGCAGTGACTGAGGTGGGGCGTATTCAGAATTCGTACCCACCCCCCTACCCCCCTCCTCGGGAGGGGACTTCATCACCTCCTTTTCTCTCAATTTTCCCCATTCAGACCGCAAATGGGGGTACCATGTCCGCAATGCGGGCTCACAAAATGCATTTTACCCATCCCCCATGGGGGCGTTTTCAACGCTCGCGGAGGAAGCGGTGAAAGTAATTATAAAACGTCGTGCGCTTGAGATGGGTCTCTTTGAGCGCCTCGTCGAGCGAGATCTCCCCGTCGCGGTAGTCCGAGAAAGCCTCCTCCACGTAGCAGGACAGTTCCGTTCTCGGTCGCCCGAACTTGACGCCCTTTTCCTTGGCGATGCGGATGCCCTCCGCCTGCCGTTCGCGGATGCACATCCGCTCGTTTTCCGCCACAAAGGAGAGGATTTGCAGCACGAGGTCGGCGATGAACTTGCCCATCAGATTATCCCCGCGTGCGCGTGTGTCCAAGAGGTTCATGTCCAAAACGACGATGTCGCACTTCGCCGTCTTGGTGAGGAAGGTCCATTCCTCCAAGATCATGGAGTAGTCGCGCCCGAGGCGGTCGATGGATTTGACCACGAGGAGATCGCCCTCGCGCAGCTTTTGGCGCAGGGTGAGATAGCTCCTCCTCTCGAAGGATTTTCCGCTCTCCTTGTCGCGGAAAATGTTCTCCTCGGCGATGCCGAACTCCCGCAGTTCGACGAGCTGGCGGTCTAAATTCTGTCCCTTTGACGAGACGCGGGCATACCCGAAATCCATAGTTTACCTCCTAAATATCAAAAAAGATTAGTGAATCACTCCACTAACCTTTATTTTTTCATATTTTTCCAAAAATGTATACTTTTTTGGATTTTGAGTTTGAGCCCCAAAATCTACATTTTTGATAGAAACATTATAATCTTTTCGACTTTTTCTGTCAATAATTTCGCGTCCAAAAAAGTATAGGTTTTTGGACTTTTGGGAAGGGCAACCGCCGTTTTTGGGAGGCAACGGGTGCAGAAACAGACGCGATCGGACGAAAACAACGAGAAAACGCGCACGGAGGGGGGAGCGCGGCACGCTTTTATGGTGACCACCTTCTTTTTGGCGGTCGTGTTCTTCCTCATGGCGGTGTTCGCAACCGTGGTCGTCGCCCTCCATGCCAAGACCGCCGAGCCCATCCTCACCATTTCACGGGGAGAGAGCCTCGTGACCGAGCCCGTGCGCTTCCCCGACATGTCCCCGGGCGACAGCGTCGGGACGCAGATCAAACTGCGCGTCGCGCACAAGGAGACGGTCACCCTTCATCTGCGCGTGGACCTCTCCGGGGAACTTTCCACGCCCCTCGCCGACGCGCTCGACGTCAGCATCTCCGTCGCCGGGAAGGAGGGCGCGCTGTACAGCGGGCAGCTCACCAAGGCGTCGGACATCACCCTCACCCTCTTCGGCGAGGAGAAGACGGAGGACATTCGGTTCGACATCGTGACCACGCTCAGCGAGGACGCGGACGAAGCGGTGCAGGGCGAGGCGCTCTCGGCGGATTACGTCTGGTGGGTCGAGGAGGCGGAACTGCTCAGATCCATTCAGAATTCGTGGATGATCGTCGCCGTGCTCATTCTTCTGCTCGTGATCGCGGTCGTGCTGGCGCTCCTTCAACTCGCCTTCCTCCCCGAGAGGAGGAAAGCGCGCAAAGAGACTGCAAAGAGAGGAGGGAACCATGCGGGAAAGCGTGCAAGATAATCGTTCCAAGCGCATGACGCTCGCCTCAGTCATCCTCTATGCGTTGACCATCTTTCTGCTCATCGCCTGCCTCATCATCTCCTCCGTGAGCCTCGCGTATTCCAATGTACTGACGGACAGCGTGCTCTATTCGACGGGGCTCAAACTCGACCTCAACGGCGGGAAGCCCGTGATCGACGAAGATACGGGGCTGCAATTCTCCGCCCCCGGCGAGACGACGGTGACCACCTTCTTTCTGGAGAACCAAAGCGACGAGGACGTCTACTACCGCCTCTACTTCACCGACGTCAGGGGCGAACTGGCGGAGGTCGTGCAGGTGGGCATCTATTTGGAGGACAGACTGCTGTACAGCGGGCTCATGAGCGAAATGGTGCGCGAGAACACAGCCGCAGCCGACGATATCCTGAAGCTGCGCGACCACAGAGACTTCACCATCTACTTCAATATCTCACAGGATGCGGGGAATGAGTATCAGGGGACCTCGGTCACCTTCCGCCTGGCGGCGGAAGTCACGCAGGTCCGCGACAACCCCGAGAAACAATTCTGAGGGCGCCATGCAAGAGAAAACCGTTCAGACCCAACCGAAGAAGCCGAAAAACCGTGCGGTCACCATCATCTACCGCGTGATCACGGGGCTCATCATGGCGTTCGCCGTATTTATGATGGTCTTCACCATCATCTCGGTGACGACCTTCGACCGCACCGACCGCAATCTCTTCGGGTTTAAGGCGTTCATCGTCCTGTCCGATTCCATGAAGGCGACCGATTTCGCCGCGGGCGACCTCATCTTCGTCAGGGAGACCGATCCCGCTGCACTCAAAGCGGGGGACATCATCTGCTTCCAGTCCACGAACAAGGACAGCTACGGCGAGATCATCACCCACAAGATCCGCGCTCTGACTGAGGACGCGGAGGGCAACCCCGGCTTTATCACCTACGGCACCACGACAGACACCGACGACGAGGCGATCGTGCTCTACACCTTCGTCATCGGCAAGTACTGCGGCAGGATCGCGGGGCTCGGGCACTTCTTCCAATTTTTGAAGACGACGCCCGGCTATCTCGTGTGCATCCTCCTTCCCTTCATGCTCCTCATCCTTTGGCAGGGCGCGGGGGCGGTGCGGCTGTTTTTGCAATATAAGCGGGAACAGCGCGCCGAGATTGAGGCGCAGAAACAAAAGCTCGAAGCCGAGCGCCTCGAGACGCAGCGCATGATGGAGGAGCTCCGCAGCCTGAGGGAGCAGATGTCGGGCGAAAAGCACGGGGAGACGCAATCGGAGGCACCCATGTCCGAGACCGACCCTTCACAAACGCAGGAGGAAGCCTCTCTTCAAACTGAGGCGCAGGCGGGCGGAGAGGGCGATCCCTCCCTTTAAGACGCACATTTCATTTACGGTGGAAACGGGATAAGGACCCCGCGTACATAAAAAACCAAAATCCATTTGGAGGTAACAAAGATGACAAAGAAGAAGTCCTTAAAAACCGCACTGCTCATGAGCGGAATTTCGATGCTCCTGTGCGGTGCAATGCTTGCGGGCACCACATTTGCGTGGTTCTCCGATACGGCGACGTCGGGGGAAAACACCATTGTCGCAGGCAACCTGCATGTCGCGTTGGAGTACAACACGCAGCTCGACATGGGACCTGACGTATCTGATGAAACATGGGCAGCCGACCCGAATTGGGAGAATGCTTCTTCGCAAAAACTCTTCGACGAAGCTTTTACCTGGGAGCCGGGCGCCATGCTCATCAGCACGCCCTTCCGTGTCAAGAACACAGGCAACCTTGCTTTGGACTATGAGGTCACGATTGCATGCACATACAACTCCACCGACGACGGAAGATCGCTGGAAGATGTCGTCCAAATGAAGGTGGTGAAGCTCAGCGAACTCATATCGTTCGGCAATGTAACTCCGGGAAAAGACAACGAGTCGGGGGATTCCGTTGACCGCACTACTGTGTGGGGCACCTTGAGCGGTATCGAAGGCGCGCCCGACCGTCCCGATCCAGCAACGGGGATCTTGAAAGCTCAGAATGCCACATCCGATGCCCTTGTCGCCGTGCTGTTTTGGGCACCGCAAGCGGAAGTGTACGACAACAAATACAACAACGTACAAGGCACCGACGGGCAACTATTGAGCATCAAGTGCAAGATCAGCGTCTATGCGAAGCAGGCGGCGTCGGAGAGCGATTCGGTAGGCCCCAATTACGACAAAGACGCGACCTATCCCGAGAAGGCGTAAGGCGCGCCCGATAAAATCAGGAGGTAAAGAAAATGATGAATAAAAAATCTTTGAAATCGACCCTGCTCATGAGCGGTGTCTCCATCCTTTTGAGCGGCGCGATGCTGGTCGGTACGACCTTTGCGTGGTTCCACGATACGGCGGAGTCTGCCGAGAACACCATCACCGCGGGCACCCTCGATGTCGACCTCGAATACAATTCGGAGAATATCACCGGCGCCGGAGACGCAAATTGGAAGTCCGCGAAGGACACCCCCATCTTCAAGCCCGAGGACACCCAAAAATGGGAGCCCGGCAAAATGGTCTTCTCCTATCCCATCCGCATTGTGAATAAAGGCACCAAGGCACTCAAATACAAAATCACCGTGAAAACGGTGGAGGATTCGGATAACCTTTCAGAAGTCATTCTGTCCACAGTCATTGCGTATCCCACGGGCAATCTGAGTTCCATTACCGACCGCGACAGCGAATGGACAAAGTATACAGCACCGGACGCCGACAAATCGGAAGGGACGTTGGAAAAGACTCTCAACAGCGACGCGCTCGCCGTCGTGCTCTATTGGCAGCCCACGGAGAATGATGGCAAGTATAACTCCGAGGACGGCTCAGCTCCTTCCTTCAAGTTCACCGTCGATGTCTATGCAACGCAGGCGGCGTCGGAGAGCGACTCCGTCGGTCCGAAATACGATGAGGAGACGCCCCTTCCTGCCGACTTAACCACACAGTCACAGGAAGTTAAACGCGCGGTAACTACCGGGGTTACAGATGTAAATGATTTTGCTTCTGTACTCAAAGAACAAACAAAGAATGAGCCTGAGGGTAATAAGTTTGTCGGAGAGTTGACCGTGTCAGAAGTTCAATATAACAATGATAACGGAAAATATGAATCAACACTTACCTTTAAGGAAATGGATGGGACATCTACTATGATTGGTATTTGTGGAATTGTAGGGTTGCTTCACAATGCAGTCGTAGAGCAAAAGAGCAATATTGATACAATTACTATCGATGGGATGGAGATTGACGCCGAAGTAATTCAAGCTTTACAAAAAGTAGAAGGCGATGCGAAAACGGACCCGAAAACTTTCGGTGGAAACGCTCTGATGGCAGTAGTAGGCGGAAAGGAGGATGATGATGCGTCGACGGGTCCTGCTTGGCTTTTAGCACCCTTGTTAAAATGGGCTCAAAATTATAAGGTAGGACTTGGGGAATTGATTGGTGGTCAAATCGAAGGATTAAGCGGTCATGCTTGCGATGTCGTTATCACTGATAAACTTGGCAATGCCGTAACGTACAGCTTGGCATTTAATATAGATTCTCCAATTAAAGCCAACCCGTAACAAATGCTACAGAAGGCGCGCCGAGGGTCGCCCCGCCCCGTTTCTAATCACGTCACCCTGTCCGACCGAGGCATTCTCAATTACGTCATGTTGAGCGTAGTCGAAACATGTCCTTATTATAATGCGGACACCCTTCGACGGGGCTCAGGGTGACGTAATCAGAATGCCCCCTCCCGAGGAGGGGGGTAGGACACCCCGCGCGGGAGACGAGTGTCACGATCTGCGCAAAATCTTTCAAAGGAGAAGCCATTGTGAAAAGCCCATCCGAACAATCCAATCTTACGGAAAAGGCGTTTCTGAAAACGCTGCTCCTTTCGCTGTTCAGCATTCTTTTCGCCATGGTCTGCCTCGTCGGTCTCACCTACGCGTGGTTCAGTGCGCATGTGTCGGGCGGCGTCACGACGATGACCGCCGCCCGCTTCGGCGTGCAGAGCGTGGACATCGCGGTTGTTGACCCGGCTTCGGGCAGCTCGCAAAAGCAAGGGGATGGCTGCGACTATCTCCTCACGGCGACGGAAAACGGTGCAAAATTTGCCGTCACGTGCACGGCGGGCGGCGAAGCCACGCAGGGGTACTTCTCCATCAAATTTTCCGCGCAGGGGGGCGAAAGTTCCTTCTCCTTTGCCTCGGAGTATCTTTCGCCCGAGGGGGAATTTTCGTTCACTGTCACCTTCGACGGGGCACCCATGTCCGAGGGAGGGGCGCAGCTGAGCCTCTCTATCCGTGCGGCGTGGGGGAATATTCCCGCAGAAGCAGAGCAGCTTATAACCGGCAGCGGCGTGACGTTCGACGGCGAACAAGTCACGATCGCAGCACCGTAACTCAAAAACAAAATCCAATTCGGAGGATCAAACATTATGAAACGTAGAACCAAGGTCGTTGCGCTTGCAACCTCTCTCCTTGTGGGTGTCTCCATGATCGGCGTCGGCTTCGCGAGCTGGGTGATCTCCAACAACGTGGAGGCTAAGCAAAGCGGCAATGTCTCTGCCGAGTCTGTTGCCCTCGCCGATGTCTCGTTGACCGCCGCGGTGGAGGGTGAGATCAAGTTCGGCTCGCCCAAGGACATGTCGAATGCGGGCGCATGGCTGACCGAAACAGAGAAGGCGGGGGTAGAATCGCTCACGGCGACGTTCACTCTCACCATGAAGGGCGTCGACCATATCGATACCTCGTTCTTTGTGAACAAGAACGACACGTCCTCGCCGTCCGCCCACAGCGCCGAGTGGACGAAGGCGACAACGACGTTGAATTTTGTGGATGCTACCGTCACTTATGCGGAGACGACGATCGCTCCCGGAAGTCTGTCGGGCAAGACCGACGGAAGCGAAATGTATGCGATCGATTCTTCCACGGGCAAGATCACATTAGTTGGGGAATTGAATAAAGAAACGGAGTACATGTATTCCTTCACCGTCACCTTCAAGTGGGGCACGCACTTCGGCTCGCAGAACCCCTATGCGTATTATAACACAGGGAAGACGCCTCAGCAAACCCGCTCCGATTCTCCTTACGGCTATAAGGAAGACATTACCGGCAAGACGGTATTCAGCGACAGCAATTTTGAACAGTCGCCCTCTCCCGACGTTACTTATATGGAGGACGCATGGGCTTCGCTCAACGAACTCGACTTCTTGCTCCAAAATCAAAAATACTACTTTACGTTTACGGGATATTCGCAGGCAGAGGCGGAATAAGCAGCGCGTGAGGCTCGCTTTCTGCGGGCTTCTTCCCACTGCAACACACGACAACTATGGCGAAAATGACGAAAAAAGAATATACGAGGAGACGGCTCTTTTACGGCGTCCTCGTATTCGCGGCTGCCGCGCTGGTGATCACGGGCGTCGCGATCTGGCTGCTTTTCAGCACGCTCGGGGCATCCTCAGGCGGCGGCGTGACCGTTGCCGAAGTTGCCATGAGCCCGCTTTCGTTTTCTTCGCTCATGGTCGACGGGGAGGAGGTGAAGAGCGGCGAGACCCTCCAAGGCGCGGGCTTTGTGTTCGACAGCCTCGAGGGGGACGACAGCGGGCGCGTCTCATGGAACGGCGTCACGTCGGAGAAACTCTCGCTCACCGTCTCGGGCATCCTCATGGGGGCGCAGCACCTCAGCAGGTTCACCTATGTCCTCACCCTGCCGCAGGGGGTCATCGACGCCGCGGAGAAAGGGTATCTCGACATCTCCGACTTCTACGATGCCGAAGAGGGCACGTTCAAAGAGATCGCGCTCTCCCTCTCGGACGACGGCACGCTCGTCACCGACGGGGCGGAGACTGCCTTCCGCTTTGAGTTTGAGATCGCGCTCAGATGGGGTCCGCGCTTCGGGAACATGAACCCGAGCGTCTACTTCGACACGGAGGGGCTCGGGGAGCCGCTCGAAGAGGTCATGGGCGTTTTGCAGGATCTGCGCGACACGGTGTTCGAGGGAAAGGACTCGAGGAACTTCCGCCCGACCTATACTCTCACGCTCATGGCGAGCCCGAACAGCTAAGTATGGGACTGCTCGAGATCATCTCCATCGTTGCGACGTTTTTGGGCGTCACGAGCTTTTCGATCGTCTTCACGATCCTCTACCGCTCCTACGTGGCTTCCACCGTCGCACAGATCGAGGCGGGGAAGCGGGACATCCGGATCATCGACACGGAACTCAAAGAGCGGGGCACGGGCGTAAGGCGGCGCGAGAAGTTCGTTGCGGCGCTCAAAAACGGGGCGTTCATCCTCTTTATGATCGTCATCATCCCCGTCTTCCTCTTCAT
>CANQNB010000059.1 GCA_947625065.1 uncultured Clostridia bacterium | reverse complement strand
TGCGCATCACCCAGACGGGAATGATGTCGTATCCCGTGACGAGCACGTCGGTCGGGTAGAAATATTTGTATTCGGGGGTCTCTTCGGGCCAGCCGAGGGTGGAGAAAGGCCAGAGCGCCGAGGAGAACCAGGTATCGAGGCAGTCTTCGTCCTGCCGCACGCGGGCGCTGCCGCACTTCGGGCAGACGGTGACATCCGTCCGTGAGCAGATCTGCTCATCCGTCCGTGAGCAGATCTGCGCGCCGCAGTCGTCGCAATACCAGACGGGGATGCGGTGCCCCCACCAAAGCTGGCGGGAGATGCACCAGTCGCGGATATTCTCTAACCAATTATAATAGATCTTGGCGAAGCGGTCGGGCGTGAACTTCGTCTTGTTCTTCATGACCGCATCGATCGCGGGCTTTGCGAGGGGCGCCATCTTGACGAACCACTGCTTGGAGACAAGGGGTTCGAGGGTGGCATTGCAGCGGTGGCAGTGCCCGACGTTGTGCGTGTGGGATTCGATCTTGACGAGGAGCCCCAGGCGGTCCATTTCGGCGACGATGCGCTTTCTCGCCTCGTAGCGGTCGAGCCCCGCAAATTCTCCCCCCTCCGCGTTGATCGTCCCGTCGTCATTCAGGATGCGGATCATGGGAAGGCGGTGGCGCATCCCCACCTCGAAGTCGTTGGGGTCGTGCGCGGGCGTGATTTTGACCGCGCCGGTGCCGAATTCGGGGTCGACATAGGCGTCGGCGACGACGGGGATCCTCCTGTTCACGAGGGGAAGGATGAGGGTCTTGCCGACAAGGTGGCGGTAGCGTTCGTCATCGGGGTGAACGGCGACGGCGGTATCGCCGAGCATCGTCTCGGGACGGGTGGTCGCGATGACAATGGATTCGTCCGACCCCTCCACGGGATAGCGGAAATGCCAGAAGTGACCGGCATCCTCCGAATAGGCGACCTCCTCGTCGGAGAGCGCCGTCTTGCAGTCGGGGCACCAGTTGATGATGCGGCTCCCGCGGTAGATGAGCCCCTTTTCGTACAGCCTGAAAAAAGCCTCGCGGACGGCGTTGGAACAGCGCTCGTCGAGCGTGAAGGCAAGGCGCGACCAATCGCAGGAGGAGCCGAGTTTTTTCAGCTGCCCGACGATCGCCCCTCCGTATTGGTTCTTCCATTCCCACGCGCGCTCCAAAAAGCGCTCCCGCCCGAGTTCCTCTTTGGAGGTCCCCTCCTCGCGGAGCTTTTCGACGATCTTGTGCTCGGTGGCGAGGGAGGCGTGGTCGGTCCCGGGCATCCAGAGCACGGAATACCCCTGCATCCGCTTGAAACGGACGACGATGTCTTGCAGGGTCTCGTCCATCGCATGCCCCATGTGCAGCCTACCCGTGATGTTGGGCGGCGGCATCATGACGGTGAAGGGGACCTTCTCGGGGTCGATCTTCGCCTCAAACGCGCCCGTTCTCTCCCATTCGGCATAAATTTTGTCTTCAAATTCTCTCGGATCGTATGTCGTTTGCATTTCTTTCATATGGTGACCTCTGAAAGTGTAACGTCCTCTATTATAAACCTTTTTTGCGGCGTTGTCAATAAATCCGCCCTTTTCATAGAATATATTATTCCAATTTTCACGGAGTGTACTATGAAAAAATTACTTGCGACACTCGGAGCGGCGCTCTTTGCCCTCCTCCCCCTTTCCGCCTGCGGCGGAACCAGCGACGGGCTCACGACCGTCCGCATCAACGAAGTCACCCACTCGGTGTTCTATGCGCCGATGTATCTTGCCGATTCTCTCGGCTATTTCGAAGAAGAAGGTCTGCGCATCGAGCTCACCAACGGCGGCGGCGCCGACAAGGTGATGGCAGCCGTGCTCTCGAACAGCGCGGACATCGGTTTCTGCGGTCCCGAAGCCGCCTTCTATGTCGCCTCGGGCGGAACGAGCGATGTCCCCATCGTCTTCGGTCAGCTCACCCACCGCGACGGCTCCTTCCTGCTCTCCCGCGACGATGAACGCGAAACCTTCGACTGGCAGGACCTCGCGGGCAAGGAGATCCTCGCCGGCAGACACGGCGGCGTCCCCGCGATGACGTTTGAGTACATCCTCAAAGAGAAGCAGGTCGAAGGCTACAAACTCAACTTTGACGTCGAATTCAACAACATGACGGCGGCGTTCCTCGAAGGCACTGCCGACTACTGCACGGTATTCGAACCCACCGCTTCCGCGATCCAGGCGGAGGGCAAGGGATATATCGTCGCGGCGGTCGGAGAGGCGAGCGGCGAAGTCCCCTACACGAGTTTCATCGCCAAGAGGTCGTGGATCAACGGGCACGGGGACACCGTCGAGGGCTTCTTGCGCGCCATGCTCAGAGCCGTGGAGTATGCGCAGACCGCATCCCCCGAGACCATCGCGCAGCACCTCACCAAACACTTTGCCGACACTTCGGCGGACTCCCTTGCGACGAGCGTCAAGAACTATCGTGACATCGACGCGTGGGTCACCGACATGACGATGACCGAGGCGAGCTTCACACGGCTGCAGGACATCATGGATGCGGCAGGCGAGCTCCCCTCGCGCGTGGACTTCGGATTTTTCGTGGACAACAGCTACGCGAAGAAGGTCTTTGAGTCGCTGAAAGCATAGCCGCGGCGCACTGCCGTTACAGAGGAAACGCCTATGAAAAAGCAAATTCTGCGATTTACCGATGTGACTTACATCTATCACACCGTCCGCGGCGAGACGATCGCGGCGCAAGACCTCTCCTTTTCGGTCGGCGAGGGAGAATTCGTCGCCATCATCGGACCCTCGGGGTGCGGCAAGACGACCCTCCTCTCCCTCGCCGCGGGGCTTTTGAGACCCTCTGCGGGGACGGTCACGCGGGTGGGGAGCTGCGGTTACATGCTGCAAAAGGATCATCTGTTCCCGTGGCGGACCATCGAGAAGAACATCGCCCTCCCCCTCGAGATCAAGAGACAGAACACGTCCGAGCACAGGGAGCGCGCCAAAAACCTTGCCGTCAAATACGGTCTCGGCGACTTCCTCGACAGCTATCCCTCCCAGCTCTCGGGAGGGATGCGCCAGCGCGCCGCCCTCATCCGCACCCTCGCGACCGAGCCCGACATCCTTCTGCTCGACGAGCCGTTCTCCGCCCTCGATTACCAGACGCGGCTCAACGTGACGGAGGACGTCGCGGAGATCATCCGCAGTGAGGGGAAGACGGCGCTTCTCATCACCCACGACATCTCGGAAGCGATCTCGCTCGCCGACCGCATCCTCGTCCTCACAAAACGCCCCGCGCGCGTCGCGTTTGAACACGAAATGGACTTCGGAGAGGTGAAAAACCCGCTCAAACGGCGGGAGACAGGCAATTTCTCCTCTTGGTTCGAAATCCTTTGGAAGGAGCTCAACATATGAAAAAAGGTCAATTACAGAAAAATTTCTCTTCGGAGCATGTGCTTTTTCTCAAAAAAAGAAGACGGCGCACCGCACTCGTCTGGGCGCTACGCATCGGGGTCCTCCTCCTTGTGCTCGCCATTTGGGAACTCGTGACCGCGCTCGGCTGGGCGGATCCCTTCTTCATGAGTTCCCCCTCCCGCATCGCCCGCACCATCTTCGGGCTCTACCGTGACGGCGTCCTGTTCTACCACATCGGCGTCACGCTGTGGGAGACGCTTGCGGGCTTTGCGATCGCCGTCGGTCTCGGCTACGGGATCGCGCTCCTCCTCTGGTGGAGCGACCTCCTGCGCGAGGTGCTCGAACCTTATATCGTCGTCCTCAACGCCCTCCCGAAGATCGCGCTCGGTCCCCTCATCATCGTCTGGTGCGGCACGGGGAGCAAGGCGATCCTGTTCATGACCGTCCTCGTGGGCATCATCGTGGCGATCCTGCACATGCTCTCCGCCTTCATCGCGACGGACAAGAACAAACTGCTGCTCCTGCGCTCGATGGGCGCCTCCAAATGGCAGATCCTCACAAAACTCGTCGTCCCGTCCTCCCTCCCCTCCTTCATCTCCATGCTGAAGGTCGCGGTGGGCATGGCATGGATCGGGTCCATCATGGGAGAATACATCGTATCACGGGCGGGACTTGGGTACCTCATCGTGTACGGCGGGCAGGTGTTCAAGCTCGATCTCGTGATGAGCGCGACGGTCATCCTCTGCATCCTTGCGGCGGGAATGTACTTTCTCGTGGCGCTTCTTGAAAAACTGCTCGTGAAGAACACCGAAAACTGACAGAGCCAGCCCCAATCCCCCTTCGATGGGGTAAAAATATCCGACGATCCCCGAAAGTCCCAACCGGGAGAGCGCAAACGCCGCGAAGAGCACACCCGCCTTCGCGGCAAATTTTTTTATCCCCGCGAGCTTTTCGCATGCCTTCAGCGGCGGATAGAGGGAGGAGGCGAGGGAGGTCATGATCGCAATGGCGACCATGCACGAAAAGGCTTTTCTTCCGCGCATGACGTACAGAAAGGGCATCTCCGCTTGCAGCGCCTCTCCGCCCGCACGGTAGATACTGCCCATGATCGCAAAGGAGGCGGCGGCGATGACGAGCGCGGCGACGGCGGAAGAGAGCAGCGGCTTTTCGATCTCCCTCCCTATATCGAGCAGCACGGGGGCGAGCAGGAAGGCGTTCATCCCCGCATAGAGCGCTCCCCCGCCAAAGGGAGAAATTCCCTCCGCCGCGGTGGGAAGGAAATCGTGGGGCTGCCCTCCCCCGAAGGCAAAGACGAACACGAGCAGGACGGGGACGAGGATGAGATTGAGGATGGAGATCCCCTTGGTGCCGCGCGTCAGAAGGAGAGCGGTCAGAAGAAGCCCGCCGGCAGACAGGAGGGGCGCGGCAGACGGCAGGAGCGCATCGAGCCCCGCGAGCATCCCCGCACACGGGATGAGACAAAGAAGGGAGACGGCGGCGCCGACCGCGGCGGCTCCCCTGCCGAAGAGCGCCCGCAGCGTGTTTTCGTACCCTCCGTATCTTC
This sequence comes from uncultured Clostridia bacterium, assembly GCA_947625065.1. Classification (GTDB taxonomy): domain Bacteria; phylum Bacillota; class Clostridia; order Christensenellales; family Borkfalkiaceae; genus Gallimonas. Next base: position 3,499 of record CANQNB010000059.1, on the reverse strand, counting down.
TCCCGAGGCGGAGGAAGAGGGCGCATTGCAAAAAGAAGAGCGCCGCGGACAGGAGAACGGGGAAAAAGAAGGAGCGCGTATGGAAAAAGCGGACGAGTTCCGCGCCCGAGATGAACCCCGCGCCGACCGCTCCCCCGACCATGATGATCGCTCCCCGCAGTTCTTTCATACGGTTTTTTATGTTTTGGGAGGAGAAAATATGAAAAACATAAAAAATTTTTATAATTACGTCACACATAGTACTTCAACTATTGACAAAAAATGTCAGAAGTAGTATAATCAAATCGTACCAAATACAAATAAGGAGGAACATCATGGACGACGAGAACATGCCCGTCGATCCCGAGGAGACAGAGGAAGTTTCCCCCTCTCCCGAGACGGAAGAAAAGGATGAGAAATCCATCTCATCCGATCTCATCCGCGGGCATATCAATACCATCATTCTGCGCGCGCTCTATGATGGCGATAAGTATGGCTATGCCATCATTGCCGAGATCGAACGCAAGAGCCACGGGCAGTATTCGCTCAAACAGCCCTCCCTCTACAGCGCGCTCAAACGTCTCGAGAAAGATGGGTACGTGACCTCGTACTGGGGCGGCTCGGTCGGCGGCGGCAGGAGAAAGTACTTCTCCCTCACCGAGGAAGGCAAGGAGATCGCAGAGACCAATCAGGCGGAATGGGAATACTCCCGCACCGTCATCGACTCTCTTATCTCCGACAAGGAGTTCGATTTCGCGAACCCCGCCCCCTCCGCCGTGAACATGCGCGTGCTCCGCAGCTCCACTTCCCGCGTGCCCAACCGCGGCGAGGACGGCGAAGAGCTCGACTACGAGCCGAACTTCGACGACAGCGCGGAGAGAGACGCCATCAAACAGGAGTTAGAGGCGGAATACGACCAGCGCGCGCTCGAACTGGAAAACGAGCGCAAGAGTTTTGCGGAAGAGATCGAGACCGAACGGCAGAACCTCGCGCAACAGCTCGAAGCGCAGCGTCTCAGCCACGAGCAGGAGCTCGAAGAGGTGCGCCGCAACCATGAGCAGCAGCTCGAGGAAGAGCGGCAAAATTACGAGCAGCAACTGCGCGAGGAGCGCGAATCGCACGCAAGGGAGCTCGAAGAGGAGCGGAAAACCTACGAGGAGCGCATCGAGTCGGACCGTCTGACAGAGACGCACGAGCTCGAATCCCGCCGTCAGTCCCTCACGCAGGAATTTGAATCGGAGCGGCGCGATCTCGAAGCACAGCGCCAGATCATGACCCTCGAAATGGACGCCCAGCGGCGCAACCTCGCCAGAGAACTCGAAGCGCAGAAGCAATCTGCCGCGGCAGAGATCGAAGAGGCGAGAAAGACGCTCGAATCGGAGCGGCAGGCTGCATCCGACGCCCTCGAGGAGGAACGGCGCAACTTCGAGGCGGAAAAACTCTCCGCAAACGAACAGCTCGAAGAAGCGAGGCAGTCTCTCGAAGCCCAAAAACAGCAAGCAGCGGATGCCCTCGAGGAGGAGCGCCGTGCCCTCAACGAGCGCATCGAGGAAGAGCGTTCCAACATGCAGAACGAGCTCGCCGCGGGCAAACAGAGCCTGAGCGAGGAGCGCGAACGCTTCGAAGAAGAGATGCGTGCGCGCAACTCCGCCTACTTCACCGAGCGCGATTGGCGGGAAAAGGACCTCGCCGCGCGCGAACAGCTCCTCGAGGAGCGCCGCAAGGAGATCGAGACGCTGCAGGAGGAAGCCCTCCGCTCCGCACAGCAGTCGCAGGAGGAGGACGAATCCGCCCGCGCCGCAGAGATCGCCGCCTTCAACGAGCGGGTGCGCAAGTTCGAGGAGGAAGAGGAAGCGCGCAAACGTGCGATCGAGAGCGAATTCGCCTACCGCACCGAGATGCTCGAACGGGACGCCTGCGTCCGCAGGGAAGCGCTCGAAGCCGAAGAATCGGAGCGCCGCCGCATCCTCGATGAGGAGGAGACGGAACGCCGCACCGCGCTCGACACCGAGGAAGCGACCCGCAGGGAAGCCCTCGAACAGGAGCTCGGGGCGCGCAGACAGGCGCTCGATGAGGAGGAAAACGAACGCCGCCTCGCCATGGACGCCGAAGAGGCACAGCGCAGGCAGGCGCTCGAGGAGGAGCTCGCCCGCAAGGATGCCGAGGAGAGCCACGCGCAGGAGGAACTCAAACTGCGCGAACAAGCCATCCGCGACCGCGAGGCATTCTATACGCAGGAATACAACCGTCTCACCGAACTTCTCCGCCAAAAGGACGATACCCTGCTCGCGGAACGCACCGCCCATGCGCAGGAGCTCATCACTCTCGAAAAGCGCATCCGCGACGAACAGGAGGAAGCTTTCCGCGAACGCGAACAGGAACTTCTTCACAAGAACTACCGAGATCTCATCAATCATCCCGCCCCCGCTCCCGAGGATGGGGCACAGTATCAATATTACAATACCCCCGTCGCCCCTACCGAAGGTGCCGCGGGAGAGGGTGCAGAGAGCACGTGCGACTACCGGGATGTTGTCAGAAACATCTATGAGGGCGCGCTCAACAAGGGAGACCGCGGAGACGAGCTCGCCGCCGCTCAGCCCACCGACAGCATGGACTTCAATCCTCTGAAATCGCGCGCCGCACGCGATGAGATCACGATCGTCACGACGGGCGGAAAGTCCTCGCCAAAGCACAAGGAAGAGTCGATGAGCGTCGTACATAAGGGCAAAGCGCTCTTCCTCTCGGCGATCGTCGTCTTCTGCCTCTGCGTCATCGAGGGCGCGGTCGTATTCGGGCTGCGCGGTCAATACGCATTCCCCGTCTTCTATCCCTATGTCATCTGGGGAGCAGGGCTTATCCTTCTTTTGGTGACGGGGCTCGCCTATGCGAACCGCTACGGCGAACGCTCCATCCGGCGCAACGACTACCGCATATGGATCAATGCGATCGCCATCTACGTCCTGCTCGTCATCGTGACGTGCATCGTCGCCCTCGGCGTGAACATCGACTTCACGAGCCCCTCTGCGCTTGCGACCTTCATCGTGGTCCCTGTCATTTTCTTCTTCGGGATCGTCGTGTTCGGCATGTGCTACTACATCCTCACCCTTCCCAAGAAACACTGAGTTCCAAGGGGAAACGCCCATCCGCGTTTCCCCTTTTTTTGTGCAAAAAAACGGACGGAAGACCGTCCGTTTTGTCATGCAAAAGGGCTTATTCAGCCGAGCCGCGAATGCGCATACTCCGCCGCGCCGTACAGCCCCGCATCGTTGCCGAGGGAGGCGATCACGATCTCAAACGGTGCATATTCCTCCGAGACGTACAGTTTCGGAGAGACGACCTTTCTGAGCGGGCGCAGAAGATTTTCCCCCTCTGCGGAGACTCCCCCGCCGAGGATGACCGCCTGCGGACGGAGGACGTTGGCAAGGTTGGCGATCCCCTCCCCGAGCGCGGCGATATAGTCGTCGACGACCGCCTGGGCGACGGGATCCCCCTCCCGCGCGGCACGGAAGGCGGTCTTTCC
>CANQNB010000058.1 GCA_947625065.1 uncultured Clostridia bacterium | reverse complement strand
TCTGTATGCGGTGCAGGCAAACGGCAACGACACAACCAATCAGGATGTGTACCTTGTCACCAAAGATTCCAACCTCAGCGAAGTGTTTGGCGAAGCGCAGAGCGGAGACACGGTCGCGCTCGCAGATGATATTACGTTAGAAGACGAACCGCTTTCCGTCACGGACGGAAAAGATCTCACGCTCGATGCCTCGCAGCATAATATTACCATCAATAACGGCATAGAGACTGAAGTTACCGAGAATGCGCTCACGGTGGAGAGCGGCTCGAGCCTCACCTTCAAAGGCGCCCCCGATGCAGAGAGTGAAGCAAAAAGCAAGTTCACGATCAATGTCGGTCGGAATGCCACCAAGAATTTTGGTAAGTTCGCGACATCGAACTATGCATTGTTTGTGGACGAGGGCGGTCAGGTGAACATGGAGGATGTCCGGTTCGATGTAAACTGGGACGATTCTTCCAGCTTTGCGGGATATGTCGGCGGCGGCGAGATGAATTTCGGAAAGGGCGCCGAAGTGAATTTCAACGGCTATTCTATCAATGCCGATGATACGATAGGAAAGGTTGAAAGCAGCGGCGGCGGGGTCTTTGTCGCGTACGGCGGCGTCGTGAATTTCGAAGACGCTACGGTAAATTCCAAGGGCAATGTTGCGCCCCTCTATGTGGGTTGGGCAAAAGAGGGGAAGAAATCCGAAATCAACTTCAAGAGTGGGACGACGGTGAACTATTCCGATTGCGGCGATCCCACCAACGGTGCGGTCGTCGTTTATCCCGGCGGCGTTGTCAATGTTGACGAGGGCGCAACGATCAATTTGACGGGAAAACCGTACACATTCTATTTGGATAATGGATATGATGTTGGAAGCGAAGTCCGAAACGGCACGGAGCGGGCGATCACGTTGATCGGCGGCGGCGAAGTAAATCTCAAGGGTACGATCAATTTGGATGTCGATATCGGCTATGCCCTTGCGTTCTGTGTGGTAACCAATTATATTTGGAAGGACGATCAACGCGTGGGATTCACTCTTGATGCCCATGTCGTCATTGGCTCTACCGCTGTGATCACCGGGAAAGATATAACATCGGGCGGCGGCACATACTTCTTCGGAGCACAGAGAAACGGCAAGCAAATGTTTACAGCTCCCGAAACTCTGGAATTCCAACCGATAGAACTTGCAGGGGATACAGACGCAGGACAATGCTCGATCATCATTGAAAAGGGCGCGCAGACCATTCTCAATGAGGAGCAAATCAAAAAAGATTCCGGGAAAGGCAACTTCTGCGATCAACGCAAAAAAGTTGATTCTCGCCTTGATAGCTACACATCCGATGCAATATGGGATCAGCGCTGCGAAGATACGGCTCCCGCAAAGTATCATCAGCCCTGACGCTTCAATGACCGCTTAAAAAAGATAGCATGAAATGCACCCCGAGATCGAGCATCTCCAAGGGTGCATTTTTCTCGCCCCGAACTTGCGTCACAGGGAGAATAGAGAATCTCGAAAAAATACTTTACAAATCCCATATTTTGTGTTATATTTGCAGTATAATACAAGGAGGAAGACCATGCGCTGTTTATATTGTAACTGTACCGAGAGCAAGGTGATCGATTCGCGTTCGGCGGACGACGACAGGACGATCCGCCGCCGCAGGGAATGCATCGGCTGCGGCAGAAGATTCACCACCTACGAGACCATCGAAGTCGCGCCCATCCTCGTCATCAAGGCGGACGGCACGCGGCAGGCATACGACGTGGGCAAGATCAAGGGCGGCATCATCAAATCGTGCGAAAAGAGACCCGTCCCCCTCGAAAAGATCGACGCGCTTGCCGACGAGATCACCAAAAAGGTGTATAACTCGATGGTGCAGGAGATCTCCTCCAAGGAGATCGGCGAAATGGTCATGGAGGGGCTCAAGGAACTCGACGAAGTCGCCTACGTGCGCTATGCGTCCGTCTACCGCTCCTTCAAGGACATCTCCTCCTTCATGTCCGAACTCCAACGCATGATGGAGAAGAAGGAGAGCGAGAAGAAATCATGACAAAGCAGTTGGTCCGTGTCGGCGGCGTCACATTGGGCGGCGGACGTATCGCCGTCCAGAGCATGGCGACGGTAAAGACGAGCGACGCAGAGAGGTGCGTCGCTCAAATTCTGCGTCTCGAAGAGGCGGGCTGCGACATCGCGCGCGTCTCCGTTCTCGACGAGGCGGATGCCCGCGCCATTGCGTCCGTCAAGGAGGAGATCCGCATCCCGCTCGTTGCCGACATCCACTTTTCCCCCAAACTCGCCATCCTCGCGGTGGAGTCGGGCGCCGATAAATTGCGCATCAACCCGGGCAACATCGGCGGGGAGAGGGAACTCGCGCGCGTCGCGGACTGCGTCAGAATGCACGGCATCCCCGTGCGCGTGGGGGCGAATACGGGGAGCATCGAGCCGCGATTCCTCGCCGTATACGGCAGGTCGGCGGAGGCGCTCGTCGAGAGCGCCCTTGCGCAGGTCGCCTCGCTCGAAAAGCACGGCGTGCACGACATCGTGATCTCGGTGAAATCCTCCGATGTCCGCATGACTGTCGACGCCTACACGATGCTCTCGGAGCGCACGGGTTATCCCCTTCACGTCGGGGTCACCGAGGCGGGAACGCCGCGCAGCGGCATCGTCAAGAGCAGCATCGGGATCGGCAGCCTGCTCCTCCGCGGCATCGGCGACACGATCCGCGTCTCCCTCACGGCGGATCCCGTCGAAGAGGTCATCGCCGCGCACGAGATCCTGCGTGCGGTCGGGCTCGAAAGGGAGTACGTGGAGGTCATCTCCTGCCCCACATGCGGGCGGTGCGAATACGACTGCATGGGGCTCGCCGAGCGGGTCTGCCGCGCCGTCGAAGGGGTGCGCAGACGCTGCAAGATCGCCGTCATGGGCTGCGTCGTCAACGGTCCGGGGGAGGCAAAGGATTGCGACCTCGGCATTGCGGGCGGCAGGGAATATTGCGTGATCTTCGAGAAGGGGAAGGAGAACGTCCGGGTGCCCCGCGAGGATGCGGAACGGGTATTTTTCGAGAGGATCCATACGATTTTAGGCAAAAACTTATGAAAAGCCGCGAATATCTGAACGAGATCAGGAGGGCGGCGGGGCTCAAACGCGCTGTTCTCGCAAAAATCACGGTGGAAGGGCAGGAAGCCGTCTTCCACCTCCATACCGACGTCAACTATACACAGGAGGACGTCGCCTATGCCAATGAGGTCACGGCGCGCTATGCTCCGGGACTGCACGCTTCGGCAAAGGTGACCAAATCGGTGCCGGGGGAGGAGGCGGTCTGCCGCGCCATCCTCGACATCCTGAGGACGCAGTTCCCCGCGTTTGCTGCGTTTGTCTCGCCCGAGAACGTTAGGGTCGTCCCCGACGGCGCAGGCGGAAGATTCTTCATCGGCGTGGGGGAGATCGAGCGGGCGGCGGGGCTGTCCGACGGCGTGACCGATGCCCTCTCCGCGGCGCTCGGCAGAAAATTCTGCGGGAACTGGTTAGGCGAACTTTCCGCCGTGCAGAAGGCGGTCCCCGAGATCGAGCGGGAGGTCCCGCCCGAGGAGTTCGTTCTCCTGCCGCGCTACTTCAACATCACGGGCTATACCGCCATCGACGGCGGCGCCCCCAAGCGCGCCCTCTATATCGCCGACCTCACGAAGGCGGAGCAGGACGTCGCCCTCTGCGGCGAGATCTCCTATATCGAAGAGCGGGAATCAAAGAACGGCAAGCCCTACTTTTCCTTTACGATTGGCGACGGCTCGGGCTCCATGCGTGCGATGTACTTCTCGAAGAAGGCGACGCTCGAAAAGGTGCGCGGTCTGACCCGCGGGACGAGCATCTGCATCACGGGAAGCAACGAGCTGTACAACGGCAACTTCTCCTTCCGCGTCAAGACGATCGATCTCGGTTCGCCGCCCAAGGGGTTCGTCCCCGAGCAGCGTCCCTCCCGCCCCGTGCCCGCCGGCTACCGCGCCGTCTTTCCCGTACCCGAAGCCGACCTCGAACAGGCAGATCTGTTCGGCTCCGTCAGCATGCCCGAGGGGTTCGCGGAGCAGAAATACGTCGTCGTCGATCTGGAGACGACGGGGCTCTCCAAGGGCGGCGTCATGGACCGCATCATCGAGATCGGGGCGGTCAAGATCGAAAACGGGCACATCTGCGAGAGGTTTTCCTCCTTCGTCGCCTGTCCCGTCCGCCTGTCCCCCGAGATCATCGACATCACGGGCATCACCGATGACATGCTCGTTGGCGCCCCCGAGATCGATGCCGTCATCGCCGACTTTTACAAGTTTTCGGCGGGATGCGGGCTTGTCGCCCACAATACTTCCTTCGACTGCAAGCTCATCCGCTACTACGGGGACCGCGCGGGGTACGTCTTCGACCACCCCCAATACGATACGGTCACGCTCGCGCAGGAACTTCTCCCGCAGCTCAAAAATTTCAAGCTGAACACCGTCGCCGACTATTTCCATTTCGAATTTCATCACCACCGCGCCTATGCTGATGCCTTCGTCACGGCGAAGATCTTTATGGAACTCGTGCGGATGAAGGGACATTTGCCGCAGGCGGGATAATTTTTATAAAAATTTTGGCGGAAATGCTTGCAAATGTCCGCAAGACGTGCTATAATCAAGGTACTTAATCTACGAAGAGAGATTGAGAGCGGTCCGCCGCTCTCATTTCTTGTATGTGGGCGCCCGTTGCGCCCGCGGGGAGGGGTATGAAGGTCAAACCGATCGCAGAGATCATCGAATTTCTCTCGCCCATCGCCCAGGCGGTGGGAGTGGAGATCATCGACGGGGAATGGGATATGCGTACCCGTTCGCTCACGCTGTTCATCGACCGCGAGGGCGGCATCGACCTCAACATCTGCGAGACGTTCCACCGCGCCATCGACGGACCGCTCGACGAGCTTGATCCCACCTTCGGCGCGTCCTATACCCTCAACTGTTCCTCGCCCGGTCTCGACCGCCCCTTCAGGCGGAAGGAGGATTTCCTCCGCCACATCGGGGAGAAGATCGAGGTGCATCTCTATGCGCCGCTCGAAGGGAGCAAGTACTTCGAGGGGGAGCTCCTCTCCTTTGAGGGGGATACGATCGGGCTTCTCACCGGGAAGGGGGAACGGAAGATCCCCTTTGCAAAGTGCTCAAAGGTCTGCCTTCTGATCGAGGTATGACGGGCGGCGGAAGTGCCGCGACTTAACACGAAATCAATACAGGAGTATACATCATGACCAACAAGGATTTTTTTGCCGCGCTTGCCGATCTCGAACGTGAGCGGGGCATCAGCGAAGATGTGTTCATCGAAGCGCTCTCCAATGCGCTCGCCGCTGCCTACAAAAAGCAGATGTTCGGCGAGACGGGCAATGTCGAAGTGCGTTTGAATCCCGAAAAGAACACGATCCGTTTCTTCCTGCGCCGCATGGTCGTCGATGACGATGTCGAGGAGCTGGGCGAAAACGAGATCTATCTCAAGGACGCGCTGGACATCAAAAAGAACGCAAAGGTCGGGGAAGAGATCTCCGAGGAGCTCGATCCGAAGGGCGATTTCTCGCGCATCGCCGCACAGACGGCGAAGAACGTCATCCTCCAGAAGATCCACGAGACGGAGCGCGACAACACCCTCTCCGAGTTCTCCGACAAAGAGGGGGAGCTCATGAGCGGACTCGTGCGCAAAGTGGATATGCGCAATGTGTACATCGAGCTCGGCAAGGGGCAGATCGAGGGGCTCATGCTCCCGCAGGACCAAGTCGTCGGCGAGCGCTATGAGGCGGGGGACCGCATCAAAGTGTACGTCAAGCGGGTAAAAAGCGGCGGAAGGAACGCGCAGGTGCTCGTTTCGCGCGCGGCGCCCGGTCTCGTCAAGCGCCTCTTCGAAGAGGAGGTCCCCGAGATCAAGTCGGGCGTGGTGACCGTAAAGGCGATCTCCCGCGAACCGGGGCAGCGCACCAAGATGGCGATCGCGAGCGAAGATCCGCGCATCGATGCCGTGGGCGCCTGCGTCGGCAACAAGGGCGCGCGCGTCAACGCGGTCGTTGCGGAGCTCGGCGGCGAGAAGATCGACATCATCCTTTGGAGCGAAAACCCGCTCGAATTCATCGCGAAGTCGCTCTCTCCCGCGACGGTCGTCTCCGTGACCCAGCTCGGCGACAAGTCCGCCGTTGCCGTCGTCCCGGACGATAAACTCTCCCTTGCCATCGGCAGGAACGGGCAGAACGCCCGTCTCGCAGCCCGCCTCACGGGTTGGAAGATCGACGTCAAGAGCGAATCGGCGGCAGAGAAACTCAATCTCGACACGGAGCCGCCCGCAGACGACCTCGGGGAGTGAGATGATGCAGCCGCCCAAGAAAATTCCCATGCGGACGTGCATCGCCTGCCGGGAGGAGCATCCCAGGCGGGAGATGGTGCGCGTCGTGCGCAGCCCCGGCGGGGCGATCTTTCTCGACTTTTCGGGGAAGGCGGCGGGACGGGGCGCCTATGTGTGTTCCAACGAGAGCTGCATCAAAAAGCTCGGGCAAAAAAAACTTTTGAACCGCGCTTTTTCCGCGCCTGTCGACGACGCCGTCTACCGGCAGATCGAAGAGGAGTTCCTTGGTGGAAAATAATCGGAACAAGATCAAAACTTATCTCGGGTTTGCGCGCAAGGCGGGCAAGCTCGTTCTCGGCGTCAATGCGGCGAAGTGCGTCCGCGGGCGGGTCTATCTGCTCGTGGCGGACGAAAGCGCATCGCCGAATACCAAAAAGGAGATCGAGAGTTTGAAAAAAAGATTCGGCTGTCCGCTGATCGAGACGGACGGTTTAGAGGAATTGACGGGAAAGCCGCTGTGCAGGCTGGCGGCAGTGCGGGAGGAACATCTCGCGCAAGCCGTGCTCGTTGCGGCGGGAAACGACAATCGTCCTTGAAAGGAGGGTACTTGAAAAATGGCTTATGAAACGATAGAAAAATTGGGTGCTTTCCCGAAGGAGAAGGCGACTTCTTCGCTCAAAGAGGCGATCTCCTCGAATGAGAAAAAGCTGAACGCCATTCTGAAACGGCTCGGCGAATTCGAAGCGGCTGCCGCACGCAAGCGCGCGGAGGAAGAGGCTGCGAGGATCGCCGCCGAGGAAGAAGAGGCACGGGCAGAGGAGGAAGAAAAGCTGCGCGTTGCCGAAGAATTGGCGCGGATGGAAGAGGAGAAGAGACGGGTCGCCGAGGAACTCGCAAAGATGGAGGAGGTCAAGGCGATCCGTGCGGCAGAGCAGGCGCGCAAGGAGGCGGAGGCACGCAAAGCGGAACCCCGCCCCGCAGCCAAGCCGCAGCCAAAGGCAGAGGAGCCCCGTGTCCAGAGGGCTCCCCGTCCCGCCGAACAGCAGACGGCGGCGCCGCGCACCTTCCGCCCCGAAGCGAGACCGGAGCGCACGGGAAGACCCACCTATACGCCGCCCGCAGCCACCCGTCCGGGGCAGACGGGGGTCCGTCCTGCCCGTCCGCAGGGAGCGGGGGCAGGTCTCCGTCCGCAGGGCATGGGGAGCCGCCCCGCAGGTCCGCTCTCCCGTCCCGCAGGGATGCGTCCCGCACCTGCGCCCACGCCTTCCCCCGCATTGCGCAGGGAACCCGCGAAGAAGTTCGAAAAGACCTATGTCGAGAAGTCGCGCGGACCCGTCAACAAGCGTGCACTGCAACGCCAGCAGGGCGCGGACATCGGTGATTTCGACAAGGAGAGCGGATACAGAAAGGCGCGCTTCGGCAAGAAGGTCAGAAAGGAGACGCAGGCGGTCAAGATCGACCATGCGGTGGTCACGACGCAGGAGATCCCCATCAAGGTCCTCTCCGAAAAGCTCGGGATCTCCGCCGTGGAGATCACCAAGCGCCTCTTCAAGGAGGGCGTGATGAAGACGGTCAACGAGTCGGTGGACTACGACAGCGCCGCCTTTATGGCGCTCGAACTTGGCATCGACCTCGAATACAGACCCGAGAAGACGGCAGAGGACGTCCTCATCGAGGAACACGGCGCAGACGAGACGGAAAACCTTGTCGTGCGCGCGCCCGTCGTCACCGTCATGGGGCACGTCGACCACGGCAAGACCTCCCTGCTCGACAAGATCAGGAGCACCAACGTCACCGCAGGTGAGGCGGGCGGCATCACGCAGAGCATCGGTGCCTATACCGTCTCTCTTCCGGGAGACAGAAAGATCACCTTTATCGACACTCCCGGGCATGCGGCGTTTACCGCGATGCGTGCCCGCGGCGCGCAGGTCACCGACATCGTCGTGCTCGTCGTCGCAGCCGACGACGGCATCATGCCGCAGACCGTGGAGGCGATCGACCATGCCAAAGCCGCAGGGGTGCCCATCATCGTTGCGATGAACAAGATGGATAAGCCCAACATCTTCCCCGACAAGGTGAAGCAAGGGCTCATGAACTATAACCTCGTGCCCGAGGAATGGGGCGGCGACGTCATCGTCGTGCCCGTCTCCGCCAAGACGGGCGAGGGGATCGACGAACTTCTCGAGAGCATCTACCTTCAGGCGGAGATGCAGGAGCTCCGCG
>CANQNB010000057.1 GCA_947625065.1 uncultured Clostridia bacterium | reverse complement strand
GCCCTCGTACACGGGGGTGCCGGGCGTGATGAAGAGGACGCCGCGCCCCTGCGCATTGAAGAGCCCGTACGTGACCGCTTCCCCCGTCTCGAAGGCAACGAGCGAACCGGAGAGGCGGCGCTGGATCTCCCCCTTGTAGGGCTGGTACTCATAGAAGACGGAGCTCATGACGCCCTCCCCCTTTGTATCGGTGAGGAATTCGCTCTTGTAGCCGAACAGTCCGCGCTCGGGCACGAGGAATTCGAGGCGCATGCGCGAACCCATCGCGCTCATGTGCAAAAGCTCGCCCTTGCGCGTCCCCATCTTTTCGAAGACGGTGCCCATCGACGTCTCGGGGACGTCGACGATGAGCCGTTCGACGGGCTCGTATCTCTCCCCGTCGATCTCCTTGAAGAGCACCTTGGGGGAACTGACCTGAAACTCGTATCCCTCGCGGCGCATCGTCTCGATGAGGATGGAGAGGTGCATCTCCCCTCTGCCGCTCACGCGGAAGGAATCGGTCGAATCGGTGTCCTCGACTTTGAGGGAGACATCGCGCAGAAGTTCGCGGTAGAGGCGCTCGCGCAGATGTCTCGTCGTGACAAACTTCCCCTCCTTGCCTGCGAACGGGGAATCGTTGACCGAGAAGATCATCTCCACGGTCGGCTCGGAGATCTTGACGAAGGGCACGGGCTCCACGGTATCGGGAACGCAGACGGTGTCGCCGATGTTGATCTGTTCAAGCCCGGCAAAGCAGACGATGTCGCCCGCGCGCGCCTCTTCGCAGGGAACGCGGTCGAGCCCCTCGATCTCATAGAGCGCCGCGATCTTTCCGCGCCAGCGGACATCCTTGTGGTTGAAGTTGCAGACGGCGACCTCCTGATTGGAACGCATGACGCCGCGCTCGATCCTGCCGATGCCGATCCTGCCGACATAGTCGTTGTAGTCGATGGAGGAGACGAGGAGTTGGAGAGGTCCATCGCTGTCCATATCGAGGGGGGGAAAATGTTTCAGGATCATGTCGAAGAGCGGTTTGAGGTCGCTCCCCGTGCTGTCTTCGTCGAGACTCGACGTGCCGTCCCGTCCCGAACAGAACACGAACGGGCTTTCGAGCTGGTCGTCGGAGGCGTTGAGGTCCATGAGGAGCTCCAACACTTCGTCGACGACCTCCTTGACGCGGGCATCGGGGCGGTCGATCTTGTTGACGACGATGATGAGCCGAAGCCCCATTTCGAGCGCCTTCGACGTGACGAAGCGGGTCTGCGGCATGGGTCCCTCGGCGGCGTCGACGAGGATGAGGACGCCCGAGACCATCTTGAGCACGCGCTCCACTTCGCCCGAGAAATCGGCGTGACCAGGGGTGTCGACAATGTTGATCTTCACCCCGTTGTAGTGGATGGAGGTGTTCTTGGCGAGGATGGTGATGCCGCGCTCGCGCTCCAAATCGCCGCTGTCCATGACGCGCTCTTCCACGACCTGATTCTCGCGGAAGGTACCGCCCTGTCTGAGCATCTGGTCGACGAGCGTCGTCTTGCCGTGGTCGACGTGTGCAATGATCGCAATGTTCCGTAAATCTTCTCTGAGCATACCTTGTTGTCCTATTTGAAAAATCCATAGATGATTATAGTACTTTTCCGCTCTTTTGACAACAAAAAAGAGGCGGAATCAAAAAATTTCCGCCCGCTGGAGATCGAATTTTACTATATTGCCGTTAAAATCAAGCATCTCGTTCTTTCATATAAAAATTGTAAGTTATTTCGGCATTGTCCATTGTCGCGATTTGAAATCCCCATACCCAGCCGTTCGAAGTTACGATTTCTTCGACCGTATTTTGATTCTCAGTGCCCTCAAAAGCCTTTATAAAAAGACGCACATCATATTCCGGCTGAAATTGAAAATAAAATTTTAGTTTGAAAACTTCATCTCCGAAATCCAAAGCAATGTACCATAAATAATATTGATCTTCGCCCATCGGTAAACAAAAATCCTGCCGAAGACCGTATTGTGCGCATAGCTCAAACAGCAGATCTCGGCATTTCGAAAGCTCCGGATTGTTCAAGCAACGAAAATACAGGCAAATATTTTTGAGCGAGTGATCGTTCGTAGATACCTTTGCTCCGAGAATCTTATTTTCGATCGGGAAATCTCGCTCCATTGATAAAGAATGCAATAATTTAATTTTTTCAGTTGTAAAAAATTTTATGGTTGAAAGTCTGTTGTAAATTTCTTCCGCATCTTCCGCCTTGATATGTAGATCGTGCTTTATGATATTTTCATCTTTTTCGTATCCGCATGAAAAGCAGGTTGCAAGATTGTCCTCTATAAGGGCGTCTAATGTGCCATTCTTTGTTTTACTTTTTTGAATTTCTTCTACCCGATAATAGGCGCGGTTGCGAATCACCGCGCCATCTCTCAAGGTTACAGAAAAACAATACAGCCACGGGTACTCTGCCGTTTTCTTCTCCCAAATGAAATTCATTTTGAATTTTCCTTACCAGTTCGAATCATGTACGCATTGGGCGTCACATGTGTCATTACATGTTCCATAACATGATCTGACGCACCTATCGTAACATGTATCACTGCAATCATCGCGACACTGACCATAGCAACCACTATAACATGAATATGGTATATCTGCGTATGCCGGCTGGAGCGATGCCGCTGTAATGTACCCCTTGATCTTCGAAAAAAGCTCTTTTGTAATTTGAAACATATTACCACTCCTTTATAGTTGATTTTATTGCTAAGTCTTTATCGACTTATCTCCTGTATGTGTACAATACTCCGTAAAAGCGCCTGTTCTTCTTGCTCATCCAGCTGTAATAACCCCCGCTCCCATTGAAGAGCCTTGAGTTTCGCGTTCGCTTGATAAATAATTTTATAAAGCTCACAGCGAGCATCGTCGGGTTTATAAAGATTTCCCGTACTCAGATAATTGCTTCCCATGCACATCGGGCAAATCCTTTGATAATAGCAATCTCTGCATTTACCTTCCAAAAGATCGGAAGAAAACTCACCATGGATGGGGAGTTGCCCGATTTTTTTCGCTTTTTCTCCTGCAGAGAGTGGCGAAAAGAGCTGACAGGGATATATATTCCCATTGGTGTCATAACACCGCATTGCCGTCCCTGTCCCACAATATTTTTTTATAGCGCCTTCCTTCTCCTGCGGGCGGGAAAGATTCCCAATCGGAAAATCCATCATTCTGCATTTGGGCGCTTCCGGATGTTCCAAGTAATAATCGATCAAACGGTTAAGCTGATCTGTCAAAGTAGAGAGATTGCCCGAGGAAGTCCAATCCACCATATAAGCAAGATTGCACTCAACAGCAAATCCTCGACTGTGAAGGAATGCAATGCTCTCCGCCAGATAAGGCAACGATTTCTCGGAAATCGTCATTTTTACATGTTGCCCCGGATATTCTCTTAAAAAGAAATCTAAATCAATATCGTCGAAGCTATTTGACCGATTCAGGTTGTGGGCTTCCCGTGTACCGTCGAGACTCAGTCCAACCGTGACAAATCGACGGGTTTCATGCAACCATTTTTGTACTTCGCCATGGACGAGTGTGCCATTTGTAGTAGCAAAAAAACGCAACTTCCCACGATAGAATGAAAGGACGTATTCAACGACCTGCTTCATGAGCTCAAAATTCAGGAATGGCTCTCCACCGAATAACTCGATATAAGTATTTTCGGCTTGCTCCCCTCCCCGTAACTCGTTATCTAAAATCGCTTTTGCCGTCTCAAAGCTCATGTCTGCCGCGCTTTTATTGTGTTCGTAACAATATATGCAGGCAAGATTACATTTTTCCGTAATCGTAAGAGTAATCGTTCTGTTTTCCATAATCCATTTTTCTGTGAGATTGGTCAAATATAAATTATTATAGTGTAAGATATTTCTTATGTCAAGCGTTTTTCGTAAGATTTTTCTTATAATAGAAATATGAAAAACAAATTTGCCGAAAGACTGAGCGATTTGTTGGAATCAAATGGTCTTTCTAAGCGTGCGTTTGCGGAAAAAATCGGCGTCTCCGCGATGAGCGTATCCGATTGGACAAACGGAAACGTTCAACCGAGCGCAGAAAATGTCTATTTGACAGCCGAATTCTTTCATATAAGTTCTGACTTCCTGCTTGGATTGGAAGATGAGACAGGTGCAAAAAAATACTAAACCACGCAAAAGCCCGTCCGTGCGGACGGGCTTTTGCTATCAACAAATCATTACGGCTTGGGAGAAAGATTCTTGTAAATGCAGAATCGGATCATGTAGCCGTTGTCCTCGACGGGCGCGCTCTCAGATGCGAGAGTGAACCCCTCCATGGCGTCGAGATCGGGCGCAAAGACGTCGGCTCCTCCGTCGGCATCGACTTTCGTCACAAGCGCCTCGGTGCAATAGGGCAGGAGCGCGCGGAACACGCTCGCCCCGCCGATGACGAAGACGTCGTCGGGCGGATATTTTTTAATCTCGGAAAAGAGTTCCTCCAAATTGTGCACGGTGACGGCGCCCTCCCCCGCGTCCTCGGGAGAGAGCACGATGTTGATGCGGTTTTTGAGGGGTTTGCCGCCCGGGAAGGAGCGCAGGGTGTTGCGCCCCATGACGACGACCTTCCCCTCCGTCGTCTCACGGAAGAACCTCATGTCCTTGGGGAGGGAGAACATCAACCGGTTGTCCTTGCCGATGCCCCATCGGCTGTCTGCATGGAAAATTGCTTTCATCGTCTCAAACAGGTCAGATCGCGACGGGGATCTTCTTCCCGAACGGGTGGAACATGTAATTCTCCAGTCGGAAGGAGTCCGCCGTGAAGCTGTAAAAATCGTCGATGCTCCCGTCCATGGAGAAGGTCGGCGCATCGTACGGCTTGCGCTCGATGAGTTCCTCGACGAGGGGAACGTGGCGGTCGTAGATATGCGCATCGGCGATGACGTGCACGAGTTCGCCCGCCTCCAATCCGCTCACCTGCGCGAACATTTTGAGGAGGACGGCGTATTGCACGACATTCCAGTTGTTCGCCGTAAGCATGTCGTTGGAGCGCTGGTTGAGAATGGCGTTGAGGGTGTTGCCCGAGACGTTGAAGGTCATCGAATAGGCGCAGGGATAGAGATGCATCTCGTGCAGGTCGGCGAAGTTGTACAGATTGGTCATGATCCTGCGCGAAGCGGGATGATGCTTCAGATCGTAGAGTACCCTGTCGACCTGATCGAACTCCCCCTCCGCGTACTGCGACTTCTGCGCGAGCTGGTAGCCGTATGCCTTGCCGATCGAGCCCGTCTCATCTGCCCAGCTGTCCCAAATGTGGGAATTGAGATCGTGGATGTTATTGCTCTTTTTTTGCCAGATCCATAGCAGTTCGTCGATGCACAGCTTGAATGCCGTGCGGCGGATGGTCTGGACGGGGAACTCTTCCCGCAGATCGTAGCGGTTGACGAGTCCGAACTTTTTCACCGTGTGGGCGGGCGTGCCGTCTTCCCAACGGGGACGGACCTCGCGGTCGGTGTCCCACACCCCGCGCGAGAGAATCTCCTTGCAGTTCGAAATAAAGATTTCGTCGGCTCTGCTCATGTTGGCTCCTTTGTGACCGCGGAAAGTCTTGGATCGCAAGCTCAGAGAGTCTGACCGAGGGCAAGACGAAGGCGGGCGCGGGTCTCCTCTTCACCCAAGATCTGCTGGATGGACCAAAGATCGGGAGTGTTTGCCCTGCCCGTCGTCGCGACCCGAAGGATCTCCGCAACGTCTGCCACGCTTCCCTTGTAATTTTCGGGGGTGGCTTTATAGTCCTTCATCTCGGCGGCATAGCCGTTTTCCGCGGCAATCTCTTTGACCTTGGAAAACCACGCCTGCGCGTCGTCTTCCCGGCGATAGCTTTTGAGGAATCCCTCTAAAATGGGCTTGCGGTCTGCCTCCGCGCGGGACGCCTCGTACTCCGCGGGACGCTCGAAGAAGAAGCGGATGAACTCCATCGCCTGCGAGGCGGTCGTAAAGTCCTTTCTGCGCTTCTTGCCGCCGATCCCCATGCAGAGGGTGAGCACGCGCAGCATCTTCTCCCTGTCCGAGAAGTACCCCTTCTGCGCCTCCGTGCCGTATTCCTGCGCCCAATCGGACAAAAAGGCGCACATCTCCTCCGCCGAGAGCTTGGAGAGTTCGTTCTTGGAGATGTCGTTGAGTTTGTCGAGGTCGAACAGCGCGCCGCTCTTCGACATCTTCTCCACCTTGAAGGGAAACTCGTTGAGGTCGGCGTCGGGGTTCTTCAAGTACCACTCCTCGAAGTTGGAATTGAGCAGGGTCAGGATATAAACTTTGACGGCGCGGGCATAGTACCCCTCCTCGCGGTAGAATTCGAGGGAGAGCTCGGGGTCTTTGCGCTTTGAAAGTTTGCGGCGGGTCTCGCCGTCCTGCTTCATGAGGGAACAGTTGTGCCCGTAGCGCGGACGCTCAAAGCCGAGCGCGTCGAACAGTTCGAGGTGGATGGGAAGAGAGGCGAGCCATTCCTCGCCGCGGATGACGAGGGTCGTCCGCATGAAGTGGTCGTCGATGGCGTGGGCGAAGTGGTAGGTGGGGATGCCGTCCGACTTCAGGATGACGACGTCCTGATCGTTCTCGGTGACCGTGATCTCCCCCTTGATGGCGTCGCGGAATTTGATCTTGTTCCCGGGATCGCCGAGCGATTTCAGGCGGATGACGAAGGGCTTGCCTGCATCGAGATTTTTGTAAATTTCTTCCTCTGTAAGGTTTCTGCACTTGGCGTATTTACCGTAGTAGCCCGTGATCTCCTTCTTTGCCGTCTGCTCCTCGCGCAGGGCGGTGAGTTCCTCCTCGGTGCAGAAGCAGGGATACGCCCGTCCCTCCTCGATGAGGTGCTTGACGAACGCACGGTAGATGTCCGCACGCCGGCGCTGGTACCACGGACCGTACGTCTCATCGCCGCCGATCTCGGCGCCCTCGTCAAAGGTGATGTCGAAGTAGCGCAGCGCGCTTTTCACCGCCTCGACGGCGCCGTCCACCTTGCGCTTTAAGTCGGTGTCTTCGATGCGAAGATAGAGGATCCCGCCGCTGCGGTGGGCGACGCGCTCATTTGCGATCGCCGCGAACAGGTTTCCGAGATGGATAAAGCCCGTCGGCGAAGGCGCAAGACGGGTGACCTCCGCGCCCTTGGGAAGATCGCGCGGCGGATACATGGTTTCGTAACTTTCGAGGGGGGGATAGGTCCCGGGGAGCAGGCGCTCCGCAAGTGCATGATAGTCCATAGTGATTCTCCTATTCAATATTCTATAGCGAAAAGTCCGAGGCTCTCGGGCGCGATCTCCGCAAGACCGTTTTCGATGTCGTGGACGAGACCGACGCCCCGTTCGAGAAGAGGCGTTGCGACGCCTCTCTCCTTCGCCGCCCTGACGACGGCGCCTGCAACAAAGTCGATGTCGCACCTTCTTCCCGCTTCGAGGTCGCGGAGCATGCCCGAGCGGATCGCGGCATGTTTTTTGATGGCAAACGGCAAAATCAGGGTCGCAAATGGGCTTTGGAAGAACTTTTTGATCTCGTGACCGTTCTGCATGAGCCGCTTGCAGCCGTAGACCTCTGCCACGCATAGTACTTCGCGAATGAGTGCAACGGAGAGTTTTTTGTACCTCTTCGAGAGCTCACCGAACGTGAGCCCCGAGATCGCGGAGAGGGTGGAAAGGGAGGCATTGAAGACGAGCTTTGCAAAGCGGATCTCCGTGAGATTGCCGACACTGAGCGAAAACACCTTCGGGTCGAAGAGGGCGGCGATCTCCTGCAGCCGCTCCCCCCTTCCGTACGCGCCGAGTGCGACATGGGGTCTCCCCTCCGAGGTCAGTCTGACCGTTCCGGGCGATTCGAGCTGCGCGCCCCAGCCGAGCGCCGCCCCATAGACGCGGTCGGCTCCGAACGTTTTGGCGAGCCCCGCCTCGGGGAGACCGTTCTGCACCGTGACGAGCGCGCCGTCCTCCGCAAGGTAGGGAAGCAAAAACATGGCGATCGTATCGCTCTCCCGCTGCTTGGTGGCAAGAAAGATGACGTCGTATTCCCCCGCCATCTCGGCGGGCAGCAGGGCGTGTCTGCCGCTGCGGCAGAGCGCCTCGACATGCGCGGCGTTGCGCGTGACGAAGTCGCAATCCACTCCCCCTTCCCCAAGAAAGATGCCGAGGGAGGTCCCCATCGCGCCCGCACCATAGATACAGATCCTCATCTTCCCCTCCGATTGTGTTCTCCCTGTTATTATACCAACTCGGATGAAGGATGTCAATCGCGCGGAACGGAATGCACCGACTGCGCCGAAAAATTTTTTTAGAAAAATTTTTTGTAAACTGCTTGACATCCCCCTTCGTTTTGTGTAAACTTACCTTAATCAAATTCGAGGAGGATATGTCTATGAAAAAATTTACTGCGATCCTGTCCGTTCTTCTCTCCGCAGTCCTGCTCGTTGCCCTCTGCGCGTGCGGTTCCACGTGGGGCTCCATCAAAGCTGCCTATGAGAAGGAAGGCTACACCGAACTCGAACTCTCCGAGGAGATCAAGAAGTCGCTCTCCATCCGCGATGAGGACATCGAGGAAGCGGACGCGACGG
>CANQNB010000056.1 GCA_947625065.1 uncultured Clostridia bacterium | reverse complement strand
CCGCCGACGACATCGAGTTCGACGCGGGGTACGACCGCACGCCCGCAGAGATCAGGGAGGACCTCATCAAGCTCCTCGATCTCGGGCTGTTGAAGGACGAAGAGGGGAACATTTCGGGCGAGGTGAAGACGCGCGTCCTCGATGCGCTCGGCTACGGCTCGTTCGAAAACGCACGCGATGTCTCCTATCTGCACACCCGCAAGGCGCAGAGGGAGAACGTGCTTCTCGCGCAGACAGAGGAGGAGGTGGAGGCGGACAGTTACGACGACCACGCCATCCACATCGCCGAGCACCTGCGCGCCCTGCTCTCGGGCGGGGAAAACGACAAAGCGGTCAAGGAGAGGCTGACACGTCACCTCGCCTCCCACCGCGAAAAAGGAGGAAATTAAATGGACGAGGAAAACAAGAACACGAATTCCGAGGCACCCATGTCCGAAAGTGGGCTGCTCGCGGGCAAATTCAAGAGTGTCGATGCCCTTCTGCATGCGTATGGGGAGCTGGAAGCCGAATTTACCCGCCGCAGCCAACGGATCAAGGCGCTCGAAGAGGAACTCGCGGCAAGACCGGCAGCATCCGCCGAACCTTCTGCCGTGCCGCCGGCAGCCGGGACGCAGGCAGCGCACGGGGAAGAGCCCACCCGCGCGGTCCTCTCCGACGAAGAACGGGCGCGCATCGCATGCGACTTTCTCAAATCGCTCCGCGGTGCGCCGCTGCTCGGCGGGTCGGGCAGCAGCGTCATCGCGCCCGTCAAAAAACCCGCCACCATCGCAGAGGCAGGCAGCCTCGCGCTGGGGTATCTCAACAACCGCCACTGAGTTTTACCGACATCAAACATCAAGGAGGATCTTATGGTCACAACCCAAAATGCAGACAGCATCCTGAAATCGTACTATCTCGGCGCAGTCGCCGACCAACTCGACAAATCCGCCAATCCCTTCCTCGCCCGCATCAAGAAGAGCACTTCCGACGTCTGGGGCAAGGACGTGAGGAGGGTGGTGCGCTATGGCGTGAACGGAGGGGTGAGCGCGGGCGCCGAGACGGGCGAGCTCCCCGCGGCGGGCAGCAACAACTATGCCGTCTTCGTCGCCAACCTCAAAAATCTGTACGGCGCCATCCGCATTTCCGACAAGGCGATCCGCGCCTCCCAGAACTCCGCAGGCGCCTTCATCGACCTGTTGAACGCCGAGATGGAGGGACTCGTGCAGAGCTCCTCGTACAACTTCGGCAGAATGCTCTTCGGCGACGGCACCGGGCTTCTCGCCACCATCACCAAGCTCGATCCCGACAACGAGCATCAATTCTTTGTCGACTCCGTCCGC
Source organism: uncultured Clostridia bacterium (assembly GCA_947625065.1). Classification (GTDB taxonomy): domain Bacteria; phylum Bacillota; class Clostridia; order Christensenellales; family Borkfalkiaceae; genus Gallimonas. Next base: position 7,434 of record CANQNB010000056.1, on the reverse strand, counting down.
AACCTCGCGGAGGGGATGGTCATCGACCTCCATTCGAGCGCGACGAAGGTCGCGACGCACACGATCCTGTCCGTCGACCGCGACCGCAACGTCATCAAGCTCGACGGCGACACCCATGCCACGCCCACCAATTATAAGATCTTCGTCCAGAATTCCAAGGACGCGGAGCTCACCGGGCTCGCGGCGATCTTCGGCACGGGGGATCTGTACGGCGTCGCCCGTAAGAGCAACCCGTGGATGAACCCCGTCATCAAGAAGGAGGCGGGCGCGATCACCGAGGACGTCATTCAGGAGACGATGGACAAGGTGGAGGCGAACTCGGGCAGCAAGACCAACTTCATCCTGTGCTCGTGGGACGTCCGCCGCGCCCTCGTCAAGCTGCTCTCCAAGACCCGTCTCGTCGATTCCGTCGTGCTCGAAGGGGGTTTCCGCGCCCTCTCGTATAACGGTATCCCCGTCGTCGTCGACCGCTTCTGCCCCGAGGGGACGATGTATCTCCTCAACACCGACGACTTCACCCTCCACCAGCTGTGCGATTGGCAGTGGCTCGAAGGGGAGGACGGCGGCGTCCTCAAACAGATCCCCGGTTCGCCCGTCTACACGGCGACCCTCGTCAAATATGCCGAGCTCCTGTGCTCCCGTCCCGCGGGGCAGGCGATGATCACGGGCATCACCGATCCCGTGTAAGGAGGTGCGTTATGCCGATCTCCGTCAAGGAAGTGATCAAAACGGCTGCCGAGCTCATCGGTGACGGCGACCTTGCGAAGACGGTGGAGGAGGGGAGTTCTTCTTCGGAGGAACTTTCCCTCCTTCTCAAATGCTTCAATCTCGTCGAAAACGAGGTCGCCCTCGATTATTTCCCCCTCAAGACGTGCGAGACCTTTACCCCCGCAGGCGGCTTGATCTACTTCACCTCCTTTTCCGAGCCGCCCATCCGCCTGATCTCGGTGACGGACGGCGGCGGATGCCCCCTCGCCTATGAAAGGTTCTTCGACCGCATCGACCTGCACGGCTACGGGCAGAAAGTCGAGGTGACCTATGCCTTCGCCCCCGTCACGAAGACGCTCGAGGGCAATTCGGACTATGCAGGCAGGGTCTCGGCGCGCCTGCTCGCCTGCGGCGTTGCGACCGAATATCTGCTCGCCGCGGGGCGGTATGCCGAGGCGTCGGCGTTCAACCAAAAGTACCGCGATGCACTGCGCGCCGCCGCCGAGCCGGGGCACAAACTCACCGTGCGCGCGAGGAGGTGGGCGTGATCCGCGAAAAGGAGATCAAAGTCCCCGCCGTCAAGGGGAAGACCCTCCGCATCACCCCCTCCTATCTGAAGAGCTCGGAGCGCGTCACCCGCTTTGCCCCCATCGGGCTGTGTGAAGAAAACGGGAAGCTCGTTGCGGCAGAGGGGACGGAAGACGTGGGTACCATGTCCGCGACAGCCCTCTCGCTGAACGCCGTAAGGGGGGAGCTCCTCTGGCGCACGGACGAGACCACCTTCTACCGCCATTCGGACGGCATGATCCTCGGGATCGGCTTCACGGCGGACGACGTGCTCTCCTATTCCGACCCTTCGGGGGTGCTCGCGACCCTCTTCGTCGGCGCCGAAAAGACGATGCTCATCCGCGGGATCGCGGTGAAGGACCTCACGCCCGCCGTCGGCACGGGGAGCTGCGCCGCCATCCACCACGAGCGCATCTTCGTCGGGAAGGGGAACACCCTCACCTACTCCGCTCCCCTCGACCCCGAGAATGGGGAGAGCAGCCGCGCGGGCAGCATCGACCTCCCCGTGACGGGAGGGGAGATCGTCGCCCTCCTCTCCTTCGGGGAGCGGCTGTACGTCTTCCGCAGCCGGGAGCTCCTCCGCCTGCGCGCCGATGCGAACGATCTCAACTTCTCCTTCGAGCGGGTGCACCTCTCGTACGGAGGGCTGCGCAAGGGGACCCTTCGCCCCTGCGGCAGGGAGTTCGTGTTCGCGGCAGCCCGCCATCTTGTCGTGGGGGACGGCTCCACCTTTCGCTATCTGCCCTTCTCCCGCTTCGGCATCACCTTTCCGGACGACGCGCAGACGGGGCAATCGGACGGGAAATATTACGCGCTCGTCACCACGGAAGGGGGGCAGCGGCGCATCTTCATCTATGATCCGGCGGGCGACACCTACCACTTTCTCGACGTAGATGCCGACCTCCTCTCGGGCGCGGGCGAAGGGATATACTTCAGACATGGTACCCGCCTTTGCCGTCTTACCCCCAAAAATTTGTCGGAGGGGAAGCCGTGCGGTTCGCTCGAAGGGGAGCTTGGAATGAGCGACGATGGCGGCAAGGAGCGCAGGATCGACGCAGTCTCCGTTACGGGGAGGGGGAACTTCCGCCTCACCCTCGAGACGGACAAGGGGAGGAGCGAGCTCTCTCTTGCGGCGGGGCGCAGGGCGCGGCTCGCCCACGTTCTCCGCGGAAATTTTTTGCAGTTCACCTTGCAGGCGGAGGACCCCGCCTGTGAGATCGCCGCGCTCGAACTTTATTTCAGGGAGGAAACGCCGTGACGATCGACATTATTGACCTCTCCGATCCGCAGTTTGCCGATCTGAGCCCCGTCCAGCTCTCCATGGTGCGGGTGGCGCAGACGCAGAAAAATTCCATCCTTGCAAAGGCGGCGGCGGAGACGGAACAGCTGCTCTACCTGACGCTTGCGAATAACTTCGCGCGCGGGAGCGTCCGCACCCGTGAGGAGGAGACCATCCGCACGCAGGCGGAGGCAGACGTGGAGGCGGTGAAGGAGGACCTTCTGCACCAGCTCGCCTATGAGGCGCTCGGCAGCGAGGGGAACGAGTCCGGACCCTACCGCTATCCCGAGAACCCCAACTACAATCTCGCCTATTCGCAGCGCTTTCTCGTCGTCCGCGAGTACTACATGAAGGTGACCGCCGACCCCGAGGCGCGCCTTGCGGCATACCGCGGGGACACCCTCGCCCGCACCTATCTCGGCGAATTTTACCAGACCCTCTACGATCTGCTCGCAAGTTACATCGAGTAGGGCAAAACAAATTCCGCTTCGGCGAATAATTTTTCGTCCTCTTTCTCAAATTATAACTATGAAAAAGGCGAAGGGCGATCAACTCGGCAAGCGGAAGGAGGAACGGGAGAGCTGTTTTTCGGACAGCGTCTTTGAGGAGGTCCGTCCGTGACGGGAAGGAGCAAGGAGAACTACAACCGCAACTATCTGCGCTACGTCAACTCCTTCGACCCGCCCACCAAGCACTTCAAGACGTGCGGCAGGGCGTTCCTCGTCGGCGGATTCATCTGCTGCATCGGGCAGTTCTTCCGTTTTCTCCTCGAATATGCGGGGCTCACGGGGGACATTCTCGCGGGGACGGTGTCGGCGATCCTCATCTTCCTCGGAACTTTGCTCACAGGGCTGGGCGTCTATGACCGCATCGGCAAGAACGCGGGCGCGGGGAGCATCGTCCCCATCACGGGGTTTGCGAATTCCGTCGCCTCTCCCGCCATCGAGTTCAAGACGGAGGGCTACGTCTATGGCATGGCGGCGAAGATGTTCATCGTCGCGGGACCCATCATCGTGTTCGGCGTGACGGCAGGCGCCGCCGTGGGGCTCCTCTACTGGCTGCTCGGTCTCATATAATTTTGCGGATTTTTCACGCAAAACAGTTGAAATCGGCAGGGGAATGTGCTAAAATAGAGGGGAAAAACCAAGAAGGAGAAATGGTATGGCAAAGATCACCGAAAACACGTTGATTTCCGATTGTCTCGCGCTCAATCCCAACGCGGCGGAAATTCTTCTCGCATACGGCATGCACTGCTTCGGCTGCGCCCTCGCGCACGGCGAAACGATCGCAGAGGCGGTCTCCGTTCACGGCAACGATCTCGAAGAACTGCTCACCAAGCTCAACGAAGGCGTGGAGTAACAAGCCGCAGGCGAAGAAGCGCAAGAGAGTGCAGGGCGAAGCGCGAGTGCGCATTTGCTCACCGGGCACCAAACCCTCAGGGAGACCGCTGTCTCCCTTTTTTTGTATACTCAGGGTCCGTGGAGCCAAGGGGTGCGCCGTCATTCTGAGCCGTAACGGCAGTAAAATATCCGCTCAGGAACGTCGTGCGAAGGAATCCCCCGGGTCGATGTTGGAATCGGACTTCGTACCTCGGGATCCTTCGACTGCGGCTTGCGCCTCCGCTCAGGATGACGAAAGGGCAACAGCTCGCCAGCTCCCCCGGAGGTGGAGCCAAGGGGACAGCGTGACGGAATTCGGATTTGCGCCGCAGAGAACGCTTGACAAACCCATCATTTATCCATTATAATAGAAATATCATATCACAAGGAGGGAGAAGATGGACCGCGAATTCGCACGCAAAATGCGCACGCTCTACGGGGTCTTTTTCGGCGCCCTCACCATCCTTGTCGCTGCGACGATCATCTTCGCCGTCGTCGATCTCTACTTCGGCGGGCTCGCCTCGGGGGGGCAGATCTACAGCAGAGAGACCGTCTCCGCGCGGCTTCTGCTCATCCTTCCCGCCCTGATCGTCTGGCTGATAGCGGCGGTGTACGGCTATACCATGTCCGTGTTTGTCCCTTGCAAAGGCACGTTTGTGAGAAAGCAGAGCGTCCGCAAGACAGCGCAACGGCTCAAAGGGAAGATCCCGCAGGGGGAGGGCGAACCCTTCCGCACGGAGAGAAAAAAACTCACCCGCTATGAGGGCATCCGCATCGCGGTGTGGACGGCGGCGAGCGCCTTCTGCCTTGCATCTGCCGTCATCGCGATCGTCTATCTCGCGAACACTGCCCACTTCTCCTCTCTCGACGTGAATGGCGAGGTCGTCGCCCTCGTCAAAAACGTCCTGCCGTGGATGCTCTCGAGCCTCCTTCTCGTCTTCGCCGCCATGATCTACGACGATCTGAGCGCCAAGCGGGAGGTCAAACTTGCAAAAAATCTCATCGTCCTCGGGAAGGGCGCCCCCCTTCCGCGTCCCGATCCCTTCACGCGGACCGTGGGGAACCTGCGCACGTGGACGAACTCGGACCTCTTTTTATGGATGGTCCGCTCCGCCCTGCTTGTCCTCGGCATCCTCTTTTTCGTCCTCGGCATCGTGAACGGGGGCGCGAGCGATGTCTTCATCAAGGCGATCAACATCTGCACCGAGTGCATCGGGCTCGGGTAAGGAGGGAATATGCAGACTGCGGCTCTTGTTTTGAGTATCCTCATCTCCCTCCTTTTGCTCGCCTGTATCGTGCTGTCGGCGGTGATCGTCCTCCGCTGGCGGAAGCTCTCGGGCGCGCCGCCGCGCAAAAAGCAGACCCCGCGCGAGTGGTGGGAGACGCACAAGCCATCCAAACGGCGGCTCATCCAGATCTACGCCGCCCTGCTGTTCAACGCCAACATCCGGGGATTTGCGACGGGAACGATCTCTGCCAAGGCGACGAAATACGCCTGCGTGCCCGGGCTCAACTGCTACTCCTGCCCCGGTGCGGTGGGGGCATGTCCGCTGGGCGCCCTCCAAAACGCCCTCGCGGAGTCCAACACCCGCGCGCCCTTCTACGTCTTCGGCATCCTCATGCTCTTCGGGGTCATCTTCGCCCGCACCATCTGCGGATTCCTCTGCCCCGTGGGGCTCGGTCAGGAACTTTTATATAAGGTGAAGACCCCCAAGCTCAAAAAGAGCAAGGCGACCTATGTGCTCTCCTTCTTCAAATACCTCCTGCTCGCCGTGTTTGTGGTCGCCATCCCCCTTCTCTATTCCTACCAAGGGCTCGCGGTGCCCGCCTTCTGCAAATACATCTGCCCCGCGGGGACCTTCGGCGGCGCACTCGGGCTGCTCGTCCACCCCGACAATGCCGACATGCTCGCCATCCTCGGTCCGCTCTTCACGTGGAAGTTCGTCGTGATGGTGGCTGCGGTGACGGCGTGCATGTTCATCTACCGCGCCTTCTGCCGCTTTTTGTGTCCCCTCGGCGCGATCTACGGATTTTTCAACCGTTTCGCCCTCCTCGGCATCAAGCTCGACCGCAACAAATGCACCGACTGCGGGCTTTGCATCGACAGGTGCAAGATGGACGTCCGCAAGGTGGGCGACCATGAGTGCATCAACTGCGGCGAGTGCATCGGCGTCTGCCCAGCGCACGCCATTGGGTGGAAGGGCGGAAAGCTCTTCGTCCATCCCAACGCGGTGGAGGCGGCACCCGCGGAGAGACCGCTTGCGTCCTTTGCGGTGCCTGCAGCAGAGGAGACCGCGCAGACGGCAGAAGCCCCTTCCCTGACGCTGTCCGCCGAGCCCGCGTCTTTGTCCTTGCGGGAAGAAGTACCCGTCGGGGCGGCGGAAACGGTCGCATCGTCCGATGCCAAAGAGGGTATTCAGACGCAAAAGGACGCACCCATGTCCAAGAAGAGGGTGCACGGAAGGGCATTTTGGTTGAAGATCGCGGCATGGGGCGTTGCCCTCGCGGTGTTTCTTGCCGCCCTGCTCTATTTCAACATTCCCGCGGGCGGCGCGTCCTCTCCCGCAGGGAGCACGGAGTATCTCTTCGCGGTCAACAGCCGCAGCAACCGGACGGATCCGCTGTCCTTCACCGTGGCGCAGGAGGGCAGCTCCTCAGAGGGTCTGCTCCCCGTCACCTCCGAGGGCGGCAGCGGAACGTTGTCCGATCCCTACAGAATCGCGGACATGGTGGGCAGATACGACGTCGTCCTCCACGCGCAGGGCGGCGAAACGGAGACGGTCTACTTCCTCTTCACCGTCAAAAAGGCGCGCTCCCTCGTGCTCGCCTCGGACGATGATCTCATCTTTTCGGTGCTCTACCGCGACGCGGCGGGCGAACTTATGACCGCCTATGAGAGCGTTGCTGGCGGCGGGCAGTTCACGCTCAGCCCCTCCGCATCGGGCGGCTCTCTCGCCTACGGCAACACGGTGGGCGATCTGTGCTACGACTTCACCCTCCCGCTCTACGGCGGCGGCGAGGTGACCCTCTCCTCTCTGCGCGGCAAGGCGGTCGTCATCAATTTCTGGGCGACGTGGTGCGGTCCGTGCGTCAAGGAACTTCCCTTCTTCGAGAAGATTGCGGAGGAGATGGGGGACCGCGCGGCGTTCATCGCCATCCACAGCGGATTTGTCACGACCGACGTGCAGAACTACATCGACCGCCAGACGGACATCTATGATGAGACGCGCACGTGGAAGGATTGGGTGCTCTCCTTTGCGCAGGACGAGGGCAGCGGGCTGGACAGCGAGGTCTACCGCCTGCTCGGCGGGCGCAACGGGGCGTATCCGCGCACGGTGATCGTCGACCCGACGGGGCACATCACCTACATCTTCCCGGGCTCGGCGACCGAACAGCTGCTCCGCGAACAGCTCACGCGCGCCCTGTCTGCAACCTGACGCGTCCTTGCCCACCGCGGGGTCGCAAAACGCATTCTCGCACATCAGCCCAGTGGGCTGTGGG
>CANQNB010000055.1 GCA_947625065.1 uncultured Clostridia bacterium | reverse complement strand
TACCCCCTCCTCGGGAGGGGGCATGCTAATCGTGTCATGTTGCCCCATGCTCCTCATTACGTCACCTGTCCGGCCGAGGCTTCTATTTACGTCACCCTGCCCGACCGAGGCTTCTATTTACGTCACCCTGAGCGGAGGCGCAAGCCGTAGTCGAATGGGTGTCCGCATTATAATAAGGAGATGTTTCGACTTCGCTCAACATGACGCTATTAGAACGCGTTGCTCCACCCTCAGGTATCAGGGGGAGGGCGGGGGGACGGACTTCAAAAGAAAAAATTGCAAAAGAGGCTTCAAATGCTTGACAGAAATCCGAAATCGGATTACAATAAAAATACGAAATCGGATTACGAGGCATTTTATGGACGAACGCAGCTTTTTTTACAAATTCGGCAACCTTGTGTATCAGATCGACGGCGCGTATGAGGAATACGGCAGGAGCTGCCGCGTGGGGTCCCCCAACCTCCTGTGGATCCTCTACGCCTTAAACGACGGCGAGCGGCACAGCCAAAAGCAGATCTCGAGCGACTGGGCGATCCCGCGGAGCACGGCAAACACGATCATCAAGGATTTGGAGAGCAAACAGTATGTTTCGCTCTCCCAAATCAAGGGGGAGCGGCGGGAGCTTCTCGTCTCCCTTACCCCGAGCGGAAAGGAGTATGCAGACAGGATTTTGTCTGACCTCTACCGGCGGGAGAAGGAGATCTTTGCGGAGCTCGAAGACCCCGAGGGGCTCCTCTCTGCATTGCAAGAATTGGCGGCGAAGATGAAAAAAATCACCGCAAAAGGAGAATAAAAGGATGGATAAAAACGTTTTGGTGGCGTACTTTTCGGCGAGCGGAACGACGCGGAGGGCGGCGAGCCTCCTTGCAAAAGCCGCGAACGCCGAGCTCTTTGAGATCGTGCCCAAGGTGCCCTACTCCGCGGCGGATCTCGATTGGACGAACAAAAAAAGCCGCTCCTCTTTGGAGATGGCGGATCCTGCCTCCCGACCCGAAATTGAGAGCCGTGTCTCGGACATGGGTGCCTTCGATGTCGTCTTCCTCGGCTTCCCCGTCTGGTGGTACACCGCCCCGACGATCATCAAGACCTTCCTCGAGAGTTACGATTTTGCGGGGAAGACGATCGTCCTCTTCGCGACGAGCGGCGGCAGCGGACTGGGGAAGACGGAGAGCGCCCTTCGCCCCTGCGCCCCGAATGCGGTTTGGAAGGGCGGAAAACTTTTGAACGGCGCAAGTGAGAGTTCGCTCAGATCGTGGGTCGAAAGTCTGAAGTTATAAAGAATCGCGGTCTTCTGCGCAGTGCCGCATGCTAAGATCAATGAGCCCGGCAGGAGCCTATGGGGGTGAAATATGGCGTTTACGGTCAATATCTACTATACAGGAGAAAACGGCAGCGCGAGGAAGTTCGCGGAGGAGATGAAATCGAGCGGGCTCGTGGACAGGGTCCGCGCCGAACGGGGCAATCTGCGCTATGAGTATTTTCTCCCCATGGACGACGCCGAGACGGTGCTTCTCATCGACGCGTGGGAGAGCGAGGAGGCGCTCGACTTCCACCACAAGAGCCCCATGATGAAGGAGATCGCCGCTCTCCGCGAAAAATATCACCTCAGAATGCGGGTGCAGAGGTTTTTGGAGGAAAAATGACGGCGATCGATTTCCATGCGCATATCATCACCCCCGAATACCGGCGGGGATTGCAGACTTTGGGCATCGATCCCCTCACCGCCGACGGATTTGCGCTGCCCGATTGGAGCGAGCAGGCGCACCTCGGATTTATGCGGGACGCGGGGATCGAGAAAAGCGTTCTCTCCTCCCCCACGCCGCATTTGTTGGGGAAGGATGAGGAGCTCACCGCAAAAATCCACAGGGAAGTCAACGCTTCCATGGCGGAAGTGTGCCAAAAACATCCCGATGAGTTTTCCTTCGTTGCCTCTGTCCCCTTGCCTTTCGCGGACGCGGCGATCGAGGAGTACCGCTTCGCCAAGGAAAAACTCGGAGCATGCGGGGTAAAACTTACGACACACGCGGGCGGTGTCTATTTGGGCGACCCCTCGCTCGACGGTTTTATGGCGGAACTCAACAGGGACGGTGCGCTCGTCATCATCCACCCGCAACGCGCCGCGGAGTACCCCAAAACGCCCATCACGGGAACGGTCGCCGCGATCTTCGAGTACCCGACCGACACGACGCGGGCGGTGCTCAACATGATGGCGCACAAAATCATGACGCGCTTTCCTTCTATCCGCTTCGTCGTCCCGCACACGGGGTCCTTTCTCCCCTATATGTTGCAGAGGTTTACGGGCGTTTCGGGCATTCTCGCCTCCATGGGCATGATGGAGCAGGTGGACGTACAAAAAGAGTTCCAAAACCTGTATTTCGACATCGCGGGCGACCCCGAACCCGTCGCACTCGACATGCTCCTCTCTGTCGCGGGCGAAGAGAAGATCGTGTACGGGAGCGACTTCCCGCACTCCCCCGCAAAGGTCATTCTTGCCAAGAAGAAGCATTTGGACGAAAATCCGCGTTATGTGCGGCTTCTCCGCAAAGTTTACGGAGAAAACCAAAGAAATTGTCTTGGAAAATCATTTTGATTGATCAAGGAACGGACCATGAAGAAAAAGTTTGTATTTATTTTAACGGCAATCATGCTGTGCCTTGTTTTCGCTCTCTCCGCTTGCGGGGGAACGGGCGACACAGATCATGACGATACGATTCCTGCCGTTCCCACGGCGACGCTCACGTTTGAGAAGAGCACGGCGAAAGAAGGGTATCTCGTCACAGGAGACGAGGGGGATGAAGCGAATATCGTCATTCCCGAAAAGTACAACGGCGAACCCGTCGTCGGCATTGCAGAGAGCGCATTCGGCTATGCGCAGCACAAGCCGGACATTCTCTCCGTCACCATTCCCGATTCCGTCACGGAAATCGGCAGGAACGCCTTCCACAATCAAAGCGCGCTCGTGTCGGTAAAAATCGGCACAGACAGCAGGCTTCAAAAAATCGGCAACAACGCCTTTTCGGGCAACAGTTCGCTCCGATCCATCTATCTCCCCGCAGGGCTTTCGGAGCTTGGCGACGACGTTTTCAACAACTGCGGCGCACTGGACACGATTACGGTCGCGGCGGGGAATCCCCGTTATTCGGGCGCGGGAAATTGTCTCATCGAACTTGAAACGAACACCCTCATTCGCGGAAGCAACAACAGCGTCATTCCCGGAACGGTGCAAACGATCGGAGTCGCGGCGTTCCGCAGGGCGCAGATGACCTCCCTCACCGTTCCTGCTTCCGTCACCGTCATTGAAAAGTACGCCTTTTCGGACAGTTCCATCATCACGATCGATTATAAGGGAACGCAAGAGGCGTGGGACAATGCCGTCCGCGACAAAAACGGGAAGGAGCGGATGTGGAAATCGACGGGGCAAGACATCACCGTGCATTACGCGGATACGGCAGAAACGAGCAGGATCCTCGTCGCGTACTTTTCGGCGACGGGAAATACGAAGGGTGTCGCAGAGAAAATTGCACAAATCACGGGCGGAACGCTCTATGAAATCGTGCCCAAAGTGCCCTATACAAAGGAGGATCTCAATTACGGCGACAGCTCCACCCGCGCGACAAAAGAACAGCATGATCCCGATGCAAGACCTCAAATTGAAGGCTCTGTCTCGGACATGGGTGCCTTCGATGTCGTCTACCTCGGCTATCCCATCTGGTGGGGAGACGCGCCGAGGATCATCGATACCTTCCTCGAAAGTTACGATTTTGCGGGGAAGACGATCGCTGCATTCTGCACGTCGGGAAGCAGCGGGATCGAGGGAAGCTTGCCCGAGCTGAAGGCGATCGCGAGCGGCGCGACATGGCTTTCGGGCATGCGGTTTTCTTCCTCCGCCTCCGGGAGCGAAGTGGGGGCATGGGTAAACAGCCTGAATGCCTGATGGGATGAGGTGCCGTCCTTCACCAAGCCAACCCCCTACCTGACGCGGCTATGCCGCGTCTTCCTCCCCCCTTAGGTATGAGGGGGGAGGCAACTCCCCTTCCGTCACCTTCGGTGACACCCACCCCTCAAGGGGTGGGCAAGGGGCATGAAAAACCGAGTCAAAAGACCCTCCCGGGCGGGAGGGTCTTTTTGTTAGTTCATGTATTCGGTGAGGATGTGGTTCTGCACGAAGAGATATTCGTCCTTGATGCGGGTGATGTCACCCTGCTCCTCGAGGTACTCCTTGGTGCGCTCGTACGCCTCCGCAAAGTCCTCCTTCCAGTCGGTGCCGAACTGCCGCCGGTACTCCTTCGCCGAGACGCCGAACGCGGTGCGCAGGGCGAGCATGATGAACTCGAACTTCGCGTCTTCCCCGCTCACCTGCTCGGTTTCGACGACGGGGAAATAGCCCGAGAGGATGCACTTCATGTACTCGTCGAGGTCGAAAGTGTTGGTGAAGCGGCTGCCGTCGATGAACGAGCTCGCCGAAACGCCCAAGCCGATGTACTCCCCTCTTCTCCAATAGTTGAGGTTGTGGCGGCTGCCGTAGCCCGGTTTGGTGAAGTTGCTCACCTCGTAGCGCATATAGCCGCGCTTTAAGAGCTCCCCCCGCCCGAAGTCATAGAGATCGGCGACCTCGTCTTCGTCGGGCAGTTCGCCGTTGAGATAGTCGGTGTAGATGGGCGTGCCCACCTCGGGGGTGAGCGCATACATCGAGATGTGGTTCGCACCGCACTTGGCGGCAAGATCGATCGTCTTTTTCACGTCCTCCTTCGTCTGCCCCTTGAGACCGAGCATGACGTCGGCGGAGAAATTCTCCCCTTTAAGGAGGCGGGCGCATGTGACAAAGTCCTCGGCGGAATGGATCCTGCCGAGCTCCCGGAGCTGCCCGTCGACCGCCGTCTGGAGCCCCACCGAGAAGCGGTTGATGCCCGCCTTTTTGTAGATCGCGAGCTTTTCCGCCGTCACCGTGCCGGGGTTCATCTCGATCGTGACCTCGGCGTCGGGGGAGAGACGGAAGGCGCCGCGGATCGCATTCATGAGCCCGAGGATGTATTTGGGGTCGATGATCGAGGGGGTGCCGCCGCCGATGTAGACGGTGTCGAATTTCTTCTTCGCGAGCATGCGCCCGCGCTCTTTGACCTCGCGGTACAGGCATGCCATGTACGCCTCCGCGAAGTTCAGCTTATTCGGAAAGGACGTAAAATCGCAGTAAGTGCACTTTTGCTTACAGAATGGGATATGAGCGTAGATCCCGGACATGGGTGCCTCCTTTTTTGTGAAATGTCGAAGTTCACGAATTTTGTTCAGTCAGAATCCCCCTGCGGGGTTCCATCCCAAAGATATTTGCTCAGATCGACATAGCCGTTTTGCACCTCTACCCCCTCGGCGCGAAGAAGCTGCGCCTGCACGTCCATCCCCCCGAAGGCGAAGGCGGGCGCAAGACGCCCCTCGCGGTTGACGACGCGGTGACAGGGCACGACGACGGGCGTGGGGTTGCGGTGAAGGGCGTTCCCCACAAGGCGGCTCGCTCTCGGTCTGCCGATGGCGCGCGCGATCATGCCGTAGGTGACGACCTTCCCCCTCGGCACCGTTTTTAAGTATTCGTAAACGCATTCATCGAAGGTCATAATTTTCCTCTCGTTTTGCCCCGCGGGATTCTTCGAAGCCGGCATACCGTACTTCGTAAAGCCCATGCGGCTCAGAATGACGCCTGCGGCGTCCGCGAAGCGTTCGCTCGAAGAATGACGCGCGGCGACGGGGGCATGTCTGAGGCAGAGGCTTTAGAATTCAACTTTTTACTAATCTTTATTCGTCTTTAAGATCTGCATGAAGACTTCGCTCGGGACTTCAACGGTGCCGATCTTGCGCATGCGCTTTTTGCCCTCTTTCTGCTTTTCGAGCAGCTTCTTCTTGCGGGTGATGTCGCCGCCGTAGCACTTGGCGAGGACGTCTTTTCTCACCGCCTTCACCGTCTCGCGGGCGATGATCTTGCCCCCGACCGCCGCCTGCACGGGCACCTCGAAGAGCTGGCGGGGGATGGCGTCTCTGAGGTTTTCACACAGCGTTCTGCCGCGCGGATAGGCGCGCGACTCGTGCACGATGAGGGAGAGCGCGTCGCAGATCTCGCCGTTGAGGAGGATGTCGAGGCGGACGAGCTTTGCGCGCTCGTACCCCGCGATCTCGTAGTCGAAACTCGCGTATCCCTTGGTGCGGCTCTTGAGTTCGTCGAAGAAGTCATAGACGATCTCGTTGAGGGGGAGGCGGTATTCGAGCTTGACGCGGCGGGAATCGAGATAGGTCATGTCCTTGAACACGCCGCGCTTGTCCTGACAGAGGTCCATGATGGAGCCTAAATAGTCTGGCGGGGAATAGATCTCCGCCTTGACGATGGGCTCCTCCATCCACTCGATCTCGGGCGCGGCGGGCAGATGGGTGGGGTTATCCACAAAGAACTCCTCGCCGTTCGTCTTATGCACGAGGTAGGAGACGGAGGGCGCGGTGGTGATGATGTCGAGGTTGAACTCCCGCTCGATGCGCTCCTGCACGATCTCCATGTGAAGAAGCCCCAAAAAGCCGCAGCGGAAGCCAAAGCCGAGCGCGACCGAGTTGTCGGGCTCGAAGGTGAGAGAGGCGTCGTTGAGTTTGAGCTTTAAGATCGCCTCTTTGAGGTCGAGGAACTTGCTCCCGTCGAGGGGATAGATGCCGCAGAAGACGACGGGGCGCACGTTTTTGTATCCCGGCAGGGGCTCCGGCGCCGGTCGGAGAGCGCCCGTGACGGTGTCCCCCACCGCGACGTCTTCGATGGACTTGATGCTCGCCGCGATGTAGCCGACTTCCCCCGCCGAGAGGATGTCCTTGGGTTGCAGGCGGGGTGCGAAGGCGCCCACTTCGGTGACCTCGTAGGTGCGTTCGGAGAGGAAGGTCTTGACCATGTCCCCAACCTTGACCGTCCCGTTCTTGATCCGCACGAAGAGGATGACGCCCTTGTAGTTGTCGTAATAGCTGTCGAAGATGAGCGCCTGCAGGGGAGCCTCGGTGTCCCCCTCGGGCGGCGGGACGAATTTGACCACGGCTTCGAGGATGTCGCGGATGTTCGTGCCCTCCTTTGCGGAGACGCAGGGCGCGGCGGAGGCGTCGAGCCCGATGACGTCTTCGATCTCCGCCTTGGTCTCCTCGATGCGGGCGGAGGCAAGGTCGATCTTGTTGATGACGGGGACGATCTCGAGGTTGTTCTCGAGGGCGAGGTAGACGTTGGCGAGCGTCTGAGCCTCGACGCCCTGCGTTGCGTCGACGACGAGCAGCGCCCCTTCGCACGCCGCAAGCGAACGGCTGACTTCGTAGGTGAAGTCGACGTGCCCCGGGGTGTCGATGAGGTTGAGTTCGTATTCCTCGCCGTCGAGGGCGGTGTAATACATGCGGACGGGGGCGAGCTTGATGGTGATCCCCCGCTCCCGCTCGATGTCCATCGAATCGAGGAGCTGTTCCTCCATGTCCCGCTTCGATACCTGACCCGTGAGCTCCATGATGCGGTCGGCAATGGTGCTCTTGCCGTGGTCGATATGGGCGATGATGCAAAAATTGCGTAAATTTTTATTGGGAGCTGCCATATGTTCTATTATATCTGCTTTTTCGCGAGAACGCAAGTATTTTGCGCGCAAGATTTCGGCGTCTCACCGCGCGAAGGGCGCCGCCGTCCTCTGTTCCTCGGGTGCGGAGCGCATTTTTTTGCAGGCAGCCCGCAAAAAATCCCCCTCTTTTGCTTGAAAAAAAAGAAGGGACGGTATATAATAGACGGGAAAGTAAGGAGAACTATCATGAAGACACCCTATGCGATCATCATTATGGACGGCTACGGGCTCAACCCCGAGCACAACGGAAACGCCATCTTTATGGACGGCAGCAAGAACGTGACCAACCTGCGCAGGGAATATCCCTCCGCCACCCTCGGCGCGAGCGGGCTCTCCGTCGGGCTCCCCGACGGACAGATGGGCAATTCGGAGGTCGGTCACCTCAACATCGGTGCGGGACGCATCGTCTATCAGGACCTGACCAAGATCACCAAAGCCATCGAGGACGGCGACTTCTTCCGGAACCCCGCCCTCATCAAGGCGATGGACAGCGCGAAGGAGAACGGCAAAAAGCTGCACCTGTGGGGGCTGCTCTCGGACGGCGGCGTCCACAGCCACATCACCCATCTCTTCGCCCTCCTCAAAATGGCGAAGGAACGGGGCGTGAAGGAGTGCTATGTCCACGCCTTCCTCGACGGAAGGGACGTCCCCCCCACCTCGGGCATCCATTATGTCCGCGAGCTTCAGGAGGAACTCTCAAGGCTCGGCTACGGAAAACTCGCTTCCCTCTCGGGGAGATACTACTCGATGGACCGCGACAACAACTGGGACCGCGAAGAGAAGAGCTACGACATGCTTACCCTCGGCACGGGCATCCGCGCGGAGGATCCCGTCAAGGCGCTCGAGGAGTCGTATGCCGCGGGCGTGACCGATGAGTTCGTCCTCCCCACGAACATCTGCGAGAACGGCAAGCCCGTCGCCCTCGTGGAGGAGGGGGATTCGATCATCTTCTTCAACTTCCGCCCCGACCGTGCGAGACAGATCACCCGCGCCTTCTCGCAGGAGCAATTCGTCGTCCCCAAGGGCACGGCGTTCGAACGCAAGACGGGATTTTTGCATCCCGTGTATGTGTGCTTCACCGTGTATGACGCGGCGTTTGAGGGGGTGGACATCGCCTTCCCCAAACAGAGCATGGACAACACCCTCGGCGAATACCTCGCCAAGCTCGGCAAAAAGCAGCTGCGCATCGCCGAGACGGAGAAGTATGCGCACGTCACCTTCTTCTTCAACGGCGGCGTGGAAGCCCCCAACGAGAACGAAGTGCGCGTGCTCATCAACTCCCCCAAGGTCGCGACCTATGACCTCCAGCCCGAAATGAGCGCTCCCGAAGTCACCGAGCGCGTCCTCGCAGAGCTCGACACCGGCGAATACGACGTGATGATCCTCAACTTCGCCAACTGCGACATGGTGGGGCATACGGGCGTCGTCCCCGCGGCAGTCAAGGCGGTGCACACCGTCGATGAATGCGTGCAGAAGGTCGTCGACAAGCTCCTCTCGATGGGCGGCGCGGCGCTCCTCACCGCAGACCACGGCAACGCCGACAAGATGATCGACGCCGACGGTTCCCCCTTCACGGCGCACACGACCAACCCCGTGCCCGTCGT
>CANQNB010000054.1 GCA_947625065.1 uncultured Clostridia bacterium | reverse complement strand
ACGGTGCACTTTCTGACGCAGGCGAAGATCAACAAGGACGACAGCGCGCTCGAAGTCGCCGCCAAGGTCGTCCTCTCCAAATTCGCGATCGTCTGGGAGTACAAGAACGTCGAAGCCGTCCAGAAGGCGTATAAGGAGGACCTCAACGAGGAGCAGCAGAAACAGTTCGACGAGCTCTGGAAGGAATACCAGAAGAGCGACTCGGTCAACGGAAACTGCGTCCTTGTCCTCGGGGACAAAGCCATCTTTAAGAGCACGAAGTGATCCGTCTCCCCTTTCCCGCCGCGGAAAGGGGATTTTTTATGAATTTTTTGCAAAATGCGCATAAAAAAACTTGTCTTTTTCGCTCGCCTATGATATACTAATATCCGTATTTCGCAGACAGAAAGGAATCCATCTATGAATATGTTTACACAACTCGCTAACCTGCTCGCCCCTGTCGCGAGCGAACCCATCTACGTCGTCTACCGTGCCGTCAGCCTTTCGCTCATCGTTGCGATGGGTGTCGCGGCGATCGCGGCGATCGTTCTCGTCATGCTCACGCCCGGCAACTCGCAGGGCATCGACGCGCTCGGAGGATCGAGCGAGACCTTCTACGGCAAGAACAAGGGCAAGTCCACCGAAGCCAAGCTGAAGATGTGGACGCTGATCTGCCTCGGTGTCCTCGGCGTACTTGCGATCGCCTTCTTCATCCTCCAGATCAACGGCATTTGGGTCCACTGATCAATTTTTCCGAACGAAAGACCGGGCAGGCATATTTTGCTTGCCCGTTTTTCATCGCCATACCGAGGAGCCCCTCTTGACAGCAAAACAATCCATTCTGAAAAACATCCAAAACGGCACCTTTGCCCTGAACACCGACGAGGAGATCGCACGCAAGCTCCGCCTCGGAAAGCGCGAATCGCTCGCCTTGCGCGACATTCTCCGCTCCCTCGTGCGGGAGGGCGAACTCCTCTCCGATTCCCGTTTCCGCTATGGCACGGCGGCACAGTTCGGCGCAGTCCGCGGGACGATCTCGGGCAATGAGCGCGGGTTCGCCTTCTTTGTCCCCGAAGACGGCTCCGCTGACCTCTTCATCCCCAACCGCTCGATGAAGAACGCCCTGCACGGGGACACCGTGCTCGCTTTCTGCGTCGGCGGAAGAGATGGCGACGAGGGCGAAGTGCTCGCCGTGCTCGAGCGCGGGTACAGCGAGCTCGTCGGCACCTACCGTCAGGACCGCCGGGCGGGTTTTCTCCTCCCCGACGAGCATAAGTTCGACACAGACGTCTTCATCCCCGCAGGCAAGAGCCGACGCTGCCCCGCGGGCGCAAAAGCCGTTGCGCGCATCCTCTCCTATGACGGGCGCACTCCCGTCGGGGAGATCGTCGAGATCCTCGGCGCGAGCGGCGACCTCTTTACCGAAGAGCTCGCCCTCATCCGCAGCCACCGCCTCAGGGAGCAGTTCCCCGAGGACGTTCTGCGCGAAGCCGAGAAGCAGGAAAAGCGCGGGACGGACGCCGATCTCCGGCAGCGCCTCGACCTGCGCGGCGAACTCATCGTCACTGTCGACGGCGAGGACACCCGCGACATCGACGATGCCGTCTCCGTCAAAAGACAGGGCGAAACCTTTGAACTCGGCGTACACATCGCCGACGTCTCCCACTACGTCGCCCGCAACCTCGCCTGTGACAGGGAGGCATTTCTCCGCGGGACGAGCGTTTACTTCCCCGACCGCGTTCTCCCCATGCTCCCCACCGCCCTCTCCAATGGCATCTGTTCGCTCAACGAGGGGGTGGACCGTCTCACGCTCTCCTGCATCATGATTGTCGACAGGCGTGGGAAGGTCTTGAAAAAGAAAATCGTCCCCTCGGTGATCAACTCCCGCCACAGATTGACGTACACCGCCGTGGACAAGCTCCACCGCCGCGACAGTGCGGCGCTTGCGCAATACCCCGACCTCGTCGGCTTTGTCGGCGACGCCATGGAGCTGACGGAGATCCTCAAGGGGGCGAGGGCAAGGCGGGGCGGCGTGGACCTCGACGTCAAAGAGGCAAAGATCGAGTACCGGGACGGCAAGATCGACATTCCCGACGACGAGATCACCCCCGCACACGAGATGATCGAGCAATTCATGGTCCTCGCGAACGAGAGCGTCGCGCAGTTCATGACCGAAAGGCGCATGCCCTTTGTCTACCGCGTCCACGAGCGCCCCTCGGAGGACAAGGCGACCGACTTTTCCGCCTTTTTGAAGGAGATTGGGGTCGCCGCACCGTTCGACGCGCGGAGCGTCGCACCCAAGGACTACCGCGACCTGCTCCTCTCGCTGGACGGTTCCCCCCTCCTCCCCCTCGTCAGCCGCGTGATGTTGCGCTCCATGATGAAGGCGCAGTATTCTCCCGACAACTGCGGGCACTTCGGGCTCGCCTCCGACTGTTACTGTCACTTTACCTCCCCCATCCGCCGCTATCCCGATCTCTGCATCCACCGCATCATCAAGGACACCCTCCGCGCACAGAGCGACGGGGACCTCGAACGGGTGCGCGCCTTCTATGGGGACTTCGTGCGGGAGGCTTCGGTGCGCTCCTCCCAATGCGAAAAGAATGCCACGGAAGCCGAGCGGGACGTCGACGCCCTCTATATCGCCGAATACATGCACGGCAAGATCGGCGAGGAATACGACGCCGTCCTCTCGGGCATCACAGGCTTCGGGCTCTTTGCCGAGCTCGCCAACACCGTGGAAGGGTTCCTCCCCATCGAACTCCTCCCCGATGACAGCTACGAATATCTGAGTGACCGCTTCCTGCTGCGCGGCACCAAAAACACCTTCCGCCTCGGGCAGAAGGTGCGGGTGAAGGTCGCGGGCGTGGACTTCGGTTCGCGGCGCGTGCAATTCGATCTTGTTTCGTTTGAAAGGTGAGCTATGAAAATCATTGCGATCAACAAATCCGCCTCCTTTGAATACTTCATTCTCGACAAATATGAGGCGGGCATCGTCCTCGAAGGCGCGGAGGTCAAGTCGCTGCGGGCGGGAAAAGCCTCCCTCGGCGAGTGCTTCTGCGAGATCCGCGGGGGCGAGATCTTCATCAAAAACATGCACATCGCCCTCTACGACAAGAGCGGCGCATTTTCCACCCGCGATGCGCGCAAGGACAGAAAACTTCTCCTCCACCGCGACGAGATCTCCAAGATCGTGGGACGGGTCAACGAAAAAGGTTTTACCCTCGTCCCGCTGAAGATCTATTTCAAGGATGCCCTCGTGAAGGTCGAGATCGCCCTCTGCAAGGGGAAACACACTTACGACAAGAAGCAGGCGCTCCGCGAGCGCGACCTCAAACGGGAAGCCGACCGCGCCGCCAAGGATTGGTAAAACGATGTTCATCGGCGCTTTCAACAAGAAAACTGCCTTTTGCGACAGGACATGGGCGGAGGAGACTTTGGGTCTCAAATACCCCTTCGACCCGACGTTTTTCGATGCGGTCGCGAAGCGGATCGTGAACATCCTCGGCGAGAAGGAGACCTATACCGTGCAGGACGCCTACCGGTACTTTCATGTCTTCTATCATGCCTATCAGATCGACTATCGGCAATATTACAACTATTGTCATACGGATGCCGCAAAACTAATCGATTTGTTCGAAGCGACGATCAGCGACGACTCGGAGATCGAGGTGCTGGCAGAGAGTTCGGGGAAGTTCTTTTCGTACCTTTCAGACGGAAAGTTCACGGACGAAAAGGCGCTCACGCTCGTGATCGACAGTCTCACCCTGCGCGCGCTGTCCAAAGCGGCTTCAAATGACAACCTGATCCTCGTCATCGGCTCCTTCGACGGGGAAAGGATCAACTCCATGAAGGTCCTCCTCAGCCCGAACGATCCCGAGATCGAATACGCGCTCGAATTTTTCAGACTGCACAGTTAAAGCATCGGCTCCCCTCTCCCCTGCTCTCATAGCGAAATACCCTTCCCGCGGAGGAAACCATGGGTCTGTTCAAACATAAAAATACTGTAAATAACTTTGATGATTTCGCAGACGAAAGAGACCGCAACTTGCTCGAAAAGGACAAATACACCTTTTCCGTGCTCACACGGATCATCGGCGGAAAGTGCCGTTTGCTTCTGACCGACCACAAAAGGCTGATCATCTGTTATTCGTGCAGTCCCTATCCCGTATGGATCTGGACTGCGGATGATGCGACACAGGAAGAAAAGCAAAGCGCCTATGAGCTCGTCAAAGACAACGGTCTGCTCGACGGGCAGCATACTTTCAACATGAAATATGATCTCTCCGAAGATTTTATCAAACGCGCGGCGCAAGACGGAAGGATCCTCTCAGTGAAAACGAATATATTCGCCTATGATTGTCCGCACCCCATGGAGCCGCCGATCCGTGCCGATGGGAACATGCGGAGATGCGCGGCGGAGAACGTCGATGAGTTGACGCAGCTGACGGACTTCTTCCATCGCGAAACAGGGATCGATCGGGAAGAACTCGAGGTCTATCGCCGCAAGAGCGAAGAGGCGATCAAAAGCGGGGACATCTTCTTCTGGGAAAATGCGGAGGGCGAGAGCGTGGCGATGTGCAGTCTCAGACCAAACGGCGACATGGCGAACGTGGGTCTGGTGTACACGCGCGAGGCGCACCGAAGAAGGCACTATGCAGAAAACCTCGTCTTTGAAGTCACCAGGATGGCAAGGGACGAGGGATATTCGCCCATGCTCTATACCAATGCGGACTATGTCGCATCGAATGCCTGCTACAAAAAAATAGGATATGTTCTGAAGGGCAAGCTGTGCACCGTCGGCTGAGCGCTGCGGATGACATACTGAATATCAATTGATTGGAGAAGTGCATCATGAAAAAAATTGTAAGTGTGATCATTACAACGGTAATCTTGGCATTGTGCTTTACATTGTCTGCTTGCGAAAATAAATACGTAAGCCGTTATAATGCTATGCTGATGGTAAGGTCAAATACCTCAAATCAAGCATCGGTTTCATTTGAAAGTTTTAGCGGAACATATGTCATGCACTTGAAAAAGAATAGCGCAGACAAGGTATTGATCTCCTATGAAGCGTCGCTTCGGGAGGGAAATATAAAAGTTTTCTATGACTTTAATGATGAAAAGTTGAACTTATTTGAAATTGAAACCGACGGTTCGGTCGACGGAAAAACCGAAACGATTACAGGCAATCAAACAATTTACATTATCATTGAATCGGACGGTAAAAGCAGCGGCGGCAGTTTTTCGTTTGTTTTGGAAAAACCGGAGAAATAAATTTCAATTCAACAGAATACAAAGCAAGCGAGGGCGGTCCTTGTCCTCGCTTTTCGCATAGAAAAAGACCAACCTGACTCTGTTCGAATTAGGTTGGTCGTGGTGCGGATGACAGGACTTGAACCTGCATGGTCTCCCACAGGAACCTGAAACCTGCGCGTCTGCCAGTTTCGCCACATCCGCATGAACCCGCTATTTTTACACGGCACGGGCGCCGAGTCGGGAGATGAAACCCCGCACGTCAAAACTTGGTTTTGACCATCTTGTTGCCTGAGGATCCGTCGAGATACCACACGTTTCCGCCCGCAGAGATGCTCTTTACCGGCTCGCCGCCGATCATCTCCAGAGCCGCATTGTTCTCAATTCCCCAAGCGCAGTTCTTATTATACAACAAGATTTGGTCAAAGTCAAGCATTCTCTCGTTGTAATGGGGAGAAATTTTTCCTTTTACCCAGCCGAGACCGCGGTGCATGCGGTATTCCCCTTCGACGACGGAATCGGAATACATCTCCTCGAACCAGCAGATCGCGCCCGCCGAGAGCCCTGCGATGGGAACGCCGCGGCGGTAGGCGTCTTCGATGTAAGCGAGCAGCCCCGTCTCCTTCCACGATTGGATCATGAAGACGGTGTTGCCGCCTCCGACGTACAGAAAGTCCGCTGCGTCGAACTTCTTTTTCATCTTATCGGGGTCGATCTCCCTGCCGACGGTGAGCGCAACGTCCGTTTTGAGACCGAAGATCCCCGTATAGACTTTGTGGAAGGTGTTGTAATAGGGCATGCAGTCGTGGCTCGCCGTGGGGATGAAGAGCCCGCAGGCGCGCCGTTCCCCCGCCCGCTCCCTTGCGAGGGAGGCGAGGTATTCGTCGATCTTCTGAGTTTCGCGGTTCTTGATCTCTCCGCCACCGATCAGGATGAGATGCTCCACCCTCAGTCCTCCTTCTTCTTGCCTTCGGACTCCTCTGCGACGGAGATGCCCGCGGTCCTGTCGACGGGGACGGAAAAGATCACGCCGCCCGCCTCCGTCTTGGCGCCGACGCACTCGGAGAGCGCCGTCATGACGGACATGGCGATCTCCTTTTTGACGAGAACGAGCAGGATCTCCTGTTCAAGCGCCAAGGCGAAGCCCGTGAACTGCTGCGCTTTGGCATTTTTGACGGAGCGCGCATGGATGATGGTGCCCCCCACCGCTCCCGCGCCCCTCGCCGCTTCGATGGCTGCGTCGACGAAGTTCACCGCAACGGCGGCTACGATCAATGTGTACTTTCTCTCTTCCGACTTCATGATATGGACCCCTCCCGATCTGTTCGCCGCTGCGGCGGTGAGCCCGTTCGCAACGATCATGGAGATCCCCGTAAGCGGTACGGTAAAGGAGATCCCCCTGCCGACAAGATAGAGCGACATTCCGTCGCGGATGCGCTTGATGATGAGTTCCTCGTCACTCTCGGGAATGACGGAGAGCACGACGGATTTCTCCGTCTCCCCGAGCCCGAGATAGTTGAGGACGGCGGAATGCGCAGTCCCCGTTGCCGCAAAGCGGTAGGAAATGCCCACCGAGCTCTCGTCGAGAATATCCTTCAGACGGTCGACGTCATCGAGGGCGACGACGCTGATGAGCGCCTTCATGCGCCCCGTATTCTCCGTCGGCTGGGAGCGGACCTTCTCGGGCGCAGCGCTTGCCGAGGGCTTCTTTTTCTTTTTGAACATGCCGTGCATCAATCCACCTCGTACTCGATGATCTTTTCCTCGACGGAGAGGAAGTTGCGTTTGATGCGGTGCGTCTTGTGCCGATAAATGAGCCCGAGGATCTGGATGGAAATGAGGGGCGTGAGCGCAACGAACGCCACACAGCCGAACGCCTGCGTCATGATCGCCTCGGGATGGAGCACATTGCACGCGCCGATGGCGAGCGGGAGCACGAAGGAGGAGACCATCGCACCGCTGGCAACGCCACCGGAGTCAAACGCGATGCCCGTAAAGACGGGCGGGGTGAAGACGGAGAGCAACAGCGCAAGCGCATATCCCGGAAGAAGGATCCACATGATGTTGATCCCCGTCAGGATGCGCGTCATGGCGAGCCCGAGCGAGATGCACACGCCCGCGCACAGCCCCCGTTTCATCGAGGAGGCGGTGATCGCGCCCGCCGACATGCGCTCGACCTGCTTGTTCAGAACGTGCACCGCGGGTTCCGCCGCAACGACGAAGTAGCCGATGAGCATCCCCACGGGGATGAGCCCCCATCCTCCCCAAAGACTTGCGAGCGCGGCGCCGATCTCCCTGCCGATGGGCATGAAGCCGACATTCGCCCCCGTCAGAAAGAAGACGAGCCCGACGTATGTATACAGGAAGCCGATGAAGATGCGGATGACCTGTTTGAAACGGAAGGAGCGCGTGCAGATCTGGAAGAGCAAAAAGAAGACGAGTATCGGGGAGAGCGCGATCGCGACCTCGACGCCGTGGTCGGCAAGCCCCCACAAATAGGAATGGAGCACGCCGCGGGTGTCGGTCACCCTCTCCAACGGCTCGACCGTATACGGAACATTCTCGATGCGGAAGACGATCCCGAGCACCAGAACGGCGATGATCGGTCCCACGCTCGCGAGCGAGACAAGACCGAAGGAGTCGTCCTGCCCGCCCTTGCCCGTTCTCAGGGAGGCGACGCCCATGCCGAGCGAGATGATGAACGGCACCGTCATCGGACCGGTCGTGACGCCGCCTGCATCAAAGGATACCGCCCAAAAGGAGGGCGTCACAAAGATGCTCAGAAGAAAGGCGATAAAATAGAAGGCGAAGAGCAGGATGTTGAGGCGGATGTGGAGGATGATGCGCAGCATCGCGACCATGAGGAAGATCCCCACCCCCACCGCTACGGTGAGAATGAGGAGGTAGTTTCCCAAAAAGGTCTTCTCCGCGATGGACGGGACCTGCTGCGCCAAAATCTGCAGATCGGGCTCGGCGACGGTGACAATGATCCCGATGACGAGGGAGATGAGGGCGACCAGCCAGATCTTGCCCGTCCGCGTGACCGTCGCACCGATCTTCTCCCCGATCACGAGCATCGACATGTCCGCCCCGAGCGTAAAGCACCCCATGCCGAAGATGAGCAGGATGACCCCGAGAAAGAAGAGAACGAAGGTCCCCGTGTCGACCGGCGTGAAGACGAGCGAGAGGACGAGGATGATGAGGGCGATGGGAAGGATGGAGGTGAGCGACTCCACGATCTTCTCTTTGAGAGCGGAATTTTTCATGATTTCCCCCTCCGCAATGCCGACAGAGCGCAAATTTTACGATCTACGTCAGACATAATACTCTGCTATTTGCTGTATTTGCGCTCGATCTCCGTGATCTTGTCGATCCTGCGCTGGTGTTTTTCTTCGTTCGAGAAGGGTGTTTCGAGAAAGACGCGCACGATCTCGAGGGCAAGATTGACCCCCGTGAACGCCCCGCCGAGCGCAAGGACGTTCGCGTCGTTGTGGAGACGGGTCATCTTTGCCGAGAGCGGCTCGGTGCACAGCGCACAGCGGATCCCCGGGATCTTGTTCGCCGCGATGGAGATGCCGATGCCCGTCGTGCAGACGACGATGCCACGGTCATACTCCCCTCTTGCGACCGCCTCCGCCGCGGCAACGGCAAAGTCGGGATAGTCGCACGAGTCGTAGGTCTTGGTCCCGAAGTCATGGACCTCGTGACCCGCCTCTTCAAGATAGGCAATGACTTGGTTTTTGAGGGTCAGACCGCCGTGGTCGGACCCAAGCGCAATTTTCATAATATCTCTCCTATGATCTTAATTTTCGTCCCGAGGCGATCCCTCGGGTTTGGGACAGCACGTCTGCGCGATCTTCGGAAGACACTCGCGGATCGCGCGCAGTGTCGTGCGGTAGGCGTCGATCCCCTGTCCGTACGGGTCGGGGATCTCCCTTCCGCAGAGGGCGGGAAAGCTCGTCACGTTGGGGAAGTCTCTGAGCGCCTCCTGTTGCGCGGAGGTCATGCAGACGACGACGCTTGCCTCCCCGATCATTTCGAGCGTGAGCTTCCGGGAGGCGAATTTCCTGTCGAAGGGAATGTTCGCCTCGGTGAGCGCCTGCCGCGCGTGTTCGGACATGGGGCTCCCCTCCGTGGGGGACAGCCCCGCAGACGAAATACGGTACCAAGCGATCCTGTGCTTTTTCAGCATCTGACGGAACGCCGCCTCCGCCATCGGAGAACGGCAG
>CANQNB010000053.1 GCA_947625065.1 uncultured Clostridia bacterium | reverse complement strand
GACT
The DNA here is from genome assembly GCA_947625065.1 of uncultured Clostridia bacterium. GTDB lineage: Bacteria > Bacillota > Clostridia > Christensenellales > Borkfalkiaceae > Gallimonas. The sequence goes on along the minus strand of CANQNB010000053.1, from coordinate 9,462 downwards.
TTTTCCGGAAATTTTTTATTTTTTTCAAAAAATCCCCTACAGGGGCGTGTGGGGGCGATAAAAGCCATTATATGGGACGCTGGATGACGAGCTTGGACGGGGAGGGATGAGCCTTGCTGTCCCCTCTGGGGAAAGTACCCGAGCTTAGCGAGGGGGAAAGGGGTTTTGAGATGAGCAGAACCCCTTCAGTCACGCAAGGGCAGCGTGACAGCTCCCCCAAAGGTGGAGCCAAGGGGTCGCACCCTCATTCCGAGGGCGTGACCCTAATCACGTCACCCTGTCCGACCGAGGCTTCTATTGTAGACTAAGGTCGACACGAGCGCGCAGCGCGAAGTAGCCTGTCGAAGGGTCACCGCTTTATAAAAATAAGGTGATGTTTCGACAAGCTCAACATGACATATTTTTAGAACGCACCCCCTCCCTGCCTTACGGCATCCCTCCCCCTCAGGTATAAGGGGGAGGGCAAGGAATCGGACTCCGTACTTCGGGATCCTTCGCTTCGGCTACGCCTCCGCTACTTCGCGGGCAGAGCCCGCTCGTGTCGCGCTTAGTAGACAATAGTGCGCGCGGACAGGATGACCCGTAAAACTCCTTGGCTCCCCCTCGAGGGGGAGCTCCGCCATTGGGCGGTGAGGGGGTGTCGCCTCCCCCCTTATACTTGAGGGGGGAGGATGTCGCGGCTCCACCGCGACAGGTAGGGGGTGTTCCTCGGACATGGTACCCTCCGATGACGTCAAGAGCGCGCAGGCGATCCGCCTGCGCGCTCTTTCTATAACTTTCCTTAACTCATTCTTCTGACAATTTATCGCTGCTTTTTGGGGATGGGGAGAAGCATGCGGGTGTTCCGCTTATACGCCTCAAAGCCCTCCTTGCGCGACTGATGCTTGTCCGCCATGGGGATGCTCACAAAGAGGAAGAGGCAGGTATTCGCCACCGCGCCCGCGAGCAGCCACCAATTCTGAGGCATCACGCAGATGGCGCCGAGCCCGATCCCCCACCACATCACGATCTCGCCGAGATAGTTGGGGTGGCGCGAGTATTTCCACACGCCATTCCTGATAAATCCTCCCGTCTTGCGCTTGCGGAAGGCATGCATCTGACAATCCGCCGTCCCCTGCAGGGCGACAGCTACGAGCGAAACCGCAAAGAAGACGATGCTCCCCGCGTTCCATGCAGGCGCCTCGGTGAAGAGGTACACGGCGGGCAGAACGCAGCCGTACACCACGAGGGTGGGCACGAGGTGGATCCCCACAAAGTTGATGATGGGGTACCACTTCCCCGTCTTCTCGTGGAGCATGGTGTAGCGCCAATCCTGATATGCAAGCCCGTGGAAAGTATACGCCCAGTTCGCGGTGAGCCGCACGCCCCACACAAGCACCGTCGCAAGCGCGAAATACGCCGCAGCCGTCGCGGGGAAGAAGATCGCAAACCCCACGAGGATGACGATGGGCTGCACGCTCCAATAGGGGTCATACACGGACGCGTTGCCGAAGATCAGGCTGAACGCAAAGGTGACGACGGTCGCGCCGACGTCGGCAAGGAGCAGGGCTGCCCACATGGGGAGGGGCAAGAGAACATACAATCCCACGCCCGCGCCGCCTGCCAAAAGATAGACTGCGGCGAGGATGACATAGCTCCAACTTCTCGGGATCTCTTTCTTCATAATCCACCTTATGTGTATTATACAATAAATTAACAAAGAAAGCAAGCAGCGGAGAGCAATGCGACAAAATTTTCGCCATTCACACAAAAAATCCCCGGCGCGGCGCAGAGGGCGGGGAATACCATAACGCAGAGAGGTGAACATGCAAATTTCAACACTCATCGGAAAACCCGTACTTTCACCGGGCGGGAGGGCGTACGGCTATGTCACCGGCGTCCGCCTGACCCAAGGCTGCAAAAAGATCTCCTGCCTCGTCTGCGCCGACGGGGAGGAGGAAGAATTTTATCTGCCCGTGCGGGCGATCAAAGCGGCAAACGACGCCGTCATCGCAGGCAAGGCGCGCCTCGACGAGCCCTCGGGCACCCCCTCCCCCATCGGAAAGCCCGTATTCTCTCACACGGGGGAATCGCTCGGAACGGTGTCCGACATTCTCCTCGAGGGGGAAGAAGCGCGGCTCGTCATCTCGAACGGCGGGGAGACCGCCGCGCCTGCCGAACTCTGCTCGATCGCGGAGACGGTCATCCTCTACCCCGACAGCGCGAAAAAAAATGCGGCGGCAAAACAGTCGGAGCGCCCCGCACGCAGGGCAAAGTCCTCCCCCAAGGAGCCGGCTACGCAGGAAATTTCCCTCCCCGCGGAAAACGCGACCCCCGCGGAGGCGCCCCCTTCGGAGCAGGCGATGGACAGGACCGACCTGCTCGGACGGCACGTGCGGCGGAGCGTCTTCGATGCAAAAGGCGGGCTCATCGCCGCGACGGGAGAGGAGATCACCCCTGCCGTTTTGCAGTCGGCAAGGCGGGCGGGAAAGCTCCTCGAACTCGCCGCAAACACCCTCACAACGCACGAACGATGAATTTTGAACTTTATCGAAATAATGAAAAATACGGTCATTTTGACCGTGTTTTTCATATAAACTGGCATTTTTTAGTTATTTAGATGAATTTCGAAATAATTACAGCTTGTATTTGGCGCACAGTTTGAGAAGCGTTGTGAGGCTGTCACTGAGAAGCGCGGTCTCCTCCTCAGAGAGCGCTCTCTCGCCCCATCCCTGCAGCGTGCGTGCGAGCACATCCGCTTCGAGGCGGTCGGGCGGTGTGAGGGAAGCGCGGCGCAGACGGCTGAGGAGTTCCTCGGCATGGGAGAGCTTCATGCCGCGGTCATTCACGGTCACGCGGGCGGCGTCCTCATACGCGCACGTTTTGATGGGAACTTCGAACCCTTCACCTCCCGCCTCTGCGCGCGCCATCTGCCGGAGGATGCGATAGCTGCGCGGCTCCCGGTTTCTCCCGATGCGCGGCAACAGATAGAGAAGGCGCACGATCGCGGCGAAGAGCGCGAAAGCGCCGCAGGCAAAGACGGCAGCTGCCGCCCCGTACGCACACGTCATGATCCCCTCGATCGCACAACCCGCGCACAGCACAAAGGGGTAGGACGCCCGTCCGCCGAAGAGGGCGGTGAGCACGGCATAGACGAGAAAGAGGGCGGGCAAGAGAAGGATGGTCACCCACGGCGGAATGCCCGAAAAGGAGGAAATGATCTGTTCGAAAATGTGCATGGCAAAGCTCCCGTCCAATCTTCTCCCGTTTGCTCTGCCGCCTTTTGGTTTTTTTTGACGGTTTTGCGCGAAGGGCGTCACATCGGGATCGCACGGCACCGCGCGATGTTGACGATGCGCGCCGAGACCCCCTCCTCGGGTGCGCCCGTGATCCGCGCCACCGTCTTTTTGTAGAGTTTGATCTGCACGGCGTAGCGGGCGCGGATCTCCTCGTCCGTATGCGAAGAGAACTTATAGTCGATGAGGGTGTACCGCTTCCCCTTTTCCTCCTCGACGAGCAGGTCGAGCGCGCCCTGAAAGATGACGCCGTCCTCCGCCGCCGTCCCGCCGTATACCTCCGAAAATTCGCGCGCGGGGAACTTGACGAGGAAGCGCTGTTCGCGCATCAGCCGCTTGCCCCCTAGCGAACGCAGGCATGGCATCGCGAGGATGGCGTCGAGCCGCGTTTCATTCAGAAGGGCGAGCTGTTCCCCGGGGAGGATCTTCTCCTCGCGCATGCGTCCAAGCTCCTCCTTCGCGCCCTTTCCGAAGACGATATGTTCCAAAAAGGCATGGTAGGCGAGCCCCGTCTGCACGTCAAACGAGGCATCCATGTCCGCAAGTTCCACCTTCTCTTCGGACATGGTATCCTCCTCTTCGGTGTGGAATCCGAGAAGCTCTGTCGCAGACATGGTACCCATCTTTTTCATCAACCCCGTTGCAGAGTCCTTTACGGGGATCACGGTGCTCTCCTCGTGGGCATAGGGCGCCCCTGCGCGGAGGATGGAACAAATCATCTCGCTGTCCGGCTGGTGTGCGGCAGCGACCGCCTCCGTCTCCCCCTCCCGCGTCTCCTCCCCGGCGGGGGCGACGAAGCGCAAAAGCTGTCTTTTGGGGATCAGATCGGAGAGCCGCCTCGCCTCGCCGGGGTCATAGCTGAACCGCTCGTCCTCCTCGTCCGCATTGTCCTTCTTCTCGAAGATCATGTGCAGGCGGCTGCAAGCGCGCGTCATGGCGACGTAGAGCAGATTGCGCTCCCCCTCAAGGGTCGCCCGTCTCTCGCTGATCGCCGCCGCGCGGCGGAGGACGGTGTCGCAGTACACCCCTCTCTTGGGGTCGACGGCGCGGGGGGCGATGTGGAAGTCGTCCGTCCACATCACGTCGTCATGGTCGGGCGCGCGGAACTCCTCGTCGAGCTCGGTGAGGATGACGACGGGGAATTCGAGCCCCTTGGAGGCGTGCATGGTGAGCACGTGCACGGCGTTTTCCCCTCCCGTCTCCGAAAAATCCACCTGATAGTCGCAGTCGCTCAGGCGGCGCAGAAATGCGTGGACGCTGCCGCTCCCCTCGCTCTCTGCAATGAGGCGGCGCACGCGCGCGAGACGATTGGCGCTGTCCCCCTTCGCCGCGATCTGCGCCTCGATGCCGTCGGCGAGAAGGAGGACGATCATCTCCGCCGCCGAACGCACCCGTGCAAGGGCGCGGTAGTGCGCGAGACGCTCATAAAAGCGGGCGAGTTTGAGGACGACAGGGTCGTCCTCCGCCCTTTCTCGGTAGAGTGCGCATGCGGCGCGGAAACTCCCGCCCTGCCCCGCGACGAGGCGGATGTGCGCGAGCTCCCCGTCCGAAAACCCGCCGAGCGCGGAGAGCATGGCAGACGCCATCGGAATGTCCTGTTCGGGGTCGTCGATGAGTTCGAGCCAATCGGTGAGGAGGCGGACCTCGAAATAGTCGCAGATGTTCACCTCCGCCGAAGCGGTGACGGGGATCCCCCTCTCCGAGAGGGCAGCAACGATCGCGCCCGCCGCCTTCGTGTTCTTGCGCACGAGCACGGCGATGTCGCCGTAAGACACATCGCGCATGCCCCCCTTCTTGGACATGCCCCCCTCATTGACTGTCATGTCGGCATCGAAGACCTGCCTGCCGAGGTGCTGCCGCCTGCCGCATTCCTCCTCGACGATCTGCGCGACTTTGCGGGCGAGGCGGTTCTTCGAGGGCGCATGTTCGGCGGCACAGACGGAGTAGACCCCCCGCTCGCCCACGGGCTCCTCCTCTTCCTCCGCAAGCTCGTGCAGAAGCACCTCCCCGCGGTAGCCGCCGTAGACCGCGCCCCCCTCCATGGGAGTGTAGTCCTCCCCGAGAACGGCAGAAAAGACGGTGTTGACCGCGCTCAGAATGTTTTCCGCCGAGCGGAAATTGGCGGACAGGCAGAGGCTGTTGCCCGAAAGGGCGTAGTCCTCCGTCTTGTTGCGGAAGTACTCCGACTTGCTCCCGCGGAAGCCGTAAATCGCCTGCTTCTCGTCGCCCACGAGGAAGACGTCGCCGCCCCCGATGGCGGTGAGGATCTTCTCCTGCATGGGGTTGACGTCCTGGTATTCGTCGACGAAGACATATTCGTACTTCTCGCGGAGGGAGGAGAGCACCTCGGGCATGGAGAGAAGGCGGAGGGCGAAGTGCTCGAGGTCGCCGTAATCGAGCACCCCCGCATCCCGCTTGACCTCCGCAAAGGCGTCGTCGTAGCGGAGCACGAGCTTGGCGAGCGAAGCGGCGCGGAGACGGGCGTCTTCGTAGCGCGCGAGCTCTTCATCTCGGACATGGTACTCCCCGATCTTCTGATAGATATTCTTTTTGGTCTGATCGGCGAGGACGGCGAGCCGCGTGATGAGCAGGTTGATCTCCTCTGCCTGCTTCGCCGAACGCGCGGGGCTGCGGCTGATGCCGTGCGACATCATTCCCATGGCGAAGACGTCCTCCGCGGCGAGAATGTTCTCATTGGCTCTGCGGATGGAGGCGGCGAATTCCTTCACCTTGGCGGGCGCCTCCTCCATCTCCTCTTCGAGATAGCCGAGCTTTTTAAGCACGTTCTCCGCGAGCCGCTTCATCTCCCCGCTGATGAGCGCGACCGCCTCGCCGAACTTGTCCTCGCCGCCCTCTGCGATCGTCTGCAAAATTTCGCGGTAATCGCTCTGCCCGCGCACCGCGGAGAGCAGGGAGGTGACCGTCTTTCTGAGTCTGCCGTCGTTCTTCTTGCGGAAGTAGACGGAGAGCAGGGAGACAAAATCGGCGTCCCCCTCGGCATAGCCGTCCTCGAAGGTGCGGTCGAGCGCGCGCGCGGAGAGGGACATGCCCTCGGCGTCGTCCTCCCCGACGATGCGGAAGGCGGGATCGATGCCGAGCAGGTAGAAATAGGTGCGGATGAGCCGTCCGCAGAAGGCGTGGATGGTGGAGATGTCGGAGGTCGGGAGCGCCCTGATGCGGTCGCGCAAGATGCGGCGCGTCTCCTCGTCTGCGGTCGCCATGCGGTCGAGGAGGCTCGAACGGATGCGTTCCCTCATCTGCGCCGCCGCCTTATTGGTGAAGGTGACGGCGAGGATCCTGCGCACGTCCTTCCCCTCGTCGGCGACGAGTGAGGCGATGCGCTGCACCATGACGCGCGTCTTTCCGCTCCCCGCCGAAGCGGAGACGATGGTCTTGCCGCGCGCCCCGATCGCCGCCCTCTGTTGTAGGGTCTCCTCAGACATGGGTGTCCTCCTTTTGCTCACAGCAAGCCGCGATGTCCGCGATCTCGGCGGGCTTGATGTTCTTCTCCTTCCTCGGTTCCCTGACGAAACCGCACATCCCTTTGAGCTTGCAATAGGTGCACGCGCCGTCATACGGCGAGGGGGAAATGTTGCCCGCAGCCAGTTCCTCCCGCGCCCCTTGGAGGACGAGGGAGGCGTAGCCCAAAAAGTGTTCGAACTTCTCGCGCGGCAGCGCCTTGTCGCGGGTGCCGCTCTCGAAGATCTCGCTCTTCCCCTCTCCGCGCCCGGTGTCGAGCCCCTCCACAACTTCGGGGTCCTTGCAATAGAACCCCTTCATGCAGAATTTGTTCTCCCCCTCCGCGCAGAGGTCGTCCGCCGCGGGGAAGTAGAAGGCGCCCGCCGCCCTGCCGCCTTCCGCCGCCGCACTAAGATAGAGCTCGAGCTGGAGCTTCCGCCCCGTGTAGTAGGCGACGGGGCTGTCGTCGATCGCGCCCGTCTTATAGTCGATGACCCGCACGAGATCGCCGCTCTCATCCACGCGGTCGGTCTTCCCCCCGAGCCCGAGGGCGGGCAGGGAGACGGAATATTCGGTCGCCCGCACGCGGTATTTCGACCGGGTGAGCTGACTGTGGCAGACCGCAGCGACTTCGACCGCCTCCCCGATGAGCCGCTCCGCCGTGTAGTTCCCCGCGGGGGTGTCCGTGAGGGCGGCATAGGCAGGCTCCTGCAAGAGGGCGCGGGCGATCTCTTCGGCAAGGGCGCGGCACTCCCCTTCGTCCGCGATCGCGTTGAAGAACTTCGCCGTGCGCTCGAGCACGGTGTGGACAAAGGAGCCCGCATCCGCCGAACCAAGCACCGATCTCCCCGACGTCTCCTCGACGCGGAGGGCGCGCATGGCGAACCCCTTGTAGGGGCAGTCGAAGTAGTCCTCCATCGCGGTGGGAGAGAGCTCGCGCATCAGCCACAGCCGTGCGGCTTCCGCCGTCGCGGGCTTGGAACTGCCGTCGCGCAGGGCGGCGGGATCGGTCGCCTCCCAATCGGCGCGGGCAGGGTGCAGAAGCGCCTCCCTCACGGAGGAAAAGCGGCGGATGCGTTCGTAGGCGGTCGCGGCGTCCTTCTCCCCTCCGAGCGCGTCCGTCTCGCGGAAGAATGCGAGCATCGCGGGGGCGAATTCACTGCAATCGTAAGGGAAGACCTCGGGCATGGGTGCCACGTCGAACGTCTTCTCGATGTAATAGAAGATCTCGCTGCGCGCCGCCTCCTTCCCCTTGAGCCGGGTGGGACAGCTCAAAAAGATGTCCTCCGAGAAGGCGCAGAGGTTGAGGGCGAACGCCTCGCGCGCACGGGCATTGACGACCGCGATGGCGGGGTCGATCTCCACCTGCAGCCTGCCGAGGCGGGCGATCTCGTCGTCCGTGATGACGGCGGTATCCTGCGAGACGCGGGGAACGGCATCGGTGAGCCCTGCGCAGAAGAGCGCCTTCACGCGGCAGATCTTGCTGTCGGTCACGTCCCCCACGAACACCGCATCGGCGCGCTGGGGCAAGAGATCGACGGAGAGCGCCTCGAGCCCGCTGCGCAGAAGGCGGGAGAACTCCCGCGGCTTGAAGAATGCCTCCCCGACGACCTCCTCCGTCTCGCGGAGAATGTTCCAAAGGGGTGCGATCTCCAAAAAGGCTCGTTCGTCCGCGGGGAGCTCCTCTCTGAGCTGCTCGGTGACTGTCTCCCCGTCCACAAACTTCCACAGGGCGGCGATCGCCTCCGCATACTGCGCCCCGGTCATCCCCCTCGCGCGGAAAAGTTTGAGCGCGCCGTTCATCCTCTCGCGGCAGGCGAGCAAAACTTCGCGGCTGCCGAAGTCCCCCCGGAGCTCCTCTTCCTCCCGCACTGCACGGGTGACCCCGCCGCGGAAGGCGCAGAACCGCCGCAGATAGTTGCGGTAATTTCCGCCGTCGCCGAAGTAGACGGAGGAGGCGATGTCGTCCGCCTCATCGGGGAGAACGCCGTCCGCCACCCCCTCGAGCACGGAGAGCACAAAGGTGCAGAAGGGGTGCTCCGAGAAGGTCCGCTTGACGTCGGCATAGTAGGGGATGCGGAACGCCTCAAACGCCTTTTTCGCCGCGAGAAGGTACTCCTGCCCCGAGACGAAGACGGCGATGTCCCTGTAACGAAGTCCCTCCTTACGGGTCAGCCGCTTGATGTGCGCGGCGATCGTCTCCATCTCCGAATTTTCGTCCGAAGGGGTCATGACGCGGACATGCCCCCCTCCGATGCGGTGAGAAGGGCGGTCCGCGGAGAACAGGCAATGGTGCATCGCGCGCGCCGCGCCGCCCAGCGAGGTGGGCACGGACCTACGCTCCACGGCGCCGAACTCCTCCGCGACGCGGGTAAATTCCGCCGCCGCTTCCCCCGTATAGAATTCCTCCTCGCCGTCCAAAAAGATGCCCGTCACACTGCGGGCACAGGTGAGCGCCGCGCGGATCCCCTCCCTCGCCTGCCGCGTGAAGGAGGGAAAGGCGAAAAAGATGACGTTCGTCCCCGCGCATCCCGCCGCGAGCGCGGAGGGAAGGAGAGCGAGGTAGCCGTTTTCGTCGAGCATCCCCTTGTCGCGCAGGAAGGCGTGGTACTCCTCGAGGAGAAAGGCGAGGTCGCCGAGTTTTTGGGCGAGCATGACGTCGACATCCTCGGCGCTCCTGCGCAAAAGATCCTCATCCACGCAGGAGGCGGAGAGCTGGGCGATCATC